>DASXGT010000206.1:0-39899 GCA_036488895.1 Bryobacteraceae bacterium | reverse complement strand
TGGCGGCCATCGGGAACAAAGCGCGGATTCGTTTCGGGTTCTACCGTCTTGGTCACCTGGCGGCGTTTGCCAGTCGCGTTATCGATGACGGCGATATCTCCGTCCTGCGCAAATACGCTCAAGCTTCGATCCCGGTTCGTGTCCACCGAAGTGGGAGGCGCTAAGCGTGCTTCATCCTCGGAGAGTTTCCTCGGTGTCGGGTTGTCGCGGCTCACCGCATACGTATCGTTCGGAGCGCTCGCCGGGTCGGAAGCTTGCTTCCATTGAAAATAAATTGTGGAGCTATCGCCGGACCACCGCACCTGCGCCGGTTCCGTGCCCGCCAGATTTACACCGCGCATGATGTTTTCAATTGTCAGGTCAAATTTCTTTTCGGGCAAAGCGCCGCCCAGTAGGTTGACCATTGGGTTGAGCGTAAGCAGGAGAGCGAGTGAACCGCTAAGACTGGCTCGAAACATATAGGTAGGTATAGGTGCTGCTGGTCCTTTGTCAGAGTAAGTTCTTCGGGGACCGCGCGGCCTGAGGGGATGCCGCCAGTAGCAATTAGTGTAGAACACCGGCCTACGTATGATTAGGTAAGATCCGCGCTTGTGATCGGGAGATGGCGGACGCGCTTTCCTGCCGCGCGGTAAAAATGGCATTCGCGACAGCGGTCCTGGCACGGACGGTCACAGTCTGCCGGGTTGCGGCATCGGCCTTAAGAATACGCGGGAACGGCTGGATCATTTTTACCAACAGCCGTTTGTCTTTCGAGCCGGCATGCCGGTGTGCGGCGGCTTTGAAGTAACCATTGAGATTCCCTATGAACGGGCGGCGCAATGATGCTTAAGGCAGTCATCACGGATGATGAGCCGCTCGCGCGAGAACGGATCAACGTCTGCTATCGGCCGATCCGGATTTTCAAATAGTGCGGGAGTGCCGGAACGGCAAAGAAGTGCTGGAAGTCTTGCTCTCACACGAAGTGGATTTGCTCCTGCTGGATATTCACATGCCCCGGAATCAGCGGGTTCGACGTAGTGAAGCAAATGGGCGTCCGCAAGCGGCCGATGAATGTTTTCGTTACCGCCTACGACAGCTATGCCATCCAGGCTTTCGCTGTTCATGCTTTGGATTATCTGCTGAAGCCCATTGAACCGGCGCGATTTCAGGAAGCGATCCAGCGCGTGAAACAACGAAAAGAAATGGAAGCCGCGCTGGTCACTCAGGATAAATTCACGACCGCGCTGACGGCATTGGAGTCTCTCACTGTTGCGGAGCCCATACGTCCTGTGCGGTTTGTCGTGCGTTCCGGGCCAAAGGATATTCTCATCAATGTGAATGAAATTGCCTGGATTGAAGCCGCCGACTATTACGTTTGCCTGCACGCCGCCGGCAAGAAACATTTGCTTCGAGAGAGCATTAAGCACATGGAAACGCAGCTTGATGCGAAGAAATTCATTCGTATTCATCGTTCAGCGATCGTTGAACATTGACTTTGTTAGGGAGATTCATCGCGACCGCCGGTCAGAGGGTTGGGTCCTGATCGCAAGTGGCGACCAGGTGCGCATGAGTGCCGCGGGTTGGCAAAGCTGCTGGCCGCGAACGGCGGCCGTTAGCACGAAGCAGCCGGAGAGATGCTATGCTCTTCCAATCAAAACTTTCCGCCGTATTCCTTGCTTGACCTCTATGCCGAGACAGACGCGTTTCCTTCATTCGTATGCGATTCCAGTTGTGATTGCCATAGGCATGCTGGCGAGTCCGGCCGTTTCCCAAACCATGACCTACCCGCAACCACGCAAAGCCAATCAAGTGGATGATTATCACGGAGTGAAGGTAGCCGATCCTTACCGCTGGCTGGAAGATGACCGTTCCGCCGAGACCACCGCCTGGGTCAATGCCGAAAATCAAGTGACCGCGGCGTACCTCAATCGAATCCCTTATCGCAGCCAAGTGAAAGAACGTCTTAGCGAGGTCTACAACTTCGCCAAATATACGCTCCCGGTGCAGCGCGGTGAATGGCTCTTCTACCGGAAGAATAGTGGATTGCAAAACCAAAGCGTCCTTTACGTGCAGAAAGGCCTAACGGGTGAAGCGCGCCTGCTGCTGGACCCGAATACCCTTTCCAAGGACGGCACATCGCGGCTGCTTAGTTTTTCCATTTCAAAAGATGCAAAGTATCTAGCCTATACGGTGTCGGCCGGCGGCTCCGACTGGGAAGACGGGTACATCATTGAGATCGCTACGGGCAAGGTTCTGCCCGACCATTTGCAATGGTTAAAGGTTAGCGGACTGGCGTGGGCAGACAACGGTGTTTTCTACAGCCGCTATCCCTCGCCTGCCGCGGGGCAAGAGTTATTGTCGAAAAACGAATTTCAGTCGGTTTATTTCCATAAGGTCGGAACACCGCAATCGGAGGATGATCTGATCTATGAAGACCGCCAGCATCCGCAGCGCTTTCACACCGTGGATACCACCGAAGATGAACGCTTCGCGATTTTGGACGTGAGAGAACGCGGGCAGGGCAAAGATGGAAACGCGCTATTTTACCGTGACTTGACGCACCAAGAGAAGACGTTCCGCCCCATTGTTGCGGAGATCACGGATGATCAATACCAAGTCGTTGGTAATTCGGGAGAAAAGTTTTTCATCCTCACCAATGCCAAGGCCCCGAATTCGCGCGTGGCCGTTTATGATCCAGCCAACGCCTCCGTACCCTGGCACGATGTGATTCCCGAAAAGCCGGTGACGCTGGATAAGGCGACTGAAGCGGGCGGCAAACTTTTTGCCAGCTATTTGGAGGACGTGGCGACACACACGTACACCTATAACCTGGACGGAAAGTTGGAGAACGAAATTAAGCTGCCGGGGAAGGGCTCGGCCTCGGGCTTCGAGGGCGAGCAGGGCGCCAAATACGTTTTCTATGACTTCACTTCTCTCAATGTTCCTCCCACCATTTACCGCTATGACATTGCCACGAAGCAGAGCAGCGTATTCCGCTCGCCGGATATCCCCGGCTTTGACCCCGCCCGTTTCGAATCGAAAGAAGTCTTCTATCCGAGCAAAGACGGCACGCGCATTCCGATGTTCCTGGTCTACCGGAAGGGCTTAAAGCTCGACGGTACAAATCCGACGCTGCTTTACGCTTATGGCGGATTCAATATCAATATTTCGCCTGTCTTTTCGTCTCTGCGGACGGTTTTACTGGAGCAGGGATTTGTTTATGCGTCCGCCAATATTCGCGGCGGCGGCGAATACGGCGAGAAATGGCATCAGGCTGGCATGAAGCAGCGGAAGCAAAATGTTTTCGATGATTTTATTGCGGCCGGCGAGTGGCTGATCGCGAACAAATACACATCCCATACGAAGTTGGCCGCGCAGGGCGCCTCGAACGGAGGATTGCTTATGGGGGCGGTGACCAACCAGCGGCCTGATCTGTTTCGCGCCGTGGTGGCGCAAGCGGGCGTGATGGATATGCTGCGTTTCCAGAAGTTCACCATCGGCTGGAATTGGATCGCCGACTACGGATCGAGTGAAAATCCAGCAGAGTTCAAGGTGCTCTACGGCTATTCGCCGGTGCATAATATTCGAGCTGGGACAAAATATCCATCGGTATTGATCACAACGGCGGATCACGATGACCGCGTGGTTCCAGGGCACTCCTTTAAATACGCCGCCGCGCTGCAGGCGGCGGCCAGCCCCGCAAACCCGGTTCTAATCCGCATAGACACGAATTCCGGTCACGGACCCAGCAGCACTACTAAGACGCTCGAACAGACCGCCGATATTTATTCCTTCCTGATGTATAACTTAGGCGTAGAGCCGAAATTCAATAAGCACTGAACGCAAAACTATTGCTGTTATACAATCGCGCCGTGAAACTCAAACGGATTCTTTGGGCGTCTAGCGCGCTTTGTGCTATCGGCATCGCAACGGCACAACAGCCAGTGAAAGTAGAGAAAATGAGCGCAACTTTGGACACAATAGTCCCCGCCGGGGCAAAACTTGAAAAGATCGCCAGCGGATTTACTTGGACGGAAGGGCCGGTGTGGATACATTCAGGCTTTCTCCTGTTTGCCGATATTCCGGCGAACAAAATTCTGAAGTGGACGCCAGGGTCAACCAGCACCGAGACCTTCATTCACCCGAGCGGTTGGAAGGAAGCCACTCCATTTGGCGGAAAAGAGCCGGGCTCGAATGGCATGACTTTGGATTCGCAAGGGCGCCTGACGGTGGCGGGGCATGCCCTGCGTAACGTATGGCGTTTGGAGACCATGGACCCGCACGGCCAAATCACCGTTCTGGCTGACCACTATAAAGGCAAAAAGCTGAACAGCCCGAACGATTTGGTGTACAAGAGCGACGGTGCGCTCTATTTCACTGACCCTCCGTATGGTCTTGCCTCGCAGCTTGATAATGACCCCAAGAAAGAACAGCCGGTGAATGGCGTCTACCGGTTGGGGGGAGCACGGCAGCACGCGGCCGGCGCTCCGCCCGCAAATGATAAACTGGGCCTCCTGATTTCTGACCTGCCTCGTCCCAATGGGCTCGCCTTTTCGCCCGATGAGAAGTATTTGTATGTGAATTGCTCGGACGAAAAAAAGAAAATTTGGATGCGTTATGACGTGGAGGCTGATGGGTCAGTCAGCAACGGCAAGCTGATTGCTAATGTTACTTCCGATCCCAGGGTGGGTGCGCCCGACGGCATGAAGGTAGACCAGCACGGCAATATCTATAGCACCGGCCCCGGTGGCATCTGGATCTTTTCGCCGGAGCTAAAACACATCGGAACGATTGATGTCCCCGAGAGATGCGGGAACCTGGCGTTTGGCGGCGGGGATGGAAAAACGCTGTATATTATGGCAAGCAACAACGTCTACCGTATTCAATTGAAAATTGCCGGCATACGGCCCTGAAACTTCTATGACTATCTCTGAAACCCTTCTTCTTGACTACGACAGCGAAATCAAAAATACGCGCCGCACTCTGGAGCGCATCCCTGAGAATGACCCGCAGTGGAAGCCGCACGAGAAATCCATGGCCATCGGCCGTCTGGCCCTTCACGCTGCCCGCCTTCCGGAGTTCTGTACGCGTATCCTCACAACGCCGGAACTCGACATGGACAGAGAAAAATTTCCAGGCTTCGTTTTCGAATCCACGCAGCACTTGCTCTCGGAACTGGACCGGACCTCGTCCCAAGCCAGGTCTGAATTGGCTGCTAGTTCGGACGACGCCCTCCGCCAGAGCTGGAAACTGTCTTACAAAGGGAATGTTTTGGTGGATGCGCCGCGGATGGTTCTTTACCGCACCATGTTTCTTAACCATCTGGTGCATCACCGCGCCCAGCTCGGAGTCTATCTTCGCTTGTTGAATATCCCGGTCCCCGGCCTGTACGGACCTTCAGCCGACGAACAGTTTTAGTTTACTTTTCGGGCCGGCTGAGCCAGCGGACGCTCCGCGGCTCGGAGGCATCGCAACGCATGGTGTCGGTCACGCCCGAGGCGATATCGGCACATGCGTTCTCCGACCCTGAGCGCACCGCCGCCGCCTCGCTTTTGGCGCTCACGGTCCGGCAATTCGTCCGGCCCTGGTAGGCCATGCAGACTTCCACGCGGAAGCGTGGTCCATGCAAGGTCGAGTAAGCCATCAGTCCCAGGAAAGCAACTACGAAAGCAGCAATAATTAAACCGATTTTATTCAAGGTAGCTCGCTAAAAAAGTTGCCCATCTGCCGGAATTTCTTTACGCGATCGCGAATGAGCTGTTCCGCGGGATAGACAGATAGTTCGCTCAAAGCATTTTTCAGAGTGTCACGCAGTGCTACAATGGCCGCTTCGGGGTCCAAATGCGCCCCTCCGGGCGGTTCTGGCACAATACCGTCAATCACTTTCAGTTCCAAAAGATCGTCGGCGGTAATGCGCAGCGCGGCTGCGGCCTCAGGCGCTTTACCGGAATCGCGATAGATGATAGCGGCACAGCTTTCCGGCGTGATCACGCTGTAATAGGCGTTCTCCAGCATGTAGACACGGTTGGCGACGCCAATGCCCAGTGCGCCGCCGCTGCCGCCTTCGCCGATCACCACGCTGATCACCGGACTGCTCAACCGGGACATCTCACGCAGGTTATATGCGATGGCTTCTGCCTGGCCGCGCTCTTCCGCGTCAATGCCCGGGTATGCGCCGGGAGTATCGATGAAGGTAATAATGGGGCGTCTATATTTAGCCGCCAGTTGCATGACGCGGATGGCTTTGCGATAACCTTCCGGCTTCGGCATGCCGAAATTGCGCAGCAACTTTTCTTTGGTGTCGCGGCCTTTTTCCTGGGCAATCATCATCACGGGCTGGCCTTCAAAAAAGCCCATGCCGGCAATGATGGATTTGTCGTCGCCAAAGAAACGGTCGCCATGCAACTCTTCAAAGCCGGTGATCAGGCCTTGAATGTAGTCGCGCGAGTGCGGGCGTTTCGGATGGCGTGCCAATTGGACGCGCTGCCATCTGGAGTTGGAAGCCGGGTTAGGCGCGACTGGGGCGGCGGCCGGTTCTTCAGGCGTATCGAGATCTAGGTCGTCAGCCATATCAGCCCGCCAGAATCTCCATGGATTCCGGCCCGCAGATCTTTTCAAGCTCGGCGCGAAACTCGCGGTCGGGGCGGACCTTTTCCGCCACGTCCATCACCACCTGGAAATCGCGGACCTTTTCCAAACGGAGGCGCACCTCCGTCGAGCCGCGCTTGCGCGTGAACAATTCGCTCAAAGCATTTGCCTTTTCAATTGAGGTCTCATCTTTCAGCCATATGCGGATAGAAATCACCGAGGGCAAATCCACTCGCGCATCTTCCAGCTTAATCATCTCTTGAATGGAAAGTTTCGGCGGAGCCCCTTCCTCAGGCAGAATGGAGGCACGGATGAATACGGCGGCCTCCTCCTGTATGGCGCCCAGCAGTTCCTCATAACGGGTGGCAAAGACCATGGCGTCGGCCGTTCCGCGGCCATCATCTAGCTTCATCGCGGCCCAATACTTACCCTCGCGATTGGTTTTCCGGACAACGCCGGTGAGCAGGCCGCACATGATCACCGAAACCCCTTTCTCCAAACCCTCCAGCTTGTCAGTAAAGTGCGTGGCCAAGTCTGAGATTTTTTCTTTGAAGCGGTCCAGCGGGTGACCGGAAACATAGATGCCCAGCAGCTCTTTTTCGCCGGCCAGTTTCTGCTCCATTGTCCAATCAGGCAATTTCGCCAGCGGATACTCGGTCTTCATCTCTTCTTCCACCATGCCGAAGAGGCCGTGCTGGCCCATGGCGCGGTCGCGTGAAGAGCGCAAGCCGGAATCAATCGCGCGGTCAATTGCTTCTGACAATTGAGCGCGGTTGGCGCCCGTGGAATCGAGCGCGCCTGCTTTGATCAGGCTCTCCACCACACGCCGGTTTACGGCTCCCAGGTTGATGCGGTCGCAAAAGTCATAGATGGAAGTGAACGCTCCGCCTTCCACGCGCGCGGCCACAATGGCGTCCACGGCATTGTTGCCTACGTTCTTCACGCCGCCCAGGCCGAAACGGATGGCGTCACCGGCGGGAGTAAAATTTAGATCGCTCTGATTGACGTCGGGCGGTAGCACCTTGATGCCCATATCACGGCATTCATTGATGTACTTGACTACCTTATCGGTGTTGCCCGATTCAGATGTAAGCAACGCCGACATGAATTCCACCGCATAGTGGGCTTTGAGGTAAGCGGTGACGTAGGCGAGGTACGCATAAGCAGCCGAGTGGGACTTATTGAAGCCATAGCCGGCAAACTGCTCCATCAGGTCGAAGATTTTGGCGGTCTTCTTGGGTGGCAGTCCGCGCGCGGACGAACCGGCGATAAAGCGTTCTCGCTGTTTAGCCATCTCGGCGGCGCTCTTTTTACCCATGGCGCGGCGCAGAATATCGGCATCACCCAGGGAGTAGCCCGCCAGCTTATTCGAAATCTGCATGACCTGCTCCTGGTAGAGGATCACGCCGTACGTCTCTGAGAGAAGCTCTTCCAACTCCGGCACGTCATAGACGATGGGCTTGCGGCCATGCTTGCGATCGATAAAGTCAGGAATCATGCCGCCCTGAATTGGACCGGGGCGGTAGAGCGCATTCAGTGCGCACAAATCTTCGATGCGGTTGGGTTGATAGCGCCGCAGGATGTCCTGCATGCCCGACGATTCAAACTGGAAAACGCCGCTGGTGAAACCCGTCGAGAAGATTCTCTCGTACGTGTACGTATCGTCCAGCGGAAGATCTTCAACAATGATCGTTTCGTCGCGATATTTCTGGATCAGCTTCATCGCCTCATCGATGATGGTCAGCGTGGTGAGGCCCAGGAAGTCCATCTTCAACAGCCCGAGCTTTTCCAGCCCGAGCATGTCGTACTGCGTCACAATTTCGGTTTTGTTCGTGACGCACAGCGGCACCAGCTCTTTGAGCGGGACGGATGAGATCACTACGCCTGCCGCGTGCATGCCCGCATTGCGGCAGACCCCTTCCAGCCGCATGCTGATATCGAGAACTTCTTTCACCCGCGGCTCGCGCGAGGAAAGCTCTTTCATCTCCGGATCTTCCACGGCCTTTTCTAGCTTGATGTTCAGTTGCTTGGGAACCAGCTTCGATATGCGATCCACATCGGCGTAGCTCATATCCAGCACGCGGCCAACATCTTTGATCGCGGCTTTAGCGGCGAGCGTGCCGAACGTGATGATCTGCGCCACTTGATCGCGGCCATATTTTTCAGTGACGTACTGAATGACTTCGCCGCGCCGGTTGGTGCAGAAATCAATGTCGATATCCGGCATGCTGATGCGCTCCGGGTTCAGGAAGCGCTCAAACAGCAGGCCATATTCCAGCGGATCGATATCCGTGATCTCCATTGCATAACCGACCAAGCTGCCGGCAGCCGAGCCGCGGCCCGGACCCACGGGAATTTTCCGCTGCTTCGAAAATCGGATGAAATCCCAGACAATCAAAAAATAACCGGAGAATTTCATTTGCTGGATCATGCGAATTTCCAGCTCCAGCCGGTCGACATATTCCGGAATATCGTGTTTCAGTTTCCCTTGTTGGCGTAATGCTTCCAGGCGAGGACGCCGTTTTTCGAAACCTTCGCGCGCCACATAAGCAAAAAAACTGTCGGCGGTGTGTTCCTGCGGGACGTCAAAACGCGGAAACGGATCTTTAACCTTTTCCAGTTTCACGTGGCAGCGCTGTGCAATGTCCCAGGTCCGGTCCATGGCGTGTTCCACTTCGCCGAACAGCTTCAACATCTCCGCGCGCGTCTTCACATAGAAGTCCGGTGTCGTGAAGCGCATCCGGTTCGGATCGGACATGGTCTTGCCCGTCTGGATGCAAAGCAGAATCTCATGTGCGCGTACGTCGTCGTGCGTCAGGTAATGCGAATCATTGGTCACTACCAGCGGAATGCCGGTATCGGAGGCGAGCCGATTGACCTGTGGCAGCAATACTTTATCCTGGTCGAGTCCGTGATCCTGCATCTCCAGGAAAAAATTGTTCCGGCCGAATAGATCTGTGTATTCGTTGGTAAGGCGGCGCGCTTCCTCATATTTATCGGCCAGCAGCGTCTCATTCACATCGCCGCGCAGGCAGGCGGAAAGGCCAATCAATCCTTTTGAATGCCGGGCCAGTAAATCTTTATCGATGCGCGGCTTATAGTAAAAACCGTCCAGATAGCCGGTGGAAACCAGGTTGATCAGGTTTTTGTAGCCCTCCTGCGTTTCACACAAGAGCACCAGGTGGTTGTAACGGTCTGTATCGGAACGGGTTTTGTGACCCTGCTGTGAGACGTAGACCTCGCAGCCGATGACCGGATGGACGCCTTGGCTAGTGGCCTCGTTGTAGAATTCGACGGCTCCGAAGAGGTTTCCGTGGTCGGTTAACGCCACAGAGGGCATTTCCTGGCTCTTGACCAGCGTCATGAGCTTCTTGATATCGCAAGCTCCGTCGAGCAGCGAGTAGTCGGTATGGCAGTGGAGGTGAACGAACGGGCGTTCGGACATGCGGGTTCTTCTATTTTACGGGAAGCGGCTTACCCTTATCTAAAGTCCTGATGGTAGGGGTTTCCACTTAGTCATGAAACCGTAATCTCCCTGTAATAGTATCCCGGTAACTTGGTGAGGTTTGCCAGGGAGATTATGAAAAGAAAACTACTAATGAGTGCGCTTTGCATGTCCACTTTGAGCATGCATTTGTGGGCACAGGCAGGCGCCGCCAACACAAATTCCACCGTGGCGGCGCAAAGCACCGCCGCGCCTGCAACCCCCGAAAGCCTGGAAGAATTGCGCGCGCGCATTGCCGCGCAGCAAGAACAGATTAAGAAACTGCAACAAGCCATGGAAGAGCAACAGCAGATCCTTGGCAAAATGCAGACTGCCGCAAGCGCCGCCGCTGCAGCCGCGCCTACTGCCACAGTCGCCGCCAAGACGGCTGATGCGCCGGCCACTTTGGTGCCGGTAACTACCAACGCGCTGCACCCTGACGTGGCTGGCCTGCCGCGCCGCATGCAGAAAGATGACACCAAGCCATCGCCGCTTTCTATTCGTCTCGGCAACACCACGCTGACGCCGCTCGGCTTTATGGATTTGACGTTCTATGGGCGCTCCACCAATGTGGGCAGCGGTATCGGAACGAACTTTGGCGGCATCCCGTTCAACACCGTGGCGGGCGGGCACCTCTCGGAAACCGGTTTCTCCGCGCAGAACTCGCGCGTTGGGTTCCGCGTAGATTCGAACTACATGGGCGCGAAAGTCCTCGGCTACCTTGAGGCTGACTTCTTGTTTAACAACGACAGCACCGGCTTGCAGGTCACCAGCAACTCTGATGGCATGCGGCTGCGCAACTATTTTGTGGATGTGCAGAAGGATGGATTTGAAGTTCTAGGCGGACAGGATTGGAGTCTTTTGACGCCGAATCGCGTTGGCCTTTCACCCCTCCCCAGCGATATCTTCTACAGCCAAAACATGGACACCAATTACCAACTGGGCTTGGTATGGACGCGTGCGCCGCAGGTGCGCTTTATAGCGCATCCTTCGGAAAACGTCGCCTTCGGTGTTGCACTCGAAAATCCGCAACAGTATTTGGGCGGCGGTTCCGGTTCAACTGGCGGAGTGTTGCCGGCGGCTCTGAATTCGGCGCTGGCTACGCAGTTCCAGCCGGGTGGCTCCATCCAAGGTGTTCCCAATTGGTTCCCGGACATTATTGCCAAGGCTGCTTATGATGGTCACGCCGGCGATAAGTTGATGCACGTGGAAATCGCGGGCTTGGTCAGCGGCTTCAAGTCGTATGTCCTTCCCAGCGTGCTTGCTTCGGCCGCGGGTTCACACACGGCCATCGGTTACGGCGGAGAGGTCAACGCGAATCTTGAAATCGTCAAGAACGTTCACTTGATCGCGAACACGTTCTTTAGCGATGGCGGCGGACGCTACATCTTCGGCCTCGCGCCCGATGTCGTGGTTCGTCCCGATGGCAGCATCTCGCCGCTGCACAGCTACTCCACAGTGGATGGTCTCGAATTCAACATCGGTAAAAATTCCCAACTCGCCCTTTACTACGGCGGCGCTTATGTAGGAAAAAATGTTTCGTTTGATCCCACGGCATCCGGCAGCACTCCGGCCAAGCCTTCCTATTCCGGTTACGGCTTCGGTGGCACCAATACGCTATTCAACCGCTCCATCCAGGAACTCACCGTCGACTACACTCGGATACTTTGGAAGAACGCCAACTACGGCGCGCTCTCGCTCATCAACCAATATTCGTATGTGTGGCGTGATCCATGGGCTGTTCCCGCCGGCGCGCCGAAGACCGCCCACACCAACATGGTCTTCATCGACTTGCGCTACACGCTTCCCTAAACGCGATCGTCGGTTGTTCGTTTAAAAGGGCGCTGGCTTTGGCCAGCGCCCTTTTGTGTATAGGCCAAAAAAAATCGCCTCCAGGAAACCCGGAGGCGACATTTTTGGTTTAATGAAACCCGCTAACGCGGGCCTTTCATTTACTTCTTCTTCTTGGCAGGAGCTTTTTTAACGGCTTTCTTAACTGCCTTTTTAGCTGCGTTCTTCATCGAGTCATTCTCCCTAACGTAAAAATTTGCAATCTTTGTAAAGATCGCAGTGTGATTCATATATAAAGTTGTTCTGAATAGAAGTCAAGAAAAAAATTCGCATGGCAATTTTTGAGAAGTGGAAGGCATGCGTTCGCGGCGGGTAAAACGCACTGACCGGAATTTGTTTTAGCCTGAAACCGGGCGCGAAGCGTACATGCCGCACTTGCGTACACCCACCGTTGTGATGGAGGATGAGGATGTGCGTATATGGCGAACACGCGAATGGACCAGAGCAGCAGCGGTGATGATGGCCGCATGTTTGTTGCTCGCCTCAGCTTGCGGAAGAAAAAATAAACGCATGGCTGGAGTTCCGTCCGCTCCGCGCCCCACGGGGGCCGCGTCCTCTGCAAAGTCCAACGGGCATCAAGCAAGCGAACCTATTGTTGTTCGCCCAGGCTATACGGAACAAGGCTTGGCTAGCTGGTATGGCATTCCCTATCACGGCCGCCGCGCTGCCGACGGCGAGATCTACGATATGGAAACGCTGGTGGCCGCGCATCGCACCATGCCCTTCAATACGTGGTTGAAAGTCACCAACGTGTCAAACGATAAAGCGGTCAACGTGCGCGTCATAGATCGCGGGCCTTTTGTGGATGGTCGCATCATCGATCTTTCCAAGGCGGCCGCGCGGAAGATTGATCTGCTGGGGCCGGGCACGGGCCGGGTGCGCTTGGAAGTGATCAATGCGCCCAAAGACATTCCTTCCGACGATTTCTATTCGGTGCAAGTGGGTGCTTTCACGGTCTATGAAAATGCGCGGCAGGCGCGTTTGCGCTATGAGCAGCGTTATGGCTCCGCCGAGCTGCGGATGAGACGCGGTCGCGCGACGCAATGGTGCGTGTTGGTGGGGAAAGAGCGTTCGATGGAGGCCGCGCGTAAATTAGCGGCACAGCTGAACGTGGAAAATAAAACCGTCTTTGTGGTGCGGCTGGACGAGACTTTACCGGCGGTGTCCCCCGGCGAGACGCTTCCTTAACCCGTTTAGAGAATTCCTCGGGGCATTCCGCACCTACATCTAGAGGGTGTTTGTAGCCCTCAGAGGTTCTTCCTGAAACCGCAACTTGCCTACGACCTGTCTCCGCTCAGCACGCTGGTGGGAAATTCTCCGGCCATGCGCAAAATGCATGAGCTGATTCCGCGCATGGGCAAATCCAGGTTCCCGGTGTTGCTACAAGGGGAAACCGGCACGGGCAAGGAAGTAGTGGCGCACGCGATACACAACGTGGAGGGCCGCGGCGCGTTTGTCGTGGTGGATTGTTCCGCGTTGGTCGGCCCGTTGATGGAAGCGGAGTTATTCGGCCATGAGAAAGGCGCGTTCACCGGCGCGTTCAATCAGAAACTCGGGCTACTGGATAAGGCCAACGGTGGAACAGCCTTCTTTGACGAGATTGGCGAACTGCCGCTTGACCTGCAGGTGAAGCTGTTGCGGGTGCTGCAGGAGAAAGAATTCCGTTCCGTGGGTGGCTTGTCCCCACGCAGTTCTAACTTCCGCGTGATCGCGGCCACCAACCGCGACTTAGCAAGGGAGGTGGAGGAGAAACGCTTCCGTCAAGATCTGTACTACCGCTTGAACGTGATGCGGCTGCGCATGCCTCCCTTGCGCGAACGCAAGGATGACATTCCCACGTTGATCTTGCATTTCCTGCAGCGCCACGGCAATGGCCATAGGACGACAGATGAAGTGATGGACACTTTGCTTGCCTATGATTGGCCGGGTAACGTTCGCGAACTCGAACAAACGGTGAAAGCGATGGTTGCTATGAACTCGGGTCCGTGGCTTTCCGTGGTCGATCTTCCTTCCATCATGATGAACCGGTGTCAGGAACAGCAGCATCTAGCCGCGCCGCAAAATCTGGAAGCAGCCGGAGAACAAGTCATTCCGCTTGCCGAGGTGGAGCGCCGCGCCATTCTGCATGCCCTGCGCGTGGCCAAAGGCGATCGCCAGCTCACCTGTAGCCTGCTGGAGATCAGCAGAACTACTTTGTACCGCAAGCTGAAGCAATATGGCATGTAAAGATGAAGCTTGCGAATTGCGCTCGATGCCACCTATAGCGTGGATCCACGTCCTTCCGGAATCGCGGTCTACTCGCGGGAACTGTTAGACGGACTCGCCGCGTTGCACACCGAGGATGAATTCCTGCACTGCTATCGCGCGAAACAGTTGCGCCATTCTCCCAGTCCAAGTGCTCCCAATGTGCGGCGGCGATTGTTGCTTCCGGGTTTCCCTACGTTCAGAGCCGATCTATTCCATGTGCTTAATCAACGCGTGGACGCGCGGCCAACCAAGAAAGTGGTTTCCACCTTTCACGATCTATTCGTGATGACTGGGAACTACTCGTCCACCGCTTTTCAGCAACGCTTCACCACGCAGGCCCGGCAAGCTGCCCAAAATTCAGATCTCATCATCACGGTCTCAAGCTTTACCGCCGGGCAGGTCGCGAGTCTGCTCTCCGTAGAACCGGCCCGCATTCGCGTGATCCCGCATGGTGTGCGGGTGCCCATCCGTAGAGAGCAGGCGCAGCGTGAGAAGGTGATTTTATTTGTAGGCGCTTTGCAGGTTCGCAAGAACGTCGCGCGCCTGGTGGAAGCATTCGAAGCCATGCCCGAGCGTCACCACTGGCGCCTGGTGTTGGCTGGTTCACCGACGGGATACGGAGCCGACCGAATCTTGCGGCGCATTGAAGAGAGCCGTTGCCGCGATCGCATAGATATCACCGGCTATGTTTCCACTTCGGCCTTGGAACAGCTGTACGCGCGCGCGTCTATTTTCGCCTTCCCCTCACTCGACGAAGGCTTCGGCATGCCTGTATTGGAGGCGATGGCCCGCGGCATACCAGTTGTGACCTCAAACCGTTCCGCCTTGCCTGAGGTCGCAGGTGATGCCGCCGTCCTGGTAGACCCAGAGAGCACGGAACAGATTACCGAAGCGCTCGCACGGCTGGCTGACGATCCGCAATTGGCGGCAACTCTAGCAGGGTTGGGACACGCGCACGCCGAGACATACCCATGGCGGCGCGCGGTGGATAGCACGTACTCGGTGTACCGGGAACTGATCGGTTAGTATCTCCGCCAAGGAACTACTTGCTTTCTTCTTCGACTGAAATTTTCAACGCACGCAAAAATTTCTGATCCTGCGAGGTAAGACGAATCTTGCCCGCGGATTCATAGTGCATTTGGCGTTCTGATTCCGGTTTGGCGTCCTCGCCTTCGGAATCGTCTTCGCTGTCGTCGCGTTTGTTGAACCCGATCGTTGCTTCCAGCACTAAAAACACGTCATAACCGGCGCGCTTGATCTCGCCGATGGCACCTGCGATGCGATCAGAATCGGAAAGGGACTCATTGATGGCGTTTCCTAATTCCTGCATCAGGTCCTTTAGTTTGTCGTCCAAAAATCTCCTCTTTCCCGGGTACCCTCAAAGGTTATCATTCATACCGGGTGTTTGGCATCCTACGTATGGGTTAGCCAGGTTTCTATTTCCTGCAAGTACTAGTGTCCCGACGGCCGATTACCAGACAATCTTTTTGATGCTTTAGGGCCTAAGATTTACACTTAAAACTTTCCTCGACCGGTTTATTGCGCCATTTCGGAATTTTTTTGCTCGTACGCTTTGCCCGAATATTTGGCTGCTTCCTCTTGTGCGCCGCCCGTATTGTCGTGAATGCGAATGGCTTGCTTATATTCGTTGACGGCACGGTCGCGTTGGCCGGTTACGTCAAAAATCTTACCCAAATTGACATGTGACCACACTTCGGTCCACTTCGGGTCCAGGTCGCCGTTAATGGCTGCCCGAAACTCATTCGCTGCCGCCTGGAAATTGTTCTGCTTAAAGAACAACTCGCCTATCCGGTAGTGGGCAAGAGAGCTATTCTTATTTACCTCCAACGCTTTTTGCAATTCCCTTAGCGCGTTGGAGTAATCGTTGATCTGGACGAATTGTTCGCCGCGGCGGATCGCCACAGCGATTTCCATGGTCGAATCCAGCCGCAAAAGAATGTGATTCGGGTCCAGCGTTAATTTGCGCGGTTTACCGAAGGTATCCACGCTGAATTCGGAAGACGTACCGGTCACCTCAACCTTCTTATCTTCCGGGTTGCCTTCGGTCTCAATACGCAGATCCACCGGCATGCGGAAGGTATCCAGATCCTGGTTGATCTTTCCCACTACACGAAACCCTGTAGCCGTGCGGAACACCGTGTATTCCAGCTTGAACTCGGGCGAGCCGCTCGATTGAAGCCACTGCACAAAGAAGTAGCGCAGCTCCTGGTTCGCTGCTTGCTCCATAATCTTGCGGAAATCGTCGCTATTGGCGGATTGCCAACTGTATTTATCCAGGAACGCTTTCAGACCCTTCTTGAAGTTCGCGTCACCAACCACGTTGCGCAGCATCGTGAGAATCGCCGCGCCTTTCGCTGAGGTCAAAGCCCAAAACTCCGGAGAATAATCTTCCAGGCGCGAGGCTTGCAGCACGGGTGGATCTTTTACGGTCAGCGCTTCTACGTAAGTGGTTTTTAGATCGGCATCGGCGGCGCCTTGGCCGGCTGTGTGCTCGGTATAAAGGATCTCTGAAAAACGCGCGGGTCCATTCTCCAGCCACATTTGATTACGCGTGCTGGGCGAGGTCAACATGCCCCACCATTGGCGCGACACCTGGTTAACCAATAACTTCAAATTGCCGGGCAATCCAACCGAGCTTGGAGCCAAAAAGATAATGCCCGGAGCGGAGTAGCCATTCACCGCGCCCGCTTCGGTCTCCACCAACGTCATATTCGACTGCGGCGCCAAGCCGTACTCTGACGTGAAGTACGTCATGATCTTGCCCACTTCTTCGCCGTAAGGCTGAACGTCGGCTTTGTGATTGTCCCGGAAGAAAATTTGCGATGAGATGCCTTGAGAAGATACACGCGCGGGCTCGCCTTTGACGATCGCGATGCTACCTGGAAAGCCGGCCTTCTCATAGTGGAACGACGAAACGGTGACGCCGTCCTTGCCGGGGCTGGTCTTTGCGTCTCCACTGGCCACCACGTGATACTCGGCGGGCGCAGTGATGTGCAGGTCGGCGCTAAAGCGGTTCACGGTATAACCGGAAACCGGGAACCAGCGTGCGGGGTACAGCAAATAGCCGAAATCAGGATGCAGCGCCGCGAACTTGATTCCTGGAATGGGCGAATCCTCTTCGCCTGTCAGCTTTCCGTCGTAGCTCAGCACTAATGTCGTCGGCTGGCCTTTTTGCAGACCGCTGGCGAAAACCACCCGGAGGCTTGAATCGGGATTGCGCGTGGTTTGCGCCGTTGCGCCTTTCCCGTCCACCGCTTTAGAGATGTTCAAGGCGGGATTCAGTTCAAAGGTCGCTTCATTGGCGCTTTCCAGCGGATTGAAATCTATCTTGGCGGTAGCTTCAATGGATTGCGTCCGTGGATTGATGCTGGCATCGATGGTGTACTTTTGAACATCAATGCGCGCTCCGCGTACATCCTGACCGCCGTGTTCCTGACCGGAAAGGCAACCAGCCAGCAATAAAATTGGAGCGAAAAGATGAAAGATCCGTTTGACGCCGGGCATTACTAATCTATTCTCTCTTGTTCCACTTGGATATTTCTGCTCAATGCGCCGGCGATCACTGTTGCGGCCCGCTCAAACGGGTCGCCATCACGTGTTAAAGCCTCGCGGACCTGAACTAGATTTGCGCGCATCCGCTCCACGCTCGCCGGGTTAGTCAACAACTCCATTGCCGCCGCGGCAAGTTTTTCCGGTGTCATATCGTTCTGAATCAGCTCGGGAACAATCTCGCTTTGGGCGATCAAATTGACCATGGATAAATAAGGAACCTTGACAAGATGCCTGCCTGCCCACCAACTCAGCGGAGTGACCTTGTAAAAGGTCACCGTAGGCGTGCCCAGAATAGCCGCTTCCATCGTGACTGTGCCGCTGGCCGCTAGAGCCAAGCTGGCATGGCCAATACAATTCCAAGCCTCGTTTTCTATTACTTTGATGGACGAATCCGCGATTCGTTCCCGAAAAGTTGAAAAAACACTACGCTCCGCAAATCCGTGCGGGGTGGCCAGCACCACGGAAAGACTCAAGTTGCGGCGCAGCAGCGCCACGGTATCGAGCAGTATGGGAAGATGCCGCAATGCCTCCCCGGCGCGGCTGCCCGGCAGCAGCACCAGCAGCGGACGATCCTCAGGCAAGCCGTACATCTTTAGAAAATCAGTCCGCGGCAAGGTGGTGTGCGCGGCGGTGGCCAGCGGATGTCCTATATAGGTTGCATCCACGCCGCGCTCCCGGAACCAAGGCTCTTCAAAGGGAAAAAGGCAGAACAGCTTATCCACCAAGGCGCGAATGGTTTTCACGCGCCCTTGCCGCCAGGCCCAAACCTGCGGAGCTACCAGATAGAAAACCGGAATGCCCATGCGTTTCAGATGGCGCGCCAAGCGTAAATGAAAATCCGGGTTATCCGTCAGTAGCGCGGCCGCGGGCCGGTGCTCGCGCGCGTAACGAACCAGCTTGCGGTACTCGCCATAAATTCTTGGCAAGTGGGCCACTACTTCCGCCAGGCCGACCACCGAAAGGTTCGCGGCGTCAATGACGGGTTTAACGCCCAAAGCCTGTAATTGAGGACCAGCGCATCCATAAAAATGCGCTGAAGGAATATGTTCGCGCAGGCGTTCTACAACGCCGGCGGCATACATGTCACCGGATGCTTCACCCGCCGAAACAAGAAACTCCACGTTGACACTCAAGTTTAATATGGGCTCCGCGCGGCTTGCGCTGCCGGGTTCGAAAACAGCCGACCTGCTAGAATCATGGTCGAAAACGGAAGATGCCCAGTCAGAGAGAGCCGACCCCCACGATAGCCGCGCAAACCAGCCTTTCCCGGGTCAGCGTGGGTCAATTTGTGGAGAAATGCCGCGCCGACGTCATTCCACTCAGCACCACCATCGGCTACTTCTGCGCTTCAGTTCCCATGAGCGAAGAGGTGCTGAAGGAATACCTGGAAGAGCCGGTAGCGGCACTGCCTGCCGCCATTGCGGTTATGCTTCCGCGCATCTCCATTTTGCTGGTTCCTTATTTGGAGCGTTCCGGTGACCGCAAAGCCGCCAAAGCTGTGGCCACGACTGCCGCTCGCAAGAAGCGAGCGCTGGAAAAGGTGAGCGACTTTGTCGTGGGCGAACGGCCCGCGGAAGGCCGGCAATCCTGGGCCTCGCAAGTAAGCTTCGAAAATGAAACGGTTCTGGTCTTCGGCCTGAAAGAGCAAGATGTCGCCGAATACCACTACCGTTTGTATCGCCGTTTGGCGGCGCTTGTGGTGGATAAGCTGCCACCTGATTCAGCCGACGCATTCAAGAACCTGATTCGTGAGGAACTGACCGCCAATGTGCACGGCGAAGTAGATGACGACAGCTGGCAGGCCAAGCAAGCACTGCTCCGCCGCCAGACTAATCTCAACCGCGACAGCCCGGCCTTTGCCGACTACATCCGTCAATCGTTCATCGACACTCTTACGCTCTATTTGCACGGCATCTGCTGCGACATCGACGTAGAGACCGGCCCGCGTCAACTGCCGAGCCGACATCTGCGCAAGCGCTTGGTGTTGTTGAAGACGATGTACCCTCCGCCCGCGGGCTATGCCGTATTCCCCGAAGACGAGGACAAAAAGTTCGGCTCCGAGCGCGGTTGACATGAAACCGGAGGAAATTACCTCCATATCAGCGCGCGCTATCGAGGCGTAGCTGCAGCCGCCTTTCAGGCGGCCCGAAAACGGGCTTCTCCAGTGCTAACCTAAAACTTCCCTCCGTAATGACTCCCACTAGCCCTCTCAAGAACACTCCGCTCTGTGACACTCATGGGGCGTTGAAGGCCAAAATGGTCGATTTCGGCGGCTGGAATATGCCGGTGCAATACTCCGGAATCCTGGAGGAGCACAATGCCGTCCGCAATGCCGTCGGTGTCTTCGACGTCAGCCATATGGGCGAAATCGAAGTCCGTGGTCCGGAAGCCGCCCAACTGGTAGATTTTGTTTCCACCAACAACGCGGCGAAGATGAAGCTGGGGCAGGCCCATTATTCCGCGCTTCTGTATGAGCACGGCGGGTTTGTAGACGACATTCTGGTTCACAAGGTAGCCGACGACAACTTTTTCCTGTGTGTCAACGCCTCCAATCAAGACAAGGATTACGAACACATCCTGTCTTTTGCGAGCCGCTTTGACGCCGAGGTCGATTTCGCCAGCGAGCGCTACGCGCAAATAGCAATTCAAGGTCCCAAAGCCATTGCCACGCTGCAAAAGTTAACCGAGACCCCGCTTGCCCGGATCAAATATTACTGGTTCGCCGATGGCATCGTGGCCGGCGCGCCCGCGCGCATCGCGCATACCGGTTACACGGGCGAAGACGGTTTTGAGATCTACGTTGCTCCGCAAGAGGCTGCGCGTATCTGGGGCGACGTCCTGCGCGCGGGCGAAGAATTCGGCATCAAGCCCTGTGGTTTGGGGGCGCGCAATACGTTGCGCCTCGAGGCTAAGATGGCGCTCTACGGGCATGAACTTACCGCATCCATCAATCCCTTAGAAGCCGATCTCGCTTGGATCGTGAAGATGGATAAAGGCGATTTTGTTGGGCGCGCTGCACTGGAAAAGACGCTGCAGCAGGGCCTCACCCGGAAATTGGTCGGGTTCGAAATGCAAGAGCGCGGCATCGGCCGCGACGGATATGAAGTGTGGATCGATGGCGCTCCGGCGGGATGGGTCACCAGCGGAGGCCCTTCGCCTACGTTAGGAAAGAACATCGGGTTATGCTATCTGCCGCTCGAAAAAGCGGTTCCCGGAGTATCCATTCAAGTTCTGATTCGCAACGCGCCGGTGCGAGCGATCACGGTTCCAACACCGTTTTATAAGAGGGCAAAAGCATGAGCTATCCAGAAAATCTGAAGTATACGAAAGAGCATGAGTGGGTGCTGTTGACTGGTGACAATGGCACGATCGGCATTACCGATCACGCGCAGCACGAACTGGGTGATATCGTTTTCGTCGACCTGCCGAAAGTGGGATCGAAGCTGAAGCGCGGGGAAACCTTTGGCTCGGTGGAATCGGTGAAGGCCGTTTCCGATATTTATGCACCGGTTTCGGGCGAAGTCATCGAAATCAACGAATTGCTTTCAAAAACGCCGGAGAAACTGAACGAAGATCCGCACGGCGAAGCTTGGCTGATTAAAGTGAAGTTATCCGATCTCGCCGAAACGAAGGAACTTCTTTCTGCGGCCGACTATCAGGCCTACGTAGGCGCTGAGTAACCGCGCAAGCCAAGCAGCCGATGAGCTGTCGAAATCACCGCCGTTACCGGTAAGCTTTCTATCGGGGTTCCGCGCAGCACTGTCACATTTTCGCCGCGCGGTGCCCAGATGGCCGGCTCGGTGGGTCCAAACAAAGCAAGCGTAGGGACGTCGACGGCTACTGCCAGATGCGTGATTCCCGAGTCGTTGCCGATGTAGAGCCGTGCGCCTGCGATATGTTCCGCCAAATCGCACAGGCTTTCAAACCGCAGTGCGCCTTCGAGTTGTTGCTCCGGCCCGGCAACCCACTCCACGGCGCAAGGCATCCGCTCCGCCGCTTCTCGAAACCGGTCGAGCGGCCAGTTTTTGCTTTTGCTGCCGGAAAATGGATGCACGACGATGGCGTCACGCGTGGCAGCTGGCTTCAACTGGAGGCGCGGATACGAACCATCGGGAGCGCCTACCTGCCGGGAAAAAAAATCAACAGCATGAACCGGGCAATCGGGTAGCGCTGAATGAAACACACAACGCGGATTGATGTTTAGAAGCGCGGCGCGAAACTCCGGCCGTTTCGACCCGTACCAGCTCACAATTTCATCGAAGCGTGCCAACCGCTCCCGTAGCCCTGCTGGTACGGCCATATCGCCGATGCCTAGCAGATCGATCCCGGTCGCCGCTAGCGGTCGCACTTGGTCCGCAAACTGCACCAGCGGCGCCACGGCCGAGGGAATCCAGACCTCGGTGTAATCGGTCCTTAGGTGTTCGAGCGCGGGGAACGAGAGAAGGCAATCACCGATCGCCCCGGGACGAATCAGCAGCCTATTCAATGACGACGGGAACGCGCACTTCAAGAGTAGAAGGCCGGAAACACATTTCGCTGTTGCAGGCCTGATAACGCAGCTTGCCGGTCATCGCGGCGGGACCAACCGGAGCATTCGCCGGAACCTTGAACTCCGTTTGAATGGGCAGCGTCCCCGTGAAAACCACCAGCATCTGGCTGCCGACTTTGATTTCTTCCGCCTTCGGATAACTGACTGATTTCGCCTCCAGCGGCCCCGAGTTCCAGGTCAGCTTGAGCGGAATGAGGAATTCGTCTTTCGGCTTGTCGCTATTGACGTGAAATCCCGCCAGCACCACAGGCTTTAGCGTCTGAGTGATAGTTGCGCCGCGTTTGACGGAAACAGGGTCAACGGGACCCAGCACCACTTTATTTTGCTGCGCTAAACAGCAAAGTGGCAGGACGAGCACTGGCAGCAGGCCGGACACCAGTCTGCGTGGGGCCGCCCAAAAGCGTTTCAATTTCAGCGACGTAGTCATTCTTGTTAATAAGTCCGATATGCGGCGGGAATGCGATGTTCCCGTCTCTGTCAATGATAAACGTTGTAGGCAGGGCATCGAGGCCGCCATAGAGCTGGCTGACCGAGTCATTGCCTAAAAGCACGCGATAATTCATTTTGTGTTCAGCCAGGAATGGCTTGACTGAGGTCCAGCCATCTTCATCCATGGAAACGCCCAACACTGCGAACCCTTGCGCTTTATATTTCTGTTCAAACTCAATGAACCACGGAATTTCTATGCCACAGGGCCCGCACCATGTCGCCCAGAAATTCAACAAGACCACCTTGCCGCGATAGTCGGCCAGTTGAACGGACTGCCCGTTGGCATCCTTCAAGGTAAATGCCGCCGCCGGTTTTCGATCCTTTGATGGTTGCGGGCCAGTCTTCGCCTCCGCTTGCACGCTAGTCGATTTCGATGAGGTGCAAGACGAAGCTGCAATCAATGCCAGAAACGTCAAAGGCAGACAATACTTTTTATAGATTGACAGCATCGCTTCCTTTAGTTTATCGCCATTTGGGTGAGCCCGAGTTCTAGTAGCGGCGAACATCCGTGAAATGCAGTTCGAACCAACGCCGCCGCAAGTTACGCCAGCGCGCGGCCAAAATGAACTCTTTATGGTGCCGGATACCTGAATATAGCCAAGCAGCCGTATCGCAAAAACTTTCGCACGCGTAGAATTTCCAAGCAGCAGTACCCAAGCACCCGGTTCGCAATAAGCTCTTCTGGCGGTCGGAAGATTCGCCTAGCTCTCCACGTGCCCGCGCCGACATTTCCGTCCACAGCAACGCGGCATAGTCCGCTCGATCGCGATTCCCCAGCCGCGCCCAGACAAAATGAAAGATTTCGTGAACGGTGATCAAGCGGAGTTTTCGCGGTTTCCGGAGCAATTCGGCTTCAAGAACGATCTCGCGGCGACGAATAAAGCTGGCTGCATGAACCGGAATGCCGTGCAATCCTGAACCTGATAGTAACTTTCCACGATAGGCCGTGAGATTCGGCAACGCCCGAACGTCAATCGGGCTGCCAGCGAGTGCTGGCAGCCCAGGAATAACAGAGAGGATTCGGTCGCGCGCTGCGGCGTTAAGGCTGTGGCTTAGCCGCAGGTTGACCAGGAGCGGGCGGTGCGGTGGAATCCGTGGGCCGCTTGAGCGTCGGGATTTTTGCGCTGCTGGCGCTGTTGAAGAAGTCAGGATCCTGAACCTCAAGTTTATATTTATCCAGCGTCTGCTTCACTGCTGCTTTCGTGTTTTCCTCTTGCATGCGTTTTACGATGCCCGCGCGAGCCTCCGGAAACGCCTGTTGCGTGCGGCTCTCCATCTTCACGATGAGGAAGCCGTTGGGAATCTTCACCGGCTCGGAGAACTGTCCCGGCTGAAGTTTTAGAATTGCAGCCTTGATGTCCGCTGGAATATTCGGGTCGCCGGTGGTGTATGTCCCGAGGTCTCCGCCTTTGGCGGCAGAACCTTGATTGTCTGATTCCGCGCGCGCCAGTTTGACGAAGTCTTCGCCGGCCTTGAGTTTCTTTTCCAGGTCGTTCACCTTATCGCGGCCTTCCGCTTCGGTCCGTCCGCCGCCTGGAACCGCCGAAGCAGGCGTGCCCGGCGCGTTGTAGCTTACGAAGATTCCGCTCAGCTTGACGGCGTCAAAATCACCGGGATGCGAGTTGTAGAACTGCTGCGGGTCGGCGAGCGGTGCTTTATTGGCGGTTTCCTGCAAATGGTTCAGATAAGCCTGCGCCAAAATATTTGCGCGGCTCAACTCAAGCTGGTCTTTCCAGGGGGCCTGTTGTTCCAGGTTGAGCTTTTTCGCGGCGTCGGCCAATTGCTCGCGCATATAAATCTGTTGCACCAGGTTGGGGAGATTGGATTCGTACTGTTTGCGCTGGTCTGGCGGAAACGGCTTGAGCAGTTCCATGGCGTCAGCGGCGGTGATTTGCTTCCCGTCAATCACTGCTACCACGCGTTTAGGATCTACCGAAGCCACTGCCTCCGGGCCTCTCGGCTTTACCGAAGTAGGCGCGGCACTTTGAATGGATATCGGCGCCGGAGCGGTCTGTGGCCAAGCGAGGGTGGCGCAAGACGCTAAAGAAAGGAAAAAAACGCTACATTTCATCAGATATTGCCGTTCAGATACCTCCACCGTAGCATGTGGAGGACATACCGGCGTGCCGCTATTGCACCGAGGCTTTGCGGAGTGGCGCTCCATCTTTGCCCGCGCCCGCGCCGTTCACACGAATATTATTCACAACTTGGGTCGCGCCGGACGACCTCGCCATGCGCGTGGCGGCGCCTTTGTGTTGGCCGATGCTGGTATTCCCTTCCCACGTCACCACGCCGTGCTGAACATGGAAGCGAAATCCATCTTTTCCAATTTTCGATTTAGCTAGTTTGGCGCGGATCGCGGCGTCTAGCTGGGCATCGCCCACAGCGGGGCGGCTGACGGCAGTAGGCGCAGTTTTTGCGTCGGCCGGAAGCATCAAGGTTCCGGCGAAAAATGGCAGAAGCAGGAAGAATAGAATTCGTGGCATAGGTCGTCCTCTATTTAGTGCGGTTCAGGGCATATAATTCGCAGATGGATTCGAGCAATCGTAGAGACTTCTTGCGGGCTAGTGCGCTGACAATGACCGCCGCGTCTTATGCCCGCGTGCTGGGCGCCAATGACCGGGTGAACCTCGGATTAATCGGAGCCGGCGACCGGGGAAATCACGTCATGAGCCTGTTTCAGAACAGGTCTGAAGTGCACGTGGCGGCAATCTGCGATGTCTACGGCCAGCGCTTGGAAGCCACTCGCCAGAAAGCCACCGGCTCCACGGGCTTTGGTGACTATCGCAAGCTGCTTGAAACCAGCCCTCTTGATGCGGTGCTAATTGCCACGCCCGATCATTGGCATTCGACCATCGCAATTGACGCCCTGAACGCCGGTAAAGATGTCTACTGCGAAAAGCCGTTGACGCGCACGATTGAGGAAGGTCCGCTGATCGTCAAAGCCGCGCGCGAAAACAATCGCGTATGCCAGGTTGGCATGCAGCAGCGCTCCGCCAAACATTACCGCGAGGCAAAAGAGAAATATTTCGACTCCGGCACGCTAGGCGCCATCACGCTGGCGCGCACTTGGTGGTACGGCAACGGATATCATCTGCGCAAAGCTCCGGCTACGCTGCGCAAGAAGCCGCAGGACCTGGATTGGGACCGCTTTTTGGGTCCTATTAAATGGCGCGACTATGACCCGCAGCAGTTTTACAACTGGCGCGCTTATCTCGATTACGGCGGCGGCCAGGTGACTGACCTATTTACCCATTGGATCGATGTAGTGCACATGTTCATGGACCGTGATATTCCTTCGGCGGCATCCGCGGCCGGCGGCGTCTATCACTACCGCGATGGCCGCACCGCGCCTGACACTATTAATGTGCTTTTGGAATATGCCGGCCAGGATCCATTTACCGCGACGTTCGAAGCTACCCTCGTGCCAGGCATCAAAGGCGAAGCCATTGAGATGTGCGGCTCGGAAGGGCGCCTGTGGATTGACCGTTCCCGCTACGAATTTTATCCTGCCGGCGCAAAAGAACCCGCCGAAGTGGTCAAAGCCGAAAAGCTGGAAGGCATTTCCGATTCGCTCACGCAAGACCACGTAGACAATTTTCTGGAGTGCCTGAAATCAAGACAACGGCCTCATGGCGATGTCCTCATCGGCCACCGCTCCGCCCAGGCCTCGCATTTAGGAAATATCGCCTATGAACAGCGGCGGCGGATAAGCTTTGATAGTGTGCGCGAAGAGATCCTACCGCTGTAGCTGGTCGATTATCGGCGTGACGACTTACGTCTAAGTGTTACGGCTGCGCCCAATACCGCTCGCGCGCCTGTACCATCAATCCTTTGTCATTCGCCTTCAATTGAATCTTGCGAAACTCAGGAATGCGCACCGGCCGGTCCGACATATAGCCAAGGCTGTACTGGCTGCGCAATTCATCCTGGATTACCCCGTAAATCTGGTCGATGCTCCGCTTCTTTGAGACTTCGAAGAATCCGCCGCCCGTTTCGCGCGACAGCCGCTCCAACACGCCTCTGCCATCCCGTCCGCCAAACCCGGAGTCGGAAAAGTAGATCGAATAGACCAGAGTGTCGGCCCGTTGCGCCGCATCAATAGAGTCGGCCAGCGTCGCGTCGCTGCCGTTGTCGTCCCCGTCCGTCAGCACAATCAGGGCCTTGCGCCCGTGCTGTGCCTGCATCACATCTTTTGATTCCGCAACAACCGCGTCGTAAAGCAACGTCCCCCGCTCGCCGCCGCTAATCGCTTCGTTCCGGGTAGGCGTGTTTACCGACGCCAATGCATCGTTCAGGTCCTTATAAGAGGATGTGAGTTCCTGCCGGGTCATCACTGCCACGTCAAATTGCACGATAAAAACGTGATCCTTATTGTCGCGTAAAATCTGATCGAGAAAACGAAAACTCGCGGAGCGTTCAGCGTCCAGCACCCGCTCCTGGCTCATGCTCGTGTCTATCAGTAGCCCGAGCGTCAATGGAAGATCGGATTGCCGCGTAAAGTAGCTGATCGTTTGCGGTCGGCCGTCTTCGAGTAAGGCGAAGTCATTCTTCGTCAAATCACGAATAATGGCCCCATGCTTATCCCTCACGTTGGCCAGGACACTAATCACCTTCACGTTCGTGGAGAAGGTCGGAGGCTCCTGTGCTCGTCCCGTTCCCGAGGCTCCAAGCAGAGCGGCCGCAGAAAAACAAAATCCACGTCTCGATAGGGCCGCCCGGTCAATCATTACCTAAAGCCAAAGTAGCAAACCTTGCTTGGGCTCCGGATGCCGGTTTTTCCATCCCACACGTTACAATGTCTGTTCATGGAAAAACTGCTAGACGGCAAGACCGCGCTCGTCTTGGGTATCGCGAACAAGTGGAGTATCGCCTATGCGATCGCCGCGGCGTTTGTGCGTGAAGGCGCCTCACTCGTGCTCACCTATCAATCCGAGCGCCAGCGTGCCACGGTCGAGGAGTTCGGCGTCGAATTGCATGCCGCCAAAGTACTTCCCTGCGATGTAACTAAGCCCGAAGAATTGGAAACTCTGGTCTCGAATCTCAAGCAATTCACTCCCACCCTCCGCGCGGTGGTGCATAGCATTGCATTTGCTAACCGCGAAGATCTATCTCATCCATTCCTTGAAACCAGTCGTGATGGATTTCTACTAGCTCACGAAGTAAGTGCTTATTCTTTAATCGCGGTCGCGCGAGCCGTTGCGCCACTTATGACTAACGGCGGTTCCATAACCACATTGACTTATTTGGGGTCGACCCGCGTTGTTGAAAACTATAACGTAATGGGCGTCGCCAAGGCCGCCCTGGAAGCTTCCGTCCGCTATCTGGCGGCCGACGTCGGTCCCAGAAACATTCGTGTGAATGCGATCTCGGCTGGTCCTATTAAGACAACGTCCGCCCGCGGTATTAAAGATTTTTCAAAAGTCCTGGAAGGCGTGGCGGCCATTGCACCTCTTCGCCGCAATACCGATCCGGCGGAGGTAGCGGATACGGCCGTCTTTTTAGCCAGCGATTTGGGCAGGGGCGTTACTGGAAACATAGTATATGTGGACTCCGGATTCCAAATCGTGGGCCTGGGTTTAGGTGCGTGAATCGAAACTATCTGGCTATCGTTCTCGCTTTCTACTCGTCTTCATGGATTGACAGGAGTTTCTGCCCTTCATTATGCTAGGGATATTTAAAACTTGGTATTTGGGAGACGGTAGTCTCCAAATACCAAGTCTGATATCTTCCATTAACAAAACAATATGATTCAGGTTACTGGTCTTTCCAAGAGATACGCGCGCCACATAGCGGTAAACAATATCTCTTTCTCGGTGGAGAAGGGAGATATCGTTGGCTTCCTCGGCCCTAACGGCGCGGGTAAAACAACCACAATGCGCATGTTGACATGTTTCATGCCGCCCACCGATGGCCAGGCGACCGTGGCCGGCTTTGATGTCTTCGAACAGCCATTTGAGGTGAAAAAACGTATCGGGTATCTGCCTGAAGCACCGCCTGTCTACCCTGAGATGAGTGTGCGCGACTATCTTTATTTTGTCGCGAGGCTCAAAAATATTCCCAATGCCGAAGTGAAGAGCCGTACCGAGCAGGTGATGGAGCGTTGCGCCGTCGCGGATGTCAGCTCCAAGCTGATATCGAAGCTCTCGAAAGGCTACCGCCAGCGCGTTGGTCTGGCGCAGGCGATTATCCACAATCCGGATGTGCTGATCCTCGATGAGCCCACCTCAGGTCTCGATCCGAAGCAGATCAACGAGACGCGCGAGTTGATTAAAAGCCTGTCGGGCGAGCACACCATCATTCTCAGCACGCACATACTGCCGGAAGTCGAAGCTGTCTGCAAAAACGTCATTATCATTAATAAGGGCCGTGTGGTTGTCACCGACTCCGTCGACAACCTGAAGAATCGCGCCGGCATTGGCGGATCCATTCAAGTGCAGCTGGATACGGTGGGAAACGCCGACATCCTCGCCGTGCATCAGCGCTTGGAGCAAGTGCCGGGAGTGAGCAAAGTGCTCGATCGCGATTCCCCTGGCAGCCGTTTCGTTTTCGAGGTGGAAAGTTTGCAAGGAAAAAACGCCCGTGCCGATGTCGCCCGCGCTATCGTTCACGCAGGCTGGAATCTGCTTGAATTGAAGTCCAGTAGTTTGACGCTCGAAGAGGTGTTCCTGGAGTTGACCGGTTCACCTCACGCCGCTCCACCGCCGGCCCCAGAGCCCGTTGTGGATGGGGGTGTCCAGTGAGAAATGTTTGGACCATCTGCCGCCGCGAGTTGTACTCTTATTTTGTTTCACCCATTGCCTGGGTGCTGCTTACCATCTTTGCCTGTTTGAGTGGTGTTTTTACCTACATCATTAGTGCTAGTTTCGTGCGCATCTCACTCGAAAGCCAAATGAGTGGTCAGGCGCAGCCGATGAACCTCAATGAGCAGGTCATTGCGCCTTTGTTGTCTAACATTGCCGTTGTTGGCTTGTTCCTGATCCCGCTGATCAGCATGCGCCTCTTCGCGGAAGAGAAACGGCAAGGCACGATTGAGTTGCTGATCACCTCCCCGATTCATGACGTCGAGGTAGTCATTGGAAAATGGCTTTCCGCGGTCTTAATGTATAGCGCTCTCCTCGGCGTGCTTCTCCTCGATTTCTCCTTCCTATTCATCTACGGCCACCCTGATTGGAGACCGGTAGTAACCGGCTTTCTAGGCATTCTTCTGCAGGGTGCATGTCTGCTGGCGTTTGGCACCTTCGTATCCACGCTCACCAAGAATCAGATAGTCGCCGGCGCTATTGGCTTTTCCTTTTCGCTTCTTCTTTGGATACTCAACTGGACTACTTCGTTCGGTAACTCCCCAACAATTCAAGTTCTGAACTACCTGTCGATCGTCAGCCACATGGATAGCTTTTCCCGTGGGGTGATCGACACAAAAGATTTTATCTACTACATATCGATGATCTTCTTCGGCTTGTTCTTAACGTCCCGATCGCTGGAATCATTGCGGTGGAGGGCATAATGGCGCAACCCGCATCGCAAGCTAATATCTCAGCGCGCCAGGCTCGCTACGGCGCCACGGCGGGTCTTTACACCATTGTGGTGATCGCTGTACTGGTCTTGGTGAACTGGCTGGGCTTGACTTATAACAAGACTTACGACACGACCAGTAACAAGCGATTCACGCTCTCGCAGGAAACCATCAAAGTCGTTCAAGGCCTAAAGCAAGACGCTACGATTACTTACTTTGACAAGGCGAGCGGGTTTGACCAGGCCAAGGGTATATTAGACCGCTATAAGAACCTCTCTTCCAAAGTTCATCTTGAGTATGTCGATTATCAAAAGCAGCCCACTTTGGCTAAGTCCTATGGTCTGCGCTTCCCCGGAACGGCTTACGTCAAGATTGGCGAGCGTATTGAAGAAGCGAAATCTCTCAATGAAGAAGGCATTACCGGCGCTTTTCTAAAAGACCTCAAAGGCGTGCGCAAGGTTTGCTTTGTGAAGGGCAGCCAGGAACACGCGCTCGAAGACACCGACGCCAACGGCCTGTCAAAATTCAAAACGCTTCTGGAACGCGACAACTACCACACCGAAGCCGTCACTTTGCTTGACAAGACGGCCGTTCCCGCCGATTGCAATGTCCTCATTGTCGCCGGACCGCAAGGCGATTACACCGCAAACGAAGTGTCCGCGCTGAAGAGCTACGTGGAAGGCGGCGGCCGTGTTCTCTTCCTGCTGGATCCGCCGCTCGATTTCGGCCGTGAGCATATCGCTGAAAATGCAGCCCTGACGGGCCTTTTGGCAAGCTGGGGCGTGACTGGAGATAAGGATCTGGTTTTGGAACAAAATCCTATGGGCCAGATGTTTGGCTTCGGTCCCGAAATTCCGCTGGTTAGCAGTTACGAGTCGCATCCAATTGTCAATGATTTGAAAAACAGCTACACGGGCTTCCCGGTGGCTCGTTCCCTCGATGTCAAGAACGCTGGCAAAGTCACCAATACGAAGTTGTTTTCCACGTCGGACAAAGCGATTGCCACCACCAAGCTCACTAGCAATGCCGTGGATCCGTCTGATCCAAGCAACAAAAAAGGTCCGTTTGTTCTCGGCGCGGCCGGTGAATACAACACTGGCAAACCGAGTAACCCCGGCCGCTTCGTTGTTGTCGGCAGCTCCGGCTTTCTGGCGAACTCCATGTTCGGCTTTCAGGCGAATCGCGATCTCGCGCTCAACTCTATTAACTGGCTCTCGTCCGACGAAGATCTGATTTCGATCCGGCCGAAGGAACCCGAAGATCGCAAGCTTGACGCCAACCAACGTCAAATGAACGTCTTCGCCTATACGGTTCTGCTGGCCATTCCTTTGATGATTATTGTGGGCGGCGTCGCTGTCTTCTTGAAGCGGAGATAAGCCGATGCAGTTAAGGAAGCTTCTTATCGCGGCGGTGATTCTTGCCGCTCTCAGCGGAGCAGTCTGGTACACCAAGCAGCACCCGCCATCCGCTACGCCGGCCACTTCGACCGCTTCGAATCCGTCGCTGGTCAATATTCCCGCCGCCTCCATAACCGGCGTCGATATAGCTAGGAAAGACGGAACAACCGTCACTCTTGAACAAAAGAATGGCAAGTGGGCCATCACTGGGCCCACTCCCTTTGCCGCGGATCAAGAGGCCGTCACAAGCATGACTTCGTCCGTGAGCCCGGCTACCGCTGATAGCGTGGTGGACGAAAAGCCTGCCGACCCTGGTAAGTACGGTTTGTCGACGCCAAGCGTAACCGTTACTATTCATGAAAAAAACAGCAAGACTGACAAAATTGTCTTCGGCGATGACGTTCCGGCCGGTTCTCTCGTCTATGCCCGCGTCAACAACGACCCCAAAGTATACGCCGTATCCGCTACCGTGCGCGACGGACTGGCAAAGAAGCTGAATGACCTTCGTGACAAGCGTCTGCTCACGTTTGATTCGAACCAACTCACGCGCGTCGAGCTCGATTTCGCCAAATCAAATGTGGAATTCGGCAAGAACAATCAGAATGAGTGGACGGTCGTTAAACCTCAACCTTATCGCGCTGACAACTTCCAGGTAGAAGAGTTGACACGCAAATTGGCCGACGCCAAAATGGACTTGTCCACCACTCCGGAAGACGCGAAGAAAGCAGAGACAGCATTTGCCGCGGGGACGCCCGTTGCCACTGCAAAAGTTGCTGACTCGGCTGGCACGCAGTCGCTTACCGTGCGCAAGAACAAAGACGATTATTACGCGAAGAGTACGGTCGTTCCCGGCGTGTTTAAAGTCCCTGCGGATCTCGGCAAGGAGCTGGAGAAACCTGTAGAAGATTTCCGTAACAAAAAGGTCTACGACTTCGGCTTTAGCGATCCAACCAAGCTGGAAGTGCAGCAAGGTTCCAATGACAACACGTTTGTTCGCGCCGGGACGGACTGGAAACGCAACGGACAGGTGATGGATTCCGGCTCGGTGCAAGGGCTCATTGACAAGCTGCGCGATCTTTTCGCGGTGAAGTTCACCACTGGTGCGGCCGCGAACCCAGAGTTCACCATTACAGTCGTCTCCAACGACGGCAAACGCACCGAAAAAGTCTCGTTCGTCAAGAATCCTGACGGCTACATCGCCAGCCGGGGTAACGAATCTGCCCTCTACCAGCTTGACGTCAAGGCAGTCAACGATATCCTGGAAGCTAACAAGGGGATTAAACCCGCGGCCTCCCCCAAAAAATAAGTAAATCAACCGGCCCGGAGTGGCCACCATGTCTGCGCTTAATACGGATCTGTATGAACTGACCATGGCGGCCGGTTATTTCGTCGCCCAAAAAACGGACGAAATAGCGACTTTTGAATTATCCATTCGCCGGCTGCCGCAAGCGCGCAATTTCTTAGTGGCGGCCGGTCTTGAGCAGGCCGTCGAGTACCTTCTGAATTTGCGCTTTCTGCGAGAGGAAATCGCCTATCTGCGCGGCCTTCCGCAGTTCGCGAATACGCCCCCGGAATTCTTTACTTTCCTCGAAAAACTGCGCTTCACTGGCGATTTATTCGCGCTTCCCGAAGGCACTCCGGTGTTCGCCAATGAGCCGCTTGCCATCATTCGCGCCCCGCTGATTGAAGCGCAAGTGATCGAAACGTTCTTGCTTTCGACGTTTATGTTCCAGACAATGGTGGCGTCAAAAGCCGCGCGCTGCGTACTTGCCTCTGAAGGCCGCCCTGTTGTCGAATTCGGCAGCCGCCGCGCGCATTCTCCGTCGGCGGGCATTTTTGCCGGCCGCGCCGCATTCATCGGCGGAGCCGCCGGCACCAGCAACACGGAATCCGGCATGCGCTTCGGCATCCCCGTGTTTGGCACCGCCGCCCACTCATGGACCATGGCTTTTGGTGATGAAGAGAAATCCTTTCGCTCTCTTCAGCAGTTGCTAGGCGAATCCACTGTTTTTCTCATCGACACTTACGATACGCTTGAAGGCGCTCGTCTCGCCGCGCGCATGGGTAAGCCGGTCTGGGGCGTACGTCTGGACAGCGGTGATCTGATTTCGCTATCGCGCCAAGTTCGGCGGATTTTGGACGATGCCGGCCTGCATGACGCGAAGATCTTCGCCACCAATGACCTGGACGAATACCGCGTAGCCGAGTTTATGCGCGCCGGAGCCCCCATGGATGCTTTTGGCATCGGGACGCAGCTCGCCACCTCCGCCGATGCGCCATCGCTTTCCGCCGTCTATAAATTGGTGGAATTGCAGCGCGGCAAAAAACTTCTTTACACCGCAAAATTCAGCGACGATAAGAGCACCGTACCAGGGGCAAAACAAATCTATCGCTATCCGGATCACGATGTTGTTGCGCTCTACAGTGAATGCAATGACGACTTTCTCGGCGAACCCTTGTTACGTCCCGTGATCATCAAGGGCGAGCGCCTGGAATCTGCCCCGGACCTAAAAGGGGTGCAAGCGCACGCCTGTGCGGCAATTCGCGCGCTCCCACAGCGTTTTCATTCCTTAGAGCCGGCCGAGCCATATGAAGTCGAAATTAGCCCGCGTTTGCTAGCCATGGCTGAAGATCTCCGGCAGGAACTACAAATTGAGCGTCAGATTGGCTGACGACATGAAAACAATGAAAACAATTTTCTTTGATGTAGATACCCAACTGGATTTTCTCTATCCCGCCGGGGCGCTAGCCGTGCCCGGCGCCGAACAGATTGTAGAATCGCTTGGCCGGCTTACTGGTTTCGCGGCGCGGAACGAGATCCAAATCATCTCTACCGCGGACGCGCATTCGGAAAATGATCCGGAGTTCAAAATCTGGAAGCCGCATTGTGTAGTTGGCACCAACGGTCAGCAAAAAGCTTCCGCTACATTACTCAACCAGCCGCTCATCTTAACCACCGCGCCAGCTCAAACGAATCCTCGCTTTAGCCAAGCCAAGCAAATCATCGTCGAGAAACAAATGCTGGATTGCTTCACCAATCCGAACCTGCGGCCGCTTCTCAACCAATCAGCGGCTGATCGCTACGTAGTTTACGGAGTCGTTTCGGAACTCTGCGTTCGTTGCGCCGCGTTCGGTCTGCTCGAAACGGGTGCTCGCGTGGAACTGGTCACCGATGCAATCAAGAGTTTGAACGCCGCTCGAGAACAGGAACTCTTGCAGTTATTCCAATCGCAAGGTGGCCATCTGACGACTGCCGCGGCCGTAACCGCCTAGCGATAGAACGTTACTAAGTGCTGGCCCGCCGGCAGCACGAAAGAACGCACGCTCTCTCCTGCCTTGCCTTTCCAAAACGGAGTACCATCTACCTCTACCGACGAAACTCCCGACCCAACTACCGCCACCGCCCGGCTCCGGCTCGTATACGACAAGTCCGAGCGATCTGCCTCCGATACCGCAGACCGAACGTCGCCATTGAAATCGGAAATCGTTACGGCAGGCTGCAACGCGTTGGCTGAGAATGTATGCTCGCCAGCCGGCGCCAGGATTTCCTTTCCGCTGCTCACCGGCCATAACTTTCCATCCATCCGCGCCGCGCCCTGCCAGGCAATCCGTGTCGGCTCTTGCGCATTTATCCGTAACACCCCTGTCTGCGTTTCGTGAACCGTTGCCGCCGCCGCTGCAGCCGGGAGCAACGCCAAGTCCTGCTTCTCAAGAGAATTCTCAAAATACAAAGCGACTCGCGCGAAAGATATCGCGGCCTCATGCACTAGCTCCAGCAATTCCACGCCGGTCTGCTTCTTCGTCGGATAAACATCCTGATACCGTTCCACCACGTTGATATCCACCGCAATTTGATTCCGGTCTCGTGTCAGCTCATGGTATTTTTCCGCGAGTTTTGAATAACGCTCCGGTCCCAAATTCCAAAGCGTCGCCGGATCTTCCACCAGTAGCATGCTCTTACGCGCCTGGATCATCGGCAAACTTCGCGCCACGTCCGCCCCCAACGCATCCCGTATCCCCGGCTCAAAGCGGTCGTCGATATGCGTCAACACAATATCCAAATACGGTTTCTCGGCCCGCGTCTTATCTATTACGCTCAACCATTCCTTCTGCATCCGCGAATCCAATCCGGCGCGGTAGTCCAAAAACCTTCGCAGCTCCTCCGGATGTTTCGCCATCGCATGTTCTGATCCCGCGTCAAATAACAGCTTCGGATCGAATCCCCCCACGCGCCGAAACTCCTGCCTGACGTCTTCGTTCATGGGAGTAAAGCGAGCCGGGTTGCTCGCGCCCTCAAGCGACTCAAAATATAATTCCGCCAGGTTCACGCCATCCCAATCGAAGCGGGACAGCAGGCCGCCAATCTCTTTCTGTATCGCCGTACGGCAATCCACATTCTGCAGATTCATTAACTTCCGCCAATCCAACTGCGCGTCTTGCCCGATAGCGGTCTTTTCGCGCCAAGCCGGATGATCGTCCCAAAATTTCTCGCTGACGTGCGGCAGTTCCAGCCACGCATACACCAGAATCGCGTTGCGATGACAAGCCTCAATCAACTTCTTGAGATACTCGTCGCGTGCCGCGTCCGGCTCCATGTTGTGCCACGCAGCGACATGCAACTCCCCAATCCCCGCCTGCCGCCAGCGCTTAGCCAGGTAATCACTATCCGCTCGAATCCGGTACGACGAATCAAAGAACGCCCACAGGTTCGTCGTCTTTGCCGGTAACTCCAGCCCCAGATCCACTAGCGCATGCAACAGGTAAGGGTACCGCTCAATCCCGCTGGGTCCCGGCGCAGTCGCCATCCAAAGTATGGCCCCGGTGGCCTGTGCTCCCGTTCGTTTGCCTGCTAGCACCGGAGCGCCCTTCCAGCGTTCCGTGGCAAACACCGAAAAGCCCGCCGGCATCTCTGCCGCTATCACCTCCGCTGGCTGTTCCCAGATAATCTGCATCTTCGGAGCATGCGTGTCGCGGATCTGCCGTACCGGCACAGTCTCCGTTTTCTCGATGATCCCAACGCTTCGCGTCGCGGAACCTGTCCCCTCCAGAATCACCAAGTGCCGCTCAGCGAGTGCCGCCGCATCCACCTGCGCCCCGGGTCCCGCGATCACGATATCCCCCTCGCTTCCGCCGGCCGCCGGAAGTATCCCTACTGACCCTAGAATCTTGCTCCATGCCTTCTCATCCGCGCTCTTCACTTGAAACGTCGTCGCGCGCAAAGGCAACAACACCAGCGTGCTCGCCGCCAGCATTTGTAAAAGCTGTCTCATTGTTTTGTCACCGCGTACCAGAAGCTCACCCGAACGTCGTTATAGTTCGGCCGCTTCGGCCAGTAGTACGGAGTCAGATAAACTCCGCGTAGAAAATCGGTAGCGAAATAGAGCCCCTTCGGCATCCAGCTCAAATGCACTTTGATGCCCGGCCCAATCTCCACGGTATTGGCCCAATATTGGTTCTTTACATCGCGCACCAAATTTGCGTTCCACAACGCCTGGAATGAATTTCCATCACCCAACGCGAACGTCCGCCCCCCGCGATGCTGCGAATAAAACAGCCAGTCTTTATCGAAACGGCTCACGTAAACCGCGTCTGCTGTAGTCTCGTAAAAAAATCCGGGCTTCGGGCTGCCCAATAGCGCCCCGAAACCTTTCGCGAAATTCAACCCACCGCGATAATCGGGAATCGCCACTCCGTTATCGTTCCGGCCCGGCAAATAGTTCACTGCTTCACCCGCCTCCGCCCAACCCGTGAAGTGATGCCACAACTTTGTGGAAACGCCCGCCCCAAAAATGAATGAACTCTCCGATAGATACTGCGGATTGCTGGCATGCACATCCAGGCTGCTCTTCACGTCACCCATAAAGCGCGTCGAAACATAAAACGAAAAAAACTTGTTCGTGCTCCCCAGCCACGGCAGCGGAATCGACCGTTTTATCTGCGAATAACTGAACAGGTCGTTCCAACGCGATGAATACATCGGCAGCGCCCACACCGTCGTTTGTGCAACCGGATCGCCGTTCAACGTGTGGTACGCCTTGGTCGCTTGCGCCCGAATCTGTTCGTCATCCGCGCGCCGCGCCAAACCGAACCAGACCAGCGCGTCTTTGTCGTCCTTCGCCAAGTTATAAGCCCAGCCGAGCTTCAACATTACGTCCGCATCATCAGGATCTTGCTCATGCGCCTGCAACAAATACTTGATCGCGTCGCGCGAATATCCCAGCGCCAGGCTTTTCTTCCCCATGCTTTTGGCGTCCACCCCCGGAGCCGCGCCGCTCACCGCAACCCCCGCCGTATCCGCCGCCCGCGTCTTCAAACCACGCAGTGCATTCAACTGTTCCCGCGCCGCCGCATCTTTTGGATTCACTTCCAAAACCCGCTCAAACTGTTCAATCGCTTGCGGCTGCTGGTGCATTGCCAAATACAAATACCCCAGCTCTTTTAGCAGCGCCGTGTTGCGCGGGTCCAGCTTCAACGCATTCACGAATTCATAGGGAAATGGATAGCGTTGTCCTAACTTCTCTAGCGCTAGCTCGGCCGTTCTTGACTCGCTCGAACGGGAAGCGGCCAGCCACGCCGCCTTGGCCTCATCCACCCGGTTCAACTGCTGCCACACGCGCCCGAGTATCAATAGTAATTCGCCCATTTGCGGCTTCAGGCTCCGGCATATCTCATACTGCTCAGCCGCTAACGGCAATTCGTCGCGCAGTTCCGCCAATTGCGCCAATTCCCAATGCGCGCTGAACATCGTTAAATCGTTCGGTTTATCACTGCGCTCCAAAGCCTGCCGCCAGCGCGCAATCCCATCCCTCAAGGGCCGGTCAATATTCTGAAACGCCTGCTCGGCCGTCACCCTCGTGGCCGGGCTACCGGTTTTCCGTAAACGGTCAAAGGTGCGCCGGGCCTCAATCGGCTTTTGCGTCTCAAATGCCAGAAAGGCAAACTCCAGCGCCGCCGTCTCATCCCGTTGATTCAACTGCAGCGCTTGTTCGAATTCGTCCCGGGCATCCGTATTCTCCCCCGCCTTGAGTAGCGTATAGGCTAAATCCTTATGCACATTGGCAGCAGCAGGCTCTTTGGCTAAGCCTTCCCGGAATAGCGCAATAGCCGAATCGTAATCCTGCTTGCTTAACGCTGTATACGCTTGATTCCAATCGCTCTGTCCAGATCCGCTTCTGGCCGGGGTCTGCGCGCCTGCCAAAACGGCCAAGCCCATGACCATGCTCGTTAAAGAACGAAAACGCACCCTATTCCCTTACCTTTCTGGAAATAAGTCGCTCGCGCCCGCAAAACTTCTCTACGCGCGATAGATTGAAGAGACTGGCATGCCCCGTTTTCCCGGTGTTGATTACCTGTTGTTTGACTCACTCCTCTCCGAAGAGGAATTGCTGATCCGCCAAACCGCGCGTCAGTTTGTGGACGACCGCGTCATTCCCGTGATTCGCGACGCCTATAACAACGCCGCCTTTCCCAAGCACCTCATTGCCGAAATGGCCGCTCTCGGCTTTTTGGGCGCCAATCTGCAAGGTTATGGTTGCGCAGGTCTAAACAACGTGGAATACGGTCTCATCATGCAGGAGCTGGAGCGCGGCGATTCCGGCCTGCGCAGTTTCGTGAGCGTGCAAGGCGCGCTCGTGATGTACCCGCTGCACACCTATGGTTCGGACGCGCAGAAACAACAGTGGCTGCCGAAATTGCAATCGGGCGCGGCCATCGGCTGCTTCGGCCTGACTGAACCTGATTTCGGCTCGAATCCCTCTGCCATGCGTGCCACTGCTGTCAAGCGCGGAGGGCAATGGATTTTGAACGGCGAGAAAACCTGGATTACCAATGGCTCCGTGGCCGATATCGCCATCGTCTGGGCCCGCGCCTCAGAAGGCGTCCGCGGCTTTCTCGTGGAGCGGGGAACACCTGGCTATCGAACCAGCGATATCCACGGTAAGCTCTCCATGCGTGCGTCCGTGACCTCAAGCCTGCACTTTGCCGATTGCGCCATCCCTTCCGAAAATGAGTTGCCCAACGCCAAAGGTTTGAAATCGGCATTAGCTTGCCTGACCCAGGCGCGCTTCGGTATTGGCTGGGGTGTGTTGGGCGCGGCTATGGACTGCTACGAAACCGCCCGCGCCTACACGCTCGCCCGCAAACAGTTTGACGATAAACCACTCGCCGGTCATCAGCTTGTACAAGAAAAACTGGCCTGGATGATTACCGAAATCAGCAAAGGCCAAT
>DASXGT010000162.1:0-20270 GCA_036488895.1 Bryobacteraceae bacterium | reverse complement strand
GGAGCAGCGGCATCACGAATGCGAGGGGTGATTGTGGCCGCTGCGATTTTTGCTGGTTGTGTGTTGGGCTGGGCGGTTGGCCATGGGACTGCGCGGGCCGGCAACCTCGACTCGGCATTCGTTGATATTTGGAAACCGTGGCTGTCCGATACCCACGAAACGGTTATTTGCTTCAGCACGCCGATGACCGCATCCATCCAGCGAGTGAGCAAGCCTTTCGAGCCGGACAGCATCCCCAATCGCATCGCGATTATGCCCAACGCCGAAGAGGCGCAACAATTCAGCCGTCAATTGAATGTTCCCGGAGGATATTTTTATCTCTATCCAGGCTTGGCGCACGCCAAAATGGGCGAGGCACTGGGGAGCATTAAGCTGGCGGTCAATTTCACCAAGGCCGGCGTGCCGATTCGCGCGGTGGAAAGCCAATACTTAAACTGGGATGACTTTCGCAGTGAAAATATCATTCTTTTAGGGCACGACGAAGCGAACCGTTGGGTAGACCCGGTGCTGAATAAACTTCCACTGCGCTTGGCCTCTACCTCAGGTGACAAGCCCCGGCGCATCCTGAATCTGATGCCGCAAAAAGGTGAGCGCGCGGAATATTATCCTGAATATCCAAAGGGAAAAAATCAGGCGGCTGAAGATTATGCGCTGCTCTCCATGATTAACGGTGTCGACGGCCGCCACCGTTTGGCATTGGTGAGCGGAGTGAATACCGAAGGTACGCGCATGGGCTTGGAATACCTAACGGATCCGGCAAGCTTGCGCAGCCTGGTGGCGGCGTTGCGAAAAATAGATCCAGGCCATTCCGGTAACTGGCAGTTTCAAGCCGTTTTGCACACCGAATTGCGCGACCGGGTACCAATGCGTCCTGAGTTGCTGGTGATCAGGAAGATACCGTAAGGCGGCCTTTGCGCAAGGCACGTTCTTTCATCGCTTGGAAGAAAATCGGAACCAGAATCAGGACGTGGATGGTTGAGGTAGTCATGCCACCCACAATCGGAGCTGCGATAGGCTTCATAACGTCTGAGCCGATGCCCGAGGCCCAAAGCAGTGGCGCGAGGCTAGCCAACACGGCCGTGACGGTCATGAGCTTCGGGCGGAGACGCTGAACCGCTCCTTCTATAACGGCCGCTTCGATATCCGCGTTAGTGAGCGATTGAGAGACACGCATTCGGAGGTTCAACGCTTCGTGCAGGTAAACGACCATCACCACGCCCGTTTGAACGGCAACTCCAAATAAAGCGATGTAACCGACCCACACGGCGACACTGAAGTTGTAGCCGAGATACCACTGCAACAGCAATCCGCCAGTCAGGGCGTAAATGGTAGGGAAGATCAGGACCAGCGCCTCGGCGATCGAATGAAATACCAGATAGAGCAAGACAAAGATCAGGAAGAACACCACCGGCAGTATCAGTTTTAAGCGCTGTTTGGCGCGTAACTCAAATTCGTATTCGCCGGACCATTGAAAGGAATAGTTAGCGGGAAGTGTCAGCGCCTGCTGAAAGAGCTTCGTTGCCTGTTCGACGAATCCGCCGTAATTCGTATCTTTGAGGTCAATGTAGACGTATCCGGTCAGTGCGCCGTCCTCATCACGAATCATCGCCGGCCCTTTTGAGAAGGAAATACGCGCCAGTTGTCCCAGCGGAATTTGAGCGCCCGAAGGCGTTGCTACCAGCACGCCGCGCATCTGTTCCAGGCTGTTACGGAAGTCTCGCTGATAGCGGACGTTGATCGGATACCGCTCGCGCCCTTCGATATTCTCCGCAACATTCTGGCCGCCGATGCCCGAGGCCACGGCCGTCTGGATGCCGGCGATGGTAACCCCGTAGCGTGCTGCCTCAGCACGATTTGGCTCCACATTTACATAGAAACCTTGAGAGACGCGCTCGGAAAAAATAGAACGCACTTGCGGCATGGCTGATAACAGGTTTTGAATTTTTGCAGCCGAACGCTCGATGCCATCCACATCCGGCCCTTGCACCTTTAATCCAAGCGGCGTTTTAATCCCGGTCAACTCCATATCCAGGCGATTTTCCACCGGCATGGTCCAGGTATTGGAAAGGCCGGGAAATTGGAGTTTCTGGTCCATGTCCTGAATTAGCTTGTCGTAGGTCATTCCCGCCGGCCATTGCTGCCTAGGCTTCAGCATGACCGTCGTATCGTACATGTCGAGCGGAGCATTATCGGTGGCGCTGTCCGAGCGCCCTACCGTGCCGAAGACGCTGAGCACTTCCGGAAAATTTCGCAGCACGCGGTCCTGTTGCCGCAGGAGTGTTTTGGCCTGCTCGATGGAAATACCAGGCAGCGCGGTTGGCATGTAGAGCGAAGAGCCTTCAAAGAGCGCCGGCATGAATTGACTCCCAAGACGCGCGGCTAATGGCAATGTCACTATCAGGAATAAAATGTTCAGCGCAACCACGAGTTTGCGGTAATGCAGGCAAAAGCGAAGCACGGGAAGATAGAGGGTTTGCGTCAATCTTGCCACTGGATTCGAGCGTTCGGGGCGCAGCCGGCCACGAATGAGCAGGATCATGAGGACCGGCACGAGCGTAATCGCCAGGATCGATGAAGAACCGACCGCCAGGGTTTTCGTCCAGGCCAACGGCCGGAACATTCGCCCTTCCTGTGCTTCGAGCAGAAACACGGGAAGAAACGACACTACGATGATGAGCAGCGAAAAGAATAGAGCGGGTCCGACTTGTTTAGCGGCATCGGTGAGCAGGCGCCTGCGCTCTTTTTCCGGGACTGGCGTTGGGTCGCGTTCCTGGCGTTCGGACAGATGGCGGTAGCCATTTTCCAGCATGACAATGGCGGCGTCTACCAGCACGCCAATTGCTAGCGCCAGTCCACCCAGAGACATGATGTTGGAACTGATGCCGAAGTAATACATGGGAATGAACGAAATCAAAACGGCAATCGGGAGCGCCAAGATTGCAATCAGGGCAGAGCGGAAATGAAAGAGAAAAACGATGATGACGAGACTGACAATCACCGCTTCCTCCAGCAAGTCGCGCTTGAGCGTGTCAATCGAGTCATTGATCAAGCCTGAGCGGTCATAACCCTGCATGATTTCAACGCCGGGCGGGAGGGAAGGGGCGAGCTCGCGCAGCTTATGCTTGACGCCTTCGATCACTCGAAGGGCGTTCTCGCCCTGACGCATGACCACAATCCCACCCACCGTTTCGCCGTCGCCGTTCCATTCGGCCACTCCTTCGCGAATATCCGGGCCAAAACTGACCGTGCCCAAATCGCGTAGCAGAACCGGCGTTCCGTTCTTAGTGCTCACCGCCGCCGTTGCCAGATCATTGAGCGAGTGAAGATAGCCGAGACCGCGGATCATATATTCCGCGCCACTGAGAGAAAGAACGCGGCCGCCTACCTCGTTGGTGCTTGCTTGAACGCGATCAATCACTGTAGAGAGGGGGATGTTGTAGGCGAGTAGCTTGTTGGGATCAAGTTGGACCTGGTACTCGCGCACGAACCCGCCGATACTGGCGACCTCAGCGACTCCAGGCACAGTTTCCAGCGCATAGCGCAAATGCCAATCTTGCAGGCTACGCAGGTCGGCCAGATTTTGACGATGACTTGTGTCTACAATTGCGTATTCGTACACCCAGCCCGCACCGGTAGCATCTGGACCGATGACCGGATGTACTTTCGCCGGGAGCCGGCCGCTGATTTGCTGTAGATACTCGATGACGCGTGACCGTGCCCAATATAGGTCTGTCCCATCTTTGAAAACGACGTAAACATAACTGTCCCCGAACATGGTCTGGGCGCGGACGGCTTTCACCTGCGGCGCCGACAACAAACTCGTGACAATCGGATAGGTAACTTGGTCTTCAATAACATTGGGTGGTTGGCCTTCCCAGGACGCGTGTACGATGACCTGAACATCCGAGATATCCGGCAAAGCATCGATGGGAATGCGTTGCAGCGACCAAATGCCGGCCAAGGTAAGAAATAGAACCGCCGTAAATACCAGGAAGCGGTTGCGCGAACAGACTTCTATGATGCTAGAGAGCATGTTACATGCCTCCTTCCGCGTTTACACGCAGTTGTTTAGTCGCGAGAGGTTGTCCGTTCTTTCGAGCCGTGATAGTGACTTGCCAGGAACCGCCCGAACCCAGCACGCCGGTTCCTTCGTACAGGCCATTTCCTTTGCCGGTTAGTTTCGTAGTCGTATTCATAGCGGCCATCCCCATCGCCGGCATGGCGGGCATGTAGAACGTTACAGTGACGTCGGCTCCGTCAACGCCGAGCTTGACTCGAAGAGTGTTGCTGCCCTTATGTGGGGGGTCGGGGTTGGTTGTGAAGTCGATCGCGGATGTAGTTGCCGGAGCCGGCGTGCCCGCGCCTGGCGGCGGTGGCGTGTAGGCGCCCGTTCCGGCCGCCGTCTGCAACTGGCTCTCGGAATCGATCAGGAAATTTGCCGAGGTGACGATCGACTGGCCGGCCTTCAGCCCCGCGAGCACGATAATGTCATCTCCCAGGTGCGGACCGAGTGTCACTTCTTTCGGTTCAAAATTCCCGTTGCCCCGATCCAGGTACACCAATTGACGAGTGCCTGATTGCAGGACGGCAGAAGCGGCAACTACCAGTTGCTTACCCAAGTTCGACTTCAGATCGATATTGACGTACATGCCTGGTTTGAGCAGCACTCCTGGATTGGCCACCTCAACCCGCGCGCGCACCGTACGTGTGGCAGCGTCCACTTGCGGCAAAATGCTTTCGATGTGGCCGGAAAACACACGGCCTGGATAGGCGTCCAAGCTTACACGCGCCGCATCTCCAGGCTTCAGGCGGCCGATGTCGTCTTGAAAGATTTGCGCGTTGACCCAGACGGCCGAGAGACCGGCAATGGTGTAGAGACGCGTGGATGGCTCCACATACAAATTGGGAAGCGCGTTGCGTTCAGTGATGTAACCAGAAACCGGAGAGGTAATGAGCAGGTCGGAGATAGGCGCGCGCGTTTCCTTGAGTTTTGCGATATCGCCAGGTGCGACATCCCATTGTCGGAGGCGTTCTTCCGCGCCCGCCGACATTGCTTCCGCTCCTGAGGCAACACCTTCGATGGTGCTGGCGGCAGTACGATCCTGGTAATTCCGCGCGTCCAGATAGTCTTGTTCCGTTTGGACAAGATCAGGGCTGTAAATCGTGAAAAGCGGATCTCCTTTTCTTACGTATTGGTAAGTAGCGTTGGCGAACACTTTCCGTATGTATCCGTGATAGCGGAGTTGAACATAGGAGATGAGACGCTCGTTAATATCGACGGTTCCAGTGGCCCGAATGTCATCACTGATCTGCTTGCTTTCGACAATGCCGGTTTTGACTCCGATGCTTTGCATGCCTTCCGGCGTAAGTTGTACTGGAGCGTGCGGCGCCTCTGCCGGCGGCCCGGCCGCTACTGGTTGTGGGCCTTTGTTCTCTTGATTCTCCTGGTTGACCGGCCGTGAGTGGTAAAGAAAGAAACCGGCCGTGAGGGCGATGGCGACGAGCCATGCGAGCGACGTTCGTAAGATGTACTTATTCATTGCAGTGTCACTCCAGTAAGGGTTTCTAGACGGGCCATTGCAACTTCGTGATCGAGGAGAGCAATAGCGCTATCGCGCTGCAGATTGAGTAAGTCGTTAAAGGCGAGTAAGACAGAGCCGAGCTGCTGGGCATTCGATTGATAGGCCGTCATAGCTGCGCGGAAAGCAGCTTCGGCCTGCGGGATTAAACCTTCGCGGTATTCGGTCATCAGTTCGACCGAACTTGTGGCCGCGACGTACTGTTTCTGCACATCCGCGAGTTGCTGTTGGAACTGAGCATCAAGATCTTCCTTGGCGCGGTTGCGGAGTTCGGCGGCTTCGGCGATTGCTGCTTCCACGCGGCGGCGGCGCGGCACCGTTACATTGAACGTAAGCATGTAGTAATTGCGGTACTGGCTGCCGGTCTCTTCAAACTGGTAGCCGATGTTGAAATCGGGCTTGCCGGCGCGCTCCGCCGATTGCAATTCCGCTTCTTGTTTCTTCAGCGTGGCTGTTTGGGTTCTTACGTCTGGGTTGCGGTCGCGCGCGAAGCTTAATAAATCCTGGATGTTATAAGTCAGCGTTCTGGGAGTCAGGTTTTCGGCAACTATATCCGGCGAATCCTGTGGGCGATGCAGCAGCCGCTTGAGGTCTGCTTGCAGTTCCGCCATTTCGGCGTGATGCATGGTGATCTCACGTAATAGCTTGGTGTGTTCCAGTTGGGCTTTCAGAACATCCGCTTGACTACCTTGGCCGGTGCGGTAACGCGCCAGTTCGCTGTCTCCAAGCTGCTTCAGCGTGACACCGCTACGCTCCAGAAACGTAAGCGTCTGCTGCAGGTAAGCCAGACGGAAGTACGCGGTCTTTACTTGCCCGACGATCACGGCAAGCAGTGCGCGGGCGCGCGCGTGTTCTGTATCGGCCTGCCGGTCCGCTGCTTGTCCCTTCAGGCGCAATTTGCCTGGATAGGGTAGTTCTTGCGACGCGCCGAATCCGATATAAGCGAAATCGCTATTCGTAATTCCGGCGAATGGCCGCGGACTTCCCACGCTGAACTGCTGGACGGTAAATTGCGGGTCAGGCAGTGTCGTGGCTTGCCGGGCAATGTGGGTCGCGGCCTTCCAGGTCAGTTCGGCGGTTTTGATATCTGCATTGTTGTTTTCCGCTTCCGTAATCAACGCCGGAAGCGGCGTTTGCGCATAGGCTAAGCAACCAGCCGCTAAAAAGAGCACGGCTGTAGAGAACGTAACAACGTTCATTTGAAAATTCTCCAATCTCACAAAGTTCTAGTAAGCCGCGCGAACGCGCGCGATGACCGGCGAGAAGGGAGAAGGATTAGATTCTGAGAACGGAAATGGCAGTTGGAGGAGAAACGGGCAGGGAATGCTTTGGCTGTGCTATTCGCTCAAACGTGGGAGGCGGAGCGATGCAAAGTACGGGAGAAGGCGGGATGTCAGCTACCGCAACGGCGTGTTGGAACGATAGCGGCCCAGGCTGGGCTACCTGCAGGTGGTTCGCCTGCGTATCCTTGTGACAGCAACTGTGCGAAGCAGGCATACCGGCGCTTTCACACACACCCTTCATCTGGCGGCAGCAGGCATGTTCCTGAGCGGTCATCGGAGCATTCGGTACGGCACACGCCATAGCCGGCGCGAGCAGTGATAAAAACACTACCCACACGATTGCGAACTGACCCAAACGATTCATGCGTTAGAAATTTCGGGCTACTGCTTCCAATAGGCTATTTGCAGCGGCAACGCCGCGACGTAGATTTCTACTACCGAGTATACGAAACGTTTCCCACAAGCTTGGCGGCTCAGCCCGCTGCGCTTTGACCGCGCCATCCAGCGCCTCCGGTAACGCCCGCGCAAACTTCCCCAGCAATTCCGGATCAATCGACCCGGCAATCTTGCTCAAGATAATCAGATTGCGCAGGCCGCGAATCGCTTCCGGTTCCTTTGCGGCGTTCACCAGAATGGCTAAAATCTTATCGCTGCCGCCGAGCACGCCGCGCAGCACTTCGAGTACGCCTTGGTCATGGAGACCTTGCAATACCTCAAAGCCGGCCAGCACCGCTTCGGCGTGTTCAATAGGCGCTTGCTCCAGGCGGAGGCGTAATTCTTCACGTGGATCGCGCTTGGGCAGTTCGAGAGGAATAGGCCGGGCCATCGAGTTTCTCCTTAGTGCGTGCGGAGCTGTACGAGTTCATTACCCGGAACGTGATAATCCGGGCGTTTCCATTTCCGTTCCACCTCAACTCCGTTCTGCGGCGTGGGATGGCCGAAGCGGGAGTTTTTGCGAGGCACCGGGCTTTCCCCGATGTCGGGCAGCACCTTGAGACGAACGGAAGTCTCTTTATACGCAGGAGTGTGAGTCGTGACATCCGTGTGGCTGCTGGTGAGACGATTCACGGGACTCTCGCTTGAATTCATCGGTAAGTAAAGCTCTCTACCGCGCACGCGGTCAGTGATGAGCGCACGTACGTGCACTTCCCCGTAGCGGGATGTCAGCTTCACCCAAGTTCCACTTTGAATCCCGCGCTCCTGCGCCAGCTCGGGCGATACTTCCAGAAAAACGTCGGGAGTCTGTTCACGAATTCCTGCAACACGGTACGTCATGTTGCCTTCATGGAAATGTTCGAGCAGGCGCCCGTTGTTCAGATGCAAATCGAATTCAGCATTGGGCTGATCGGTCGGCTCGGAAATCTGGAGCGGGAACAATTTGGCTTTGCCATCCGGGAAGAAAAATTGCTTTGTGTATAGCAACGGTTGATCAGTCCCGTCCGGGGCAACCGGCCACTGCAGAGATTTAAATCCTTCCAGGCGTTCATACGTGACTCCGGCAAACATGGGCGTCAACGCGGCGATCTCGCTATAAATTTCGGAAGGGTGCGTATATTCCCAGCCTGCGCCCAGGCGATTCGCAACATCCTGAATGATGCGCCAATCGGGCAGGCTCTCTCCCAGAGGTTCGAACACCTGGTAAAGCCGCTGTATGCGCCGTTCGGTGCTGGTGAAGGTGCCTTCTTTTTCAAGGCTTGGGCTGGCGGGAAGAACCACGTCCGCAAATTGGCAAGTGTGGGTGAAAAAGATTTCCTGCACGACGAAAAATTCCAGTTTTGAAAGCCCGTCGTCGACGAAGTTTGCGTTTGAATCCACCAGGCTTATCTCTTCGCCAAACAAATACATGGACTTAAGCTTGCCGGCCTGGATAGCGTCAATCATTTCGTGATTATCCAGTCCCTTCGTAGAGGGCAGCGGAACTTTCCAGTTTGCTTCAAAACGCGCCCGAACTTCCGGGTCGTCGACTTTTTGATAGCCGGTCAGGAAATTCGGCATGGCGCCGTGATCGCTGGCGCCCTGGACGTTGTTATGTCCTCGCAAAGGATAGGCGCCAGTACCGGTCCGCATGTAGTTGCCGCTGACCAGCAGCATGTTTGAGATAGCAGTGGATGTATCGGACCCCATCTTGTGCTGCGTGACACCCATGGCCCAAAGCACGCAAACGCCGCTCGCTTCAGCGATCATGTGGGCGATTTTTAATAACGTGTCCTGAGGCAGGCCGCATTTCTGAGAGGTGAATTCCAGCGTGAAGGGCTCCAGGCTTTTCTTGTAATCCTCCAGTCCGTTCACCCACTGGTTCAGAAACTCGGTTTTGGCGAGGCCGTTTTCGAGCAGATAGCGGCACACCCAGGAAAGCCAAATCATGTCGGTCCCTGGATTCGGGTGAATGAACAGGTCGGCGCGCCGGGCCATTTCGTTTTTGCGCAGATCCGAAACAATCAACTTTTGACCGTGGTGCTTATGTGCGCGTTTCACGCGAGTGGCCAGCACCGGGTGGCTCTCGGCCGTGTTGCTGCCGATGATGATGACCAGTCCTGCGGCCTCAATATCTTTGATGGAGCCGGAATCTCCGCCGTAGCCTACCGTCCTAAACAGGCCAGTAGTGGCGGGAGCCTGGCAGTAGCGCGAGCAATTGTCCATGTTATTGGTGCCAATCACCGCGCGCGCCAATTTCTGCATCAGATAACTTTCTTCGTTGGTGCATTTTGAAGAAGAGACAAACGCAAGCGCATCCGGCCCGTCCTTGGCTTTGATTTCCGCGAATTTGCGAGCGACCAGATTCAGAGCCTCATCCCAGGACGCTTCGCGGAACGTGCCGTTCTCCCGTATCAGCGGCTTCGTCAGACGGTCGGAGCTGTTGACGTAGTCCCAGCCGAATTTTCCTTTGACGCAGGTGGAAATTCCATTGGTGGGCCCTTCCAGAGGCTCCACTTTTAAGATGTGGCGATCTTTGGTCCAAACCTCAAAGCTGCAACCCACTCCGCAATAAGTACAGACGGTCTTGGTGCGGCGAACGCGCGATTCGCGCATGCCCGCTTCGGCTTCGGAGAGCTGCAAGATGGCTTCGTAGCCAGTCTCCGGTTCAACGCCTTTGACTACATCGATCATGCCGTTCAACGCGGTTCTGGGCAGACCGGTGAAAAAGCCCGCGTGCCCGAGCATGGATTTTTCCATGAGCGCATTGCAAGGGCAAACCGTAATACAGTGGCCGCAGGAAACGCAGCTGGATTCGCCAATCGCCGCGCCGCCATCCCACAAGACGCGCGGATGAGGATCTTCCCAACGGATGGAGAGCGTTTCATTCACCTGGACGCTTTGGCAGGCTTCCACGCATCGGCCGCACAGAATGCATTGTTGCGGGTCATAGCGGTAGAACGGGTTGGTATGGTCTTCTTCGTAAGGCTTGGAATGATACGGGATGGCCTGATGTTCAATGGCCAGCAGCTTCTCTGTATTGTGGATGGTGCAGTTTCCATTATTGTTGTCGCACACCGTGCAGTACAGAACGTGGTTGCTCAGAATCACGTCGAACGCTTGCTTTTGAGCGGCGCTGGCTTTAGCCGATGCGGTTAACACTTCCATCCCGTTGGACACGGCGGCCCCGCAAGCGCGCTCCAGCTTGCCGTTGATTTCCACCATGCATGTATCGCAAGTTTGAATCGGGCCCAGCTGCGGGTGGTAACAGACTTGCGCCAGCGCCGCGCCGGAACGGTTAATGACATCGATCAGGCGTTCGCCATCGCGGGTTTCGTGAACAACACCATCTATGGTTACGCTCATCAATTGACTCCCCTGCGAAGAAGTGACGTGCACAATTTCTAGTTTATAGAATCCCACTCCGCAAACACGAGCGTAAGCGGCGCGGGTTCCCACGCCGCCCGCCATCGCTACTGGCTAGCCAAATCTTCCCTGAGTATTATTGGAATACACGGCACGACGATTCCTATGAGCGTTGTGACTGGAGTCAGGAGAAACGCCCGTGACTGGCCATTGTGTATTCCCACTCCTACGATCTGATTGTAGTCATTGATGGCGGTAGCCTTGGTGAGTTGCCAGCCGCTTCCATTGACAAGGGTCGTATTCAGATCGATCATCTGGGTACCGTCATAAAGAAACGCGGACGCCGCTGACGCGGTACTGGCAGTACCCACCACCCAGCGTGCATTATTCAACCCAAAAGCTTGGCTAGCGGGGCCGCCCAGCGTGCCTAAATTGCGCGGAGCGGCGTAGGGGTTGGTGGAAAGGAAGGCGCGCGTAACGCCAGCGCCATTTTCTCCCCATCCCGCGACGGCTCCATCTTCATTGATGGCCCATGAAGTGACATATTGATCGAATCCCGCGGGAGGCGTAATGCGGACCCACGAGCTGGAACCTGCCGGTATCACCAGCGCCAACTGGGCGATGAATTGATTCAAAGTATTGTAGATGCTCCGGTAGCCCGTCAACTGGCCGGAGCCATTCGCTCCGGTCACTAAATTGACAGCGCCCCAGCCGTATTCGGGGTCGTCGTCGGAAGGGACGCTAACGGGTAAGTCGTTTTCATATGCAGTGGCATAAGCTACAGCGCCGTTATATTCATATCCCAAGACCTTGCCCGGGCCGCTAATCGCCAAAGCCTGCGACTGATAAACGGTCCCCGGCTCCAGCAGATGAATGGTTCCGCCGTACCAGGAAACGGCATGCGTGCCTGCATCAGAACCCTTGGCCAGCCCAGCAATCATGCCCTGGTTGTTGATCGCGTTCGCAGCCGCGGAGGCGCCGCCGGGAAGCAATCCTAAGTCATACATCTGGCAGTCGTGATAAGTAAACGCCCGGCTGCCGGAACGGCCAACTACCGTTCCCGAGGCGTTGACGCTGAATGCGATGGAATCCTGTTGTCCCGGCAACGCGCCTAGATCGATCACTTCATAACGGTGTGTTTGTGCCAACACCGGCAAGCCAATCAAGAGCAGTCCTATTAGACTTCGTTTCATTTGAAAATCCCTCCTCGTAACTTCTGCGAAATTCACGGGAAACGTTTCACGGAGAAGATCTGTTTTGTATTTTTGCTTCTTGACAACGCTGAACGGTGCGCATAATATGCTCCTATCGACATCGATGGGAATATCTAAGCGAGACCAATTACTCGGGAAACTGGATCTGTTAGTTCTGCGCATTCTAACGCGCGATGAACGCATGCACGGGTATGCAATTGCGGAACGAATCGAGCAGCTTTCAGAGAGCGTGCTGCAGGTGGGCGAAGGGTCGCTCTATCCGGCGCTCCATCGCATGGACGAGGCTGACTGGATACGGTCGGAATGGGCGCCGTCTGATAATAACCGTCGCGCGAAGTACTACAAGATCACGGCGGCCGGGCGGCGGCAGCTTGCGGAAGAAGAAGCGGAATGGCTGCGTGCGGCGGCGGCGATCACGCGGGTACTGAGGTTGGCGTAATGGGGTTTTTTCGCCGGTTTACAAACGTATTACGGCACGCGCGCCTGGATCGAGATTTCGAGGAAGAGCTTGAGTTTCACCGCCAGATGCGCCTGCGAAAAGCACGTCAACAAGGGTTCAGCATGGCGGAGGCGGAACAGGAGGTAAAGCGGCGTATGGGAAATTTACCGTTAGCGAAAGAGCAGATGCGGGATGCGCGCGTAATAGGTTGGTTCGATTCCACGCTGCAGGATCTCCGTCACGGCGTTGTGTTGCTCTGGCGCGATGCCACTGTTTCCGCGCTGATTGTACTGGTGCTTGCTTTAGGAATCAGCGGCAACGCGGCCATTTTCACGCTGCTGAAAGCTGCATTTCTGGACCCGCTGCCATTTCGTGATGCCGCGCGGCTGGTGACGATTCTTGAAGTCACCGGCTGGATTCCTAACACCAGCGAGTTTCTGGAAATTCGGGCGCGCAGTCACACGCTGGAACAGATCGCCTTTGCTGAGCATCGCGATATGCAGCTTTCCGGAAGCGGTGAACCCACGCGGGTTTTTGCGGCGCGCGTGACGGCATCTTTCTTTCCACTGCTGGGCGCGGAGGCATCCTTGGGCCGCACGTTTCTTCCGGAAGAAAATCAACCCAACCGGACGCCCGCAGTGGTTTTGACTGATGCTTTCTGGCGCTCAAAATTAGGGGCGGATCCACACGCCGTGGGGCGAACGCTCCATCTGGATGGGCAAGCGGCATTGGTTGTAGGTGTGCTGCCTCCGCGATTCCAGTTTGACTACCCCACACTGCAGATCCAGGAGCCAGTGGATCTTTACGTTTCGTATCCGCTGGAAACGAACATTCCGCTGGGCGCCAGCACAAACGGCCGCGGCGTGGCGGTGCGCGTCATTGCACGGTTGCGGGACGGCTTCACAATCGCGCAGGCGGAAGGTGACGTTCGCGCTGTCGCGCACGCCCTAACGAGCGAACATCCCGAAGCATTCCCAAATCCATGGCACGATCCGAGTCGTTTTACTTTTAAGGTTCTACCTTTGCGCGAGGCAATCGTGGGTCAACAGCGCTCCATGCTCTGGCTGCTGCTGTCCGGCGTGGGCATATTGCTGTTGATCGCATGCGCGAATGCGGCACAACTCCTGCTTGCGCGTTCGTTGCGGCGTGGACGGGAGGTGGCCATCCGCTCGGCTCTTGGCGCCAGCCGGCTGCGTTTGATCCGCCAATTTCTTTTGGAAGGATTGGTTTTGGCGGCATGTGGCGGCGCCGTTGGGCTACTGGTAGCCGGTTGGATGGTCCGCATTCTTATTGGATTACTCCCCGTGCGAAGCCCGCTTTTCACGGCGGCGCATTTGGATATCCAGGTGGTCGGCTTCACCGTTGCAATTTCGTTGCTTTCCGCTCTTGTGTTTGCAACAATACCGGCCGTTAAGGGCAGCCATTGGATGCCGGGGCCGAGTCTGAATGCACGTGTCACGATGGGTGAAGGAAATCGGTGGCGCCACGCAATGATGGCGCTGGAAGCGGCGCTTTCGGTGTTTCTGCTGTGCGGTGCTGGGCTGGTGGTGCAAAATCTATGGACGTTGATTTCAACGCCAATGGGTTTCGATCCGAATCACGTGCTGGCAATGCGGCTGCAGTTACCGTCGCGCGCCCAGGGCTTGCCAGTGCAGAAAGCGAGCCTTGCATTTCGCGAATATCTCAACAAGATCGCTGCTATTCGCGGCGTTGATTCGGCTGCCACGGTGACCGGCCCGCCGCTGCGCCCCGCGCGCGGCGGCCCAGCGGTGCTTGTGGGCGTAAGAGATCAGACGGGCGCGCCCAGGAGCGTGAGCGCGTGGAGCCACCAGGTGAGTCCCGACTACTTTCACGTGTTGCGGATTCCGCTGCTGGCTGGGCGCGCGTTCAGCGACGGCGATGCAGGGCGGCGCATCAGGGTCGCCATCGTGAACGAGGAGTTCGCTAGCCGTTTCGGACTCGGTCGGGACGTGGTTGGGAAACAAATTGACGATCCGGGCGGCCGCATCACAATTGTTGGGATGGTGGGCAATGTTCGGACGCGCGGTCTCGAAGCGGCTCCGGTTCCTGAAGTCTATCTGTCGTATTTACAATTTTCCTGGGCCAACGTCTATTTAGTGGTGCGTTCGGCCATGTCACCGCCACAATTAGTGAAGCAGGTGAAGGCCGCGATTGAGTCGTCGAACTCGGACCAAGCCGTATTCGGAGTGATGACAATGGACGAGTTGATCGCGGATTCAGTCACGGAGCCGCGCTTCGATGTAATCGTAATTGGTGCCTTCGCGCTTCTAGCCCTAGCGATGGCCGCGGCCGGAATGTACAGCGTGATCTCCTGCCTGGTTACACAGCGCACCGGCGAGATCGCCATCCGTATGGCGTTAGGGGCTGACCGCCGCAGGATCGTTCGCACAGTTTTGGGAATAACCAGCGCATGGGTGGCGCTAGGACTGGCCGTTGGTTTGGGCTTGGCGCTAGCGGCACGGAATATCGTGCGTTCGCTTGCCGGCGCCGAGGTGACTGGATCCCCGTGGATGTATATCTCGGTCATTGTTTTCTTTTTGGCGTTGATGTTAGCGGCCATCTATAGACCGGTGCAGCGAGCAAGCCGGCTGGACCCCGCAGTAGCTTTGCGCTGCGAATAAAAAACATGAGGCCAATCCGTTAAGTTTTTCATCAACTGAACAGCGTCTAGGAAAAACTCAAATGTCGAAAAAACTTGAAGGAAAAATCGCGCTCGTCACCGGCGGGTCCAGCGGCATCGGCCTCGCCACGGCAAAGCGTTTCGCGGCGGAGGGCGCAAAGGTGGTCATCACCGGCCGCCGTAAGGAAGCGCTTGACGCTGCCGTAAAAGAGATTGGTTCCAGCGCTACCGGCATCCAGGCCGACGCCGGCAATCTCGCGGACCTCGACAAACTCTATGCGGAGATCAAGCAGCAGCACGACCGCATCGACGTTCTTTTCGTCAACGCCGGCGGCGGCGAGTTCGCCACTATCGATCAGATCACCGAAGAGCACTTCGACAAGACTTTCAACACCAACGTGAAGGGCGTCGTCTTCACGGTCCAGAAGGCGCTCCCGCTCATTCCTAATGGCGGAGCCATCGTGCTCAACGCCTCCATCGTCTCCGTGAAAGGCATGCCCGCTTTCGGCGTCTACAGCGCAACCAAGGCCGCTATGCGCTCCTTCGCCCGCACCTGGACTAATGAACTCAAAGACCGGCAGATTCGAGTTAACGTGGTCAGTCCCGGTCCCATCGATACTCCCGGAGTTACCGGACTTGTCGCGAATGAAGAACAAGCCAAGCTACTGAGGGCTAGTCTGGCATCGCAGGTTCCGCTCGGCCGCATGGGTCATCCCGATGAAATTGCAAAGGCGGTTGTCTTTCTCGTGTCGGACGACGCCAGCTATGTCGCGGGTATCGAACTTTTTGTTGACGGCGGCATGGTTCAGGTCTAACCGCCGTGAACGTCAACGCTGTTCCGGTGGGCGTTTAAGGCCCAGCGCGCCCAGCAGATCGAGCGGTAGCGGGAAGACCACGGTGGTGTTCTTTTCCGCGCCGATCTCCACTAGGGTTTGCAGATAACGAAGCGTAATGGCGGCGGGTTCGCGATCAAGAACTGCAGCCGCTTCAGCCAGTTTGGCGGAAGCTTGGAATTCGCCCTCCGCGGAGATGATCTTGGCTCGCCGCTCGCGTTCGGCTTCGGCCTGCGCCGCAATGGCGCGCTGCATCTCCTGGGGCAGATCCACTTGTTTCACTTGCACGCGAATCACTTTGACGCCCCAAGGCTCGGTGTGATCGTCCAGAATCATTTGCAGTTTCTCATTCAGCGTTTCGCGCTGGGATAGCAGGTCATCTAGGTCCACTTCGCCCAGGACCGAGCGCAGGCTGGTTTGGGCGGCTTGCTCGACAGCGTGGCGTACATTCTCGACCTCTATCACGGATCGAGTTGCATCGACGACACGGAAATAGAGAACCGCGTTCACCTTTAGGGAGACGTTGTCACGGGTGATGATGTCTTGCGGCGGGATTTCCCACGTGATGACGCGCAGGGTCACTTTGACAATTTTGTCGATTGGCCAAAAGATGAGCACCAAGCCGGGGCCTTTTGCCTTTTGCAGCACGCGGCCTAGCCGGAACACCACCGCGCGCTCGTATTCGCGCAGGATGTTTAAGCACCTTAGTATCCAAACGATGACAATCAGGAACAGGAAAAAAGTAACGGGCAGGAAGTCAGGCATAGATCAATCATCTGCTTTCTCTATCAACGATCAAACTCTGCCCCGAAGGCGGTCTAGGTCGCGCCGGTCGCGTTTCGATGGTTTGCCTTCGCGCGACGCTTCGAAATGCGGCATAGTTTTACGCTCTTCTGCTAGTTTTATTCTTAACTCCCGGCTTGCCTCCGTCTCGCGGTAAAGCGTCTGCGCAACCGCCGCCGGGCCGCGTACCTCACTCAGAATCAGCACCTCTACTTGAAACTCGCCGCCTTCGTTTTTCACTTGTAACAGATCGCCCACCCTCACCTCGCGTGCGGGCTTGACGGATTGACCATTAGAGTGAATTCTGCCAAGCTCACAGGCATGCGTGGCGAGCGAGCGCGTCTTGAAGAATCGCGCGGCCCAGAGCCACTTGTCTATCCGCATAAGGGCCTCTCATAAAGACATATACTTCAAGCTCTGCTGTACCAGGTTTTCGGTGCCTTGAAAAGGGTCGCCGGCGGCGGTATCGAACTCCATCGAAAAGTAACCGCGGTAAGCGTTCGCGCGCGCGACGCCAAACAATTGCGGTAGATCCACCCGGTACACTTCGCCGCTTTTTGCGCGCAAAATATCTTTGACATGGCACATATTGTAAGCGTGCTTAAACATGGCGTCCACGGCCTTCCTGTTATATGCCGCATCGTGTCCCCGCAGCGAGTTGCCGAAATCAGGCAGCGCGCGCAGATAGGGGCTATTCACCTTGCCGACAACTTCGGTAATGAAGAAAGGATCTTCTGACCCAGGGCTGTCATTTTCAAGATTGACGATAATGTTTTTTCGCGATCCATACTCGGCCAGGCGCGCTAGACTTTCGGCTGCATTGGCTACGGAGGGAGCGGCCCCTGCCGCCGTTTTCAGATGCTGGCGAATGCTGGGTGAGCCGATCAACACGGCAATATCGATCCACTTGCTGCCGAACGCTACCGCGCCGGTTCCTGAATTCGAGAAGTCTTGCCCGCCGATGCCCAAGTCCACCATATGTGAGCCCGCTGCTTCGACCGCTATTCTGAAAGCCTTGAGGTAAGCGCCGTCAGTCGAGCTTAAATGATCGCCCAGCGGATTAATATTGTGAACGCCGAAACGTTTGGCGATCATAGCGGGAAACTCTTTCAAATCCATGCCCGGTTTACTCTTGTCGCGAGCCGGATTCGTGGGGCTGTCAATGTATGTACGAAACGGATATGAGGTCACGGCCAGCCGCTGGCGGGGTTCCGTGGGGAACTCGAGATGCGGCCCAGTCGTTTGCGCCGCCAGTAGAGGCGTGGCTGCGAGCGCTTGTAAAAAGATCCTACGGGAATGGTTTTTCATCATTTATCACTCTACTTCTGTCTGACCACTTCTTGAGTCCTGGAGGCGCGTAGCCTGCGTCCGGATCATCCAGCACCAGCACCCAATCCGGCCCATACGGGGGCGAACGGAATTCATGCTCCGGCGCCGCATCGATGAGCCCAATCAGCGTTCCCACGCCGGTTCGCGGGTCATACCACCACGCACGCAGACGCTTGGCGCGCAGCCTGGTCAAATTTACCTTGGTCGTTAGATCATTGAGCGGGAAATAAACGAAGGCGTAAGTGCCGCGCTGATCGCGCGTGGCCTGCAAGTGCAACGCCCCTTGCCCCGCATCCCCCACAATCAAAGCCTGATCGGGAATGCGACTGAAATACGGCCGCGATTCGATCAGGCCGCGCAGAAATGCCATCTGTCTTCCGGCCGGCCGTTGCAAAGCATCGATCCAATCACGGTCGGCATGATTTATTACTTCGTTCCGCAGTCCCACAAAACCCCATACGGCGTGATGCCCATAGGTAACACCGCAACCGCCCGCGAATACAGATCGATACACTTGCTTGCGCACATCGAGGTCACGGAAATAACCATTGGCCGGATTCCAGCGGGGCCACGGATTAAAGGGATGATCTTCGTAGTTCGGCTCAAGATCAAGTGTAGGCTTCGTGGGTGTCTTGGCGTAGTCCCGAGCGATCCATTCCCAGACAGGTACATCGTGTCCACTGCCATGACCGCTCTGCATTCCGTTTACGGACAGCCACGGCTCATTGTGCAGGAAGACCGAAGACGAATCAGGGCCTCCCTGCGGATGATAGAGAATCAGCGGCTTCCGTCCTAATCCCTCGGCCAGTCCGCTCGCGGCTTCACGCCAGATGGGTGTCCAGTCCTGGTCAGCGGGAAACCCAGCGGCTACGGCTCGCTGCCGTAGAGAATCGCCGTGCGATCCGGGAATGCGCGGAGGACGATCGCCGCCCAATATCCAAATCACATTTGTGCGGTCGCGCAATCTTTGCGCCAGGTACCGGGTAAAACCGTGCATGTCGCCCAAATTATCCAGCCGAAACAGGCGCGGTCCATCGCCCCAAGGCGCGGTCAACTTGTCGCCCCAAGCGGGCACCAGCGCGACATACAAACCCTGTGACGCGGCTTCATCCACTACTTCCGTCACATGATCGAAGTACTTCTCATTGGGGTGCTTGGGATCATTGTCGATAAACGGCGTTTCTCCGAGGGCGCTTGGCTGCGTGACGCCTTGAAACTCAGACAAGACCACGGTCTGAATCACCGTAAAGCCCTGCGTCGCGCGCGTGTGCAGATAATAGCTGCACTCTTCACGTGTCGTGTGATGAATCAATTCCCACGCGGTGTCGCCGAGCCAGAAGAACGGCTGCCCAGTCTCGGTCTGAAGAAAATGTCCGCCTGAATGAACGGTGATGCGGGGCAAATTTTGCGCCCAACCTGTTACGCAAGTCATGATCAACCCCAGTGCGCAAGCCGCTAGCCTGTTGAAGATCCGCTCCATTCCTCGGTGCATTCCAACTCTATACTGGCAGAATGCTGCCCGTGCTACGCCTCACTTTATCCATCGCCCTCATTTCCAATACGTTTTCACTACTTCACGCGCAGACTGATCCGGATGCGTTGGCAAAAAAAATCCAAAACGAATTGTCCGGCTCTTTCCCGCCCGACGACGGCAAGCCTAACGCCAATGTTCCGCATGGCGAATTTCTGCATGGCGTAATAACCGATTCAAAAATCTATCCGGGCACGGAAAACGAGTTTCAGATTTATGTTCCCGCCCAGTACAACCCCGCGAAGCCTGCATGCCTGCTCGTGAAGCTCGACGGTTTGAGCGCTTATGAGGGCACGGTACTGGACAATCTGATCGCAAAGAAGGAAGTGCCGGTCATCATCGGGGTGGGCATCACATCTGGCACGATCTGGAAAGACCCCGCCGGAACCCCAAAACGCCGTGTGGCCCGCTTCAATCGCTCCTATGAATTCGACAGCACGAACGATCACTTTCCTGATTTTGTGTTGAACGAATTGCTGCCCGCCGTGCGGAAGCTGAAGACTCGCGACGGCCGCGCGATCAATCTCTCACCCAACGGCAACGATCATGCCGCAACCGGAGGCAGCACCGGCGGCATTGGCTCCTTCACTCTGGCGTGGCGTCGTCCTGACCAGTTCACCCGCGTCTACTCCGTAATTGGAACCTACGTTTCCATGCGCGGCGGTCACGAATATCCAGCGCTGATTCGCAAGACCGAACCCAAGCCGATGCGTATTTTCCTGGAAGACGGCTCAACCGATGCTTGGAACCCGCTCTTCGGTTCCTGGTACGACGCCAACCTCAACATGGAATCCGCCTTGAGTTTCGCAGGTTATGATGTCGCCCACGCCTGGGGCACTCATGGCCATGACGGCCGTC
>DASXGT010000104.1:0-45147 GCA_036488895.1 Bryobacteraceae bacterium | reverse complement strand
CCCGGCGAATGCCGTGGCGGACGCGTTCATCGGCGAAGTGCGCCGTTTCGGAGTGGACACCACGCAAATTGTGCGCGGACCTGGACGGATGGGCATTTATTTTGTGGAATCCGGCGCGAACCAGCGTGCGTCGAAGGTGCTGTATGACCGCGAGAATAGCTCGATTGCGCTTGCCAAACCCGGCTTCATCGACTGGGAGAAGGCTTTGAAAGACGTCACTTGGTTCCACATTACAGGCATCTCGCCGGCCATCAGCGCCTCAGCCGCTGAATTGTCGCTGGAAGCGATGCGCGTCGCCCGGGCCAAAGGAATCAAGATCTCCTGTGATCTCAATTACCGCAAAAATTTGTGGAAGTGGGGCAAAGCCGCGCATGAAGTGATGCCAGAACTAGCCAAGCTGGTGGACGTTTGCATTGCCAATGAAGAGGATTGCCAGAAATGCATCGGAGTCCACGTGGATATAGATGTGGAATCGGGCAGTTTGGAGCGCGAGAAATACAAGGAACTCTGCGAACGCGTGCTAGCTACCTACCCGAATATCAAAACCCTGGCCATTACGTTGCGGGAATCGAAAAGCGCGTCGCACAATGGCTGGTCGGCCTGCTTATATGACGGGAAGCAGTTTTTGTTGAGCCGCAGGTACGACATCACGCACATTGTGGACCGCGTGGGCGGCGGAGACAGTTTCGCGGCGGGTTTGATCCACGGGCTCTCGTCTTTAGGAACGGGCCGTTTTCAAGGACCGGGCGACGCGTTGGAATTCGCCGTCGCTTCCTCTTGCCTGAAACACTCGATTCCGGGCGATTTTAATCGCATAACGGCCGAGGAAGTCTACGCGCTGCTAGATGGCGGCGGCTCCGGGCGGGTGCAGCGCTAAATAGCGGCTATAATTCATGCAGGTCCCCTCGCTCATGCAGTTTTTTAAGCCTGCTTTATTGGCGGCTACCCTTACTCTCGCGATTTGTCCTCTCTTTGCGACCGCAGCGCAACAGGTCACGCCACCACCGCAAAGCAAGCCGCCTGAACCGAAGCCGCCACAACCTGGCGGCAAGAGCGAATCGACTCTTTCGGTTCCGGCGGCTGAACCACCCAAGGCGGATATTGACGCGGGCAAAAGCAATGATGCCATTCGTGTTTCCGTGAACGAAGTCATTGTGCCAGTGACCGTAACGGACGAAAAAGGCAAATTTGTCACGAACTTAAAACAAAGCGATTTTCAGGTGTTGGAAGAAAATAAGCCGCAGAAGATGCGCTTCTTCACCGCCGAACGCAACCAACCGGTGGTGGTCGGGTTCCTGCTGGATATGAGTACAGCTAGCCGTATTCACTGGAAGAACTTTCAGAACGCCACCGAAGTGCTGATTCAAACGCTGCTCACCGGCGACAAGAAATACTCTGGCTTTTTAATCGATTTCGCGCAGGACGCGGAGGTGGCCGTGCAGACCACGAGTGACCCGGAACCGTTAGTGGATAAAATCCGCAAACTGAAACCGGGCGGGGGCGCCGCGATGTACGATGCGATTTACCTGGCTTGTACAAGTCACAAGCTGGTAAAAGGCGAGCCGATTGAACCGCGGCGCATCATCGTCATTGTCGGTGACGGGCACGATAACGCCAGCAAACACTCGCGCCAACAGGTGATTGAATTGGCGCAGCGTAACCAGTTCACCATTTTTTGCATCAGCACGCAGGCGTTCGGATTTACCAGTGACACCGATGACAATCTAGTGAGACTGGCGGCCGAAACGGGCGGCCGCGTGGTGTATCCCTTAGGGGATGTATACAAAGACACGGACGGCTATCTGTCGCATCCGTCGGATGACGGTAACTATGCGCTGACGGTAGGCGTGGGCGCCTATCAGTCCGTGGTAGACAGCAAGATGTATCGCGCAGTGTCCGATATCGCCGGTGAAGTCACCACGCAATACATCATTCGTTACGTTTCAGACAATCCAAGCGATAAGACCTTTCGGAATGTCAAGGTAGTGGTGGATTTGGGCAACGTCAAAGTGCGCGCGCGCAAGGGTTACTATGCGAGCACGGCTACGCCCTGAAAGAATAATGACGATAAGCTGATAGACATCTCGTCATGCTAGCGCCGGTCGTCAATATTCGCAGCCTTACTCCCCAACATCAGGGAGAATACTCATTGGTGTTGTCGGAACTGCCCGGCAAAGGCGTTCAGACGCTGGGTGTCCTGTTGTTAGAAACAGAGACAGACCGGCTGCATGTACGGTTGCGCCGTGATTGGCATTTTCTGGCAAGCGAAGAGGATGCCGAGGTGCTCGCGGAACTCGAAGAGGATCTGCATCAACAAGCGCAGGGAGAAGGCGGCATTGCTGTCTTAAAACGCCTAGAAAGTCAGGCTTCGCAGACGATCCGCGTCACCGATCGCGAAGCTGTGATGGTGCGCGATTTCGACAAGCTGCTAAGCGAGCTTTACCGGAAGCACGTTCCGTCGAGCGTGCAGCGGTTCCAGACGCATTTGCCGCACTATTCGTTGGCGGTGGCGGCAGGCCCGTTTTTGACGAATTCGGAAGACATCCAGGTAGACGACTGGATTGAGGCGCCGCCGGGATTGAAGCTGGACGAAAACATGTTCGCCGCCAGGATTGTAGGACATTCCATGGAGCCTAAAATTCCGGATGGCAGCCTATGTGTGTTTCGCCGCAACGTGGCCGGTTCGCGCAACGGCCGGCTGGTTCTGGTTCGCAATTCCGAGCTTGCCGACGATAACCAGTACACCGTGAAACGCTACCGCAGCGAGAAGATTGCCAATGAGACAGGCTTCGTCCAAACGCGTATCCGCCTGGAAAGCCTGAACCCGGCGTATCCGTCTTGGGACCTGGATCAGGATCAAGATAAATATCAGGTCATGGCGGAGTTTATCCGGGTCTTAGAATAGGTGTTTTGAATGACGCGAATCAGTGTCTTGGCCGTAGCACTGATGGTTCAATGTGTTCTTCCGTGTCAATTGCTCCCCGGCCAAAGCGGACTCATTCAGGCCGTTCAAAACAATGACATCGACGCGCTGACGGCGTTTTTGACGGCGGGTCAGGATCCCAATGTAAAAGCCAAAGACGACCTATTTCCGCTCTACATTGCCGCGGCCAACAATCGCGTGGATATTGTAAAGCTGCTGCTGGATCACCATGCCGATATCGACGCGCGCACTTGGGGCGCCTTTCGCCGGGGTGACACCGCACTCGGTTGTGCCGTGTGGCGAGGTTACTTGCCGGTGGTTCAACTGCTGCTTGAGCGCGGGGCGGAGTTGCGCCACGTGTATCCGCCTGGTCAAACCATGCTGGGCGTGACTGCCGATTACGGTAGGACCGAAATCGCGCGTCTATTGATTCGGGCGGGAGCGGATGTGAATGCCTACAATCAGGAAGGCTGGACGCCCTTGCATGCGGCCGCATCGGGAGGTTTTCCTGAGTTGGTCACATTGCTGCTCGATTCCGGGGCGCGGATCAACAGCCCGAATACGCAAACCGGCGCGACCGCGCTGAACGAGGCCGCGTTTAGAGGGCAGGCAGACGTCGTTCGTCTGCTGATCCAAAGAGGCGCCGATATCAACGCGCGCGATCAAGAGGGTGCGTCTCCATTGGACCAGGCGGCGTGGCGAGGATTCCGCGACATTGCGGCGCTGTTGCTGGAATCTGGAGCGGAGATCAATCGCCCGAATACGCAAACCGGCGCAACACCGCTCAATGAGGCGGCCTTCAAAGGGCGCGCGGATATCGCGGAACTGCTGCTGTCGCATCATGCCGATGCCGATGCAAAAGACAAGAGCGGATTTTCCCCTCTCGAAAACGCCGTCCGTATGCATCACCCCGCTGTGGCGGAGGTCATCATCGACAAGGGGACTGCAGCCGGATCAGGCAATGAATCCTACCAGGGTCTGCTGGAAGAAGCAGTTTTAAAAGGCCAACCCGACACGGTGGAAATGCTTTTGAGCCACGGCGTCAACGCCAACGTCCACTTTCCTTCTGGATCGACGCCCCTACATGATGCGGCTATGAAAGGACAGGCTGAAATTGTCGAACTGCTGCTGTCGAAGGGTGCAAACGTCAATGGACGCAATAATTCCGGAGCGACGCCGCTGCATGATGCGGCGCTGGGCGGAAAGGCCAGGGCGGTGGCGGCTTTGTTGTCCCATGGAGCGGATATCAACGCCCAGGAAACCCAGTCGGGAGCCACGGCCCTGTATGCGGCCGCCTCTTTCGGGCATGAGGACGTGGTTATGCTTTTGCTCGACAAGGGAGCAAATCCGAATCTCTGCGCCGCGAATGGCGCAAGCCCGCTACACGCGGCTTTGTCGAATGGAAATGAGAACATTGCGCGGATGCTACGCGCGGACGGCGGACGGGATCTGAGTAAGTAAGCTTCAAATAAAATCAGCGTTTCTTTTTCTTGTTCCAGCGCGCGCCAGGTTCGACGATAGCGAAGTTAAGTTTACGCTCCACGGTATCCGCCCGGTCTAGCCGCACACGGACCGAATCGCCGATGGCGTAAGTCTTACGCGTGCGTTCGCCGATTACCTGACGGGCATTCTCGTGATAGCGATAGCGGTCACCGGGCAGCGTTTCAATCGGGACCAGGCCTTCCACAAATAGATCGGCGAGTTCGACGAAGAAGCCGAACTTCGTGGTGCTGATGATAAGCGCGTCAAATTCATCGCCCACGCGGTCTTCCATGAATTTGACTTTTTTTGATTCGATTAATTCGCGCTCGGCTTCGGCGGCTCGGCGCTCCGTAAAAGAAGTATCGTTGCCAATTTCGTGCAAAGTCTGCTCGTCGAGCAATGCCTCTTTGGTGTCGAGATAGTGCGTTAGAACGCGATGCACTACTAAGTCGGGATAGCGGCGGATGGGCGAAGTGAAATGCGTATAGGCCGGAGCGGCCAACGCGAAATGCCCTTCGTTGACGTTACTATAGCGCGCCTGTTTGAGCGAACGCAGCATCAGGTAGCTGAGAATGCGCTCTTCCGGCTTGCCCGCGATTTTGGCGATCAGGCGCTGATAATTGCGAGACGAAATATCAAAATCTTCGCGCGCCATCACGATATCTTTTCGCACTTTGCGCCCATCGCGCCGCTTCTCCGCAATGGGAAACCGCCGGACCGGAATTGCGCCAACGCCCAGCGAATAACCGAATTGCGCCGCGATCTCTTCAAACTCCAGCACGCGCTTGCCTTCGGGCCGTTCGTGAATACGGTATAGGCTGGGGATTTCCGCCGCTTCCAGATGACCCGCTACGGCTTCATTCGCCGCCAGCATGAATTCTTCGATAATGCGATGTGCGATGTTGCGCCCGGCACGCGTGACGCCGGTCATTTGTCCCGCCGTATCTAACGTGATATTAGCTTCAGGCATATCGAAGTCAATAGACCCGCGCTTGACTCGCCTGCGGTTTAGCAGCAGCGCCAATTCCTGCATCAACTCAAAATGGGGAATCAGTTTGGCGTAGCGCTCGCGCAGTTCCAGGTCACCTTCCAGCACGCCGAATACAGCGGTGTAGGTCATGCGTTCGGCGCTGCGAATGATGCCGCGCGTGAAGTCCTGGGACACAACGTCGCCTTGCGGGTCGATTTCAAGCAGAGCCGAGAGCACCAGCCGGTCTTCCTGCGGACGCAAAGAGCAGATATCGGTCGAAAGCTCAACGGGCAGCATGGGCACTGCGCGGTCTGGGAAATAAACGCTGGTGCCGCGCATCTGCGCTTCTATATCAATCGGTGTACCAGGCCGGACGTAATGGCTGACATCAGCGATATGCACCTGCAGGGCATAGTTTCCGTTGGCGAGACGCTCCAGCCAGACAGCGTCATCGAAGTCGCGCGCGGTTTCACCATCGATGGTAACGATATCGAGGCGCCGGAAATCGCGGCGGCGGGCCATCTCCGCCTCGCTGATCTCATGTGAAATGCCCTGCGCCTGTTCGATGGTTTGCGGCGGAAATTCATGCGGCAAATGATGCTTGCGAATCATGATTTCCACATCCACTCCGAAATCGTCCGGATGGCCCAGCACTTCCACCACGCGGCCTACGCCGTAGTCCCCGTCTTTGGGAAATTCGAGAATTTCGACGTTGACGATGACGCCGTCCAGCTCTTCCACGGAAGAGATAGCGCGTGGCTCCGCGCCTACGCGGTCTACCGAGGCTTTGAGAGGCGGCAATTCCAGACCCTCTGGAATTTCAATCCAGGTCTGAACACGCTCTTCGGATGGAATGACGAAATTACCACGCTTCTTGACGCGGAATTCACCCACCACCGTAATGTGCGCACGCCGCAGGATGCGGAGGATTTCACCCTCTGCTCTGCCCTCTTGTGCCACGCGCGTAACATGGACCAGCACGCGGTCGCCATGCATGCCCTTGGCGGCTTCGTGCGGCGGTAAAAAGACGTCTCCCTGCACGGCCAGCCCGGCAACCGCCCGGTCAGGAATCAGAAAGCCGAAGCCATCGCGGTGAATGGTCAGGCGTCCGGCGATGTATTCGGAATTGGCGCCGACGGCTGCGAAATGCCCGGAACGCAATTCCACCAGGGCGCCTTTTTCGCAAAGCCGGTCCAGCGCGTTTTCGAGAGCCTCGCGATTTTCACCCTGCAAATGCAGTTCTTTCACCAGTTGTTTATAGGTCGCGTGCCCGTGTGGAAGCTTGCGGACGTGGCCAAGCAAACTGGCATCATTGAATTCCTGAGGAGAAAGAGTCGCGCGCTTGGACACTATTCGCAATTATAGGGAGATGCAGCTTAAGACCGTGCGTTTGAACATTCCGGAAAACGGAAACATCATTGTGGGACAGAGCCATTTCATCAAGACGGTGGAGGACATTTATGAGGCGATGGTGAACACGTCACCGCACCTGCAGTTCGGGGTGGCGTTTAATGAGGCTTCAGGCGATACCCTGACGCGTTTTGATGGCAATGACGAAAGTTTAAAGCAGAATGCGGTGGAGAACGCAACGGCTATCGGCGCTGGACATGCCTTTGTGGTGGCGCTACGCAACGGATTCCCGATTAACGTGTTGGAGCGCATTCGGGCGGTACCGGAAGTGGTGACGATTTTCTGCGCCAGCGCGAATCCAGTGGAGGTGATTGTGGCGGAAACCGAACAAGGGCGCGGCATTTTGGGAGTGATTGACGGCAGTTCACCGAAAGGCGTCGAGGATGAGCAACACGCCAAGGCGCGCGTGGAGTTATTGCAAAAGTTTGGCTATAAGCGGTGAATTAAAAAGCGAAGATGGCGTCCACAGCTAAATCGGCGTTAAAACGAGCAAGCGGGATGCGGTCGCCTATCCCGTATAACGTATAGTCACCATCCTGTCGGGTGACGTTTATCGTTTTGCGATGCGGATCAATAAGCCAAAATTCCTCGCAACCGGTGGAAAGACAAAGAGCGGCTTTTTCGCGCATTTCTGCTTTGGTGTTGGAGGGCGATAAGACTTCGATCACCAGTTCGGGGGAGCCGCGCAGGTTGTCGTCGCCGTCTACCGCCGCTTTCCAGCGTTCGCGGGTGACAAATCCTACATCAGCGCTTCGAAGATCGTATTGGGGCACGGCGCGAAAAGCAAGCTCGTGCTGCACCATTCCTTGTTCTTGGACAATCGGGCGCAACAACTCAACCAGACGGTACTGCAGATTGGCATGTGTCGCTTTTGGAAATGCCACGTTAACAACTTGCCCCCAATGCAATTCTTGCCTTGCACCCGGCAAATCGGGAAGCTCTCGAAAGCGTTCCACCGTCATTAACAGCGCATCGGCTCTGGCCGCCATTCGATTACCTCCAACTCAATTATGCAGTACTGGAAGCAAACTGTGCTCGCGCAGTCCTACTTCCGTCACACCTCCAACTTGCAATTCCACCAACCGGTTCGGTTCGCGCGGCTGGCTCATCTCTACTCTCAGAAAATTCGAAGTCAGCGCCATACCGCGCTGTTCCAGCGTAACGGCGGGGAGCGCTTTCCCCACCATCCGCAGCCGGAACTCGCGGTTCTTCTTCTCCGAAAGCGCGCGCAAAACGCTAGTGCGCTCGCGCCGAACGGTCACCGGCACAGGTGATCCGAATTGTTCCGCCAAAGTACCCGGCCGCTCCGAATACGTAAACACGTGTAGATAGCTGAACGGCAGTTGCTCAATGAAGCGGACCGTTTCGGCAAACTCCGCATCGGACTCGCCTGGAAAACCAGTCATTACATCCGCGCCGATGGCCGCATCCGGCCGCAGCCGATGTGCCAGTTCGAGCCGGCTGGCATAATGCCGCGTCCGGTATTTGCGGAACATGCGCTTCAATACCGCATCGGACCCGGATTGCAACGGCAAATGAAAATGCTTGGCGATGCGCGGCTCGCTCGAAACCAGTTCCAGCAACTCCTGGCTCCAGTCCATGGGTTCCACTGAACTGATTCGCAAGCGCCGCACGCCGGTTTCGTTTAAGGTCGCCTCAAGCAGGTTCACGAAGCGCTGGCTGCCCGGCAAATCACGTCCCCAACGGCCCAGGTTAATACCGCTCAGCACCACTTCGCAATAACGGCCGGCCAGATCGCGTACCTGAGCCACAACGGACTCTAATGGCGCACTACGGCTGCGGCCGCGCACACTCGGAATAATGCAGAATGAGCAGCGATTACTGCAGCCGTCCTGCACTTTCAAATTAGGGCGGGTGCGGTCGTCGCGAATGTCGCGAACTGGCGCCGCCATAAAATTCGCTTGCGCCGCGATATCGCCAACAAGGACCTGACCGTGGTAATCTTCGCCCGCGTGTGAAACCACGTCAGCAATCTGCGTTTTGTGCGAATTGCCCACTACCCAGCGCACGCCTTGCATCCGCGCCAATTCTTCCGGAGCACGTTGCGCATAGCAGCCTGTCACGAGAATCTCAGCATTCGGATGGTCGCGGTGAAGCCCGCGAACCACGCGCCGCGCATCCACATCCGCGCCATGCGTAACAGTGCAGGTATTCAGCACTACCAAATCGGCCAACCCGGCTTCGCGCACAGCGACATAGCCGCGGTCTTCGAGCGACGCCTCAATGGCGGCGCCGTCGGCCTGCGAGGCACGGCACCCGAAACTTTGTACGAAGACCCGCTTCATCACCTTATTTCAGTGTAGATGCCATACTAGCTGAAGTGCCTGCGCGGTCGGGCAACCGCCGGGTGATGTCCGTTTACGGGCTAGCCGGGAGGAAAGTCCGGTCTTCATAGGGCGGCATGCCGGCTAACGGCCGGGGGTTTGCGCTCAAAGCGCACGCTACGGATTAGTGCCACAGAAAATATACCGCTTGCCGGTTCGCTGGCGAGTAAGGGTGAAATGGTGCGGTAAGAGCGCACCGCGGGACGAGCAATCGCGCCTGGCAGGGAAAACCCCATGTGAAGCAAGACCAAATAGGGGAGGAGGAGCGGCCCGCTCCGTTACCACTTCCGGGTAGGTCGCTGGAGCCTTTCAGAGATGGAAGGCCTAGACGAATGGTTGCCGCCCGCTTCGGCGGGTACAGAAACCGGCTTACAGACCGCGCAGGTCATTTACTCATAACGCAGCGCATTAATCGGATCGACGCGCATTGCCTTCCACAGTGGCAGTGCAATAGCCAGAAAGGCAGCGAGCAGCAGCGCTAGCACGCTGGCGCAGAGCGACACGGTATCCGTTGACGAAAGGCCGAACAACAAGCTTTTCAGAAACGTCGTGGAAACTAGAGCCAGCGGAATTCCCGCCGCGATGCCGCACGCCATCAGCGCCAAAACTTCCCTTAAGAAAAGTTTCGCCGCATCGCCGCGCCGCGCGCCTATCGCAAAGCGTATGCAGATCTCTCTTTTCCTCCGCGTCACCGAATACGAAATCACCCCGTACAAGCCAATTCCCGCCAACAACGTCGCCAATCCGGCGAATAGGTTTGACAGAAAGGCCAGCATGTGTTCGGTGGAGAGGCCGGCGTCAATGCCGGCATCGATCGTACCAATGGAAGAGACAGGCAAGCGCGGATCGATGCCATGCACGATGGCAAGCAGCGACGGCATGATTTGTTCGGGTTTGCCTTGCACCCGAGCCACCAGGGAAAGCGCCGTGTGAGTACTTTGTTTCTCCGCCCAATACACCATCTCTTCGAATCCGTTTTTCAAGCTGTAATCATGCGTGTTCGCGACCACTCCGACAATCTCCATATCCCCGCCGCCTTGCCGGAAATGCCGGTGTAAGCTATCAAGTCCAGCGAAGTAATGTTTGGCAAATTTTTCGTTGACGATAGCCACTCTGGGCGCGGCCGCGTTATCGCGTTCTGAAAAGTCCCGGCCTTCGAGAAATTTTTGGTTCAGAGTCGTGAAATAACCCGGACCGACATTCCGGATCGGCGGAGATACATCGATACCGGGTCTTTTCGTGTAACCCGGTACCTCAATATCCATTGACATACTCATGCCGGAGGACGCGAAGGGCGGGTTTAAGGTCAGCGCCGCGGCTTTCACGCCCGGCAGAAGCCGTGTTCGTCGCAGCAACTCATCGTAGATGCGTGAGGTTTCGATCGGGGAGTGACCATTCGCGGCTGGATCGACAGATAGCGAGATGAGTTGCGCCGGCTCAAAACCCACATCTACCGTCTTCAGGCGGCTGAGAGTTTGCGTCAATAACCCCGCGGCAAACAAAACAATAAACGAAAGAGCGATCTGCAAGGCAGTGAGAACCCGGCGCGAGAGCAGACTCTCGGCGTGCCGCACGCCCGAGCCATCCTCCTTGAAACCGGAAACAAGATCGATACGGCTAGCCTGCAAAGCCGGGACAATTCCGAATAAAACCGCGGCGCAAAGCGATAGCAGGATCGTAAACCAAAATACGCGCGCCTGGAACGGAACTTGCACGGCGCCGATTAATTTTCCAACGTTCAGGTACAGAACCAGCGTTCGATGAATCCAAAATCCCACCGCCAAGCCAGCGCTGCCGCCGCACAGGCCCCACAACGTGCTCTCCACCATCGATTGGCGAATCAACCGGGCGCGCGAAGCGCCAATGGAGGCCCTGACGGCAAATTCTTTCCGCCTGGTTTGTGACCGGGCCAGAAGCAAATTCGCCAGATTCGCGCATGCCGCTAAAAGCACAATACCCACGACCGCCATCAACACTAGAATGGGCTTGCCAAACTGGTTGCGCATGGGCTCAAAACCCTGGCTTCCGTCGTTGAGATCTAATTCTTTGTCGTAGTTCGGGTGCAACTGCCGCATCAGCGCCTGCAGGCGGTCTTGCGCCACCGGGCGCGAAATATCCGGCTTCAAACGGCCCATGGGAAAGAGCCACGACAAACCTTTCACCCAGTCAAAGCTCCCTTTTCCAAACGCGGGCATGAAATCGCCCACCCGCGTAGCCGGGGCTTGGAGATCAATACGGTGCTGCATATCCGTACCATAAAAACCACGCTCACTGACACCGATGACGCGATACGGATGCCTGTTTACCAGAATGCTGCGACCCACGATGGCCGGATCGCTGTTGAAGCGCTCCTGCCAAATGTGGAAGCTCAAAACGCAAACCGGATTTCCCGCCGCGTCCTGAACATCCGCCTCGGTCATCAACCGTCCCAACGCCGGCTTCACCTGTAATGTACTGAAGTATTGGCCGGTGACCAACTCCGCCGATACCCATTGCGGCTGGTCGTTCAGCATCAGGTTGGCCGTGGTCTGGAAGCGCCCAAACAGGCCATCAAAGATTGTGTTGCGCTTGACCAACTCATCCAAACTTGCCATGTTCACGACAGAGTCCGCCGTCACTAAACGCTCCGCTTGCGGAACAGGCAAGTGCAGTAACAAGATGGCATTGACAAATGAGAAAATAGCGGTGTTAGCGCCGATCCCGAGCGCTAGCGATCTCACCGCGACCAAGGCAAACACTGGGCTCTTTCGCAGACCGCGCCAGGCAAATCGCAGGTCCTGCGCCATACTGTCCATCAACGGGAAGCCGCGCCGCTCGCGATAGGTTTCCTTCATCGGTTCCAGCGCGCCGAAATCACGTTTAGCTGCCAGCCGCGCCTCGCGCTCATTGAGACCCTTCTTGATGTAACCTGCGGCCAAGTTGTCTAGGTGATATTCAATCTCCGTTTCCAGTTCGTGCTCGCGTTTCGAATGGAACAGCGTTGCCCGCAAGCGCTCCAGCCAAACTCTTCCCGAATGCCAGATATTCAACATGTTGTTCGTCAACATGAGCATATAGCTCTTCCATTTGACTGTCAACAGGAAAGTCCGCACAAAAATTTCTTGACATAACTACACTACACCGTTTAGTATTTACAGCATGATCCGTGTAGAGAATCTAGTCAAAACATTTGGCGAGTTCACGGCTGTCGACCATATTTCTTTTGACGTGCCACGCGGCGGGATCTTCGCGTTTCTCGGTCCAAACGGCGCCGGGAAAACAACAACCATCAAGATACTCACCACCCTGCTGGAGCCAACCAGCGGGACAGTCATGATCGACGGGCTAGATGCGCGGCTTCATTCCAACGAAGTCCGCAAACGCTTCGGGATTGTATTTCAGGACCCAAGCCTCGACGGCGACATGACCGCCTACGAGAATATGGAGCTGCACGCGATTTTTTATCACGTGCCGCGCAAGGCGCGCATCGAACGGACGGAGCATTTGCTGCGCCTGTTCGATCTTTGGGAGCGCCGCAATGAGCAAGTAAAACTGTTTTCGGGCGGAATGAAACGCCGCCTGGAAATCTCGCGCGGCCTTCTGCACACCCCCAAAATTCTGTTTCTGGATGAGCCGACATTGGGGCTCGATCCGCAAACCCGCAATCAGCTCTGGACGCACGTGAAGCACTTAAACGAAACCGAAGGCGTGACGGTTTTCCTTACCACGCACTACATGGATGAGGCTGAACGCGTCGCGCAGCGGATCGCGATTATCGATCACGGCAAGATTGTGGCGGAAGATTCACCCGGTGGGCTGAAGCTGCAGACTGCAACCAATTCGCTCGAAGAGGCGTTTCTGGCTTTGACCGGTTCAACCGTACGGGATGAATCGGCGAGTTCCGCGGATCAAATGAAACAATTCGCGAAGATGTGGGGGAGCCGGCGATGAGCGTCATTTACATTCTTTGGCTGCGGGAGTTGCGCCGCTACGTGCGCTCGCGGGCGCAGATCGTGGCATCGCTGGGGCAGCCGGTGCTGTATCTGGTTGCGCTCGGATTTGGCTTGGGGCCGGTGTTTCAAAAAGCGGGACAAGGCAGCTATGTGCAGTTTGTCGCGCCGGGCGTCATAGCAATGACCATCCTATTTAGCTCGGTTTTCTCCGGCATGAGTCTGCTGTGGGACCGGCAGCTCGGATTCCTCAAAGAAACTCTGGTAGCGCCCGTACCCCGGATTCAAGTGATGCTAGGCCGGACGCTAGGCGCCGCGACAGTTGCCGTGATCCAAGGGCTGTTGGTGGTCCTGGTGTGTTTCATCGCGGGCTTCCGGATTGTGAATGCCGCCTCCATTCCGTGGGCGCTGCTTTTCATGCTGCTGATTGCCTGTACATTCGCGGCGTTGGGCACCGCAATCGGGTCCGTGTTACAGAATATTCAGGGCTTTCAATTAATCATGAATTTTCTGGTGATGCCGATTTTCTTTTTATCCGGCGCGCTATACCCGCTTGGCAGCTTACCCAAGGTGATGAGCGCGATAGTCAGTCTCGATCCGTTGGCCTACGGCGTCGATGGCTTGCGGGCATCGCTCATCGGCGTCGCGCATTTTGGGCTAGTCTTGGATGGCCTGGTGCTCACCGTGGTAGCTGCGCTGCTTTTAGGCATTGGTAGCCGCCTCTTTTCGAAGATTCAGGCCTGAAGATGGCCCGGACACGAAGCGCCAGCGCGCACCAAAAGGTCTTGGACGCCACCTTTGCATTAATGGCGGAGCGCGGCGTAGATGCCACCAGTATGGACGCCATAGCTGAAGCTTCCGGCGTCAGTAAAGCGACTATTTACAAGCATTGGGCCGACAAAGACGCGCTGCTGCTCGAAATGATGGCCCAAGCCAGCGGCTTGCACGCGAGGCCAAAATTCGATTCCGGCAATACGCGCGCGGATATGGTGGCGGTGCTTGCCTACCGGGCGCCGGAGCGTGCTGAAATGCGCGAGCGGATCATGCCCCAATTCCTGGCTTATTCGGCGCGCAACCCTACCTTCGGCCAAGCCTGGCGGAACATAGCCATGGATCCGCCGCGCCGCGAACTGACGCGCCTGCTCCGCGAGGGTATCCGGAAAGGCGAACTGTCTCCCCGGATCGATCTCGACTTGTCGCTTACCATGCTGCTCGGCCCCATCATTTACTGGCACGTTTTTCTAAATCAGAAAAAGTCGATCGGAAACCCAAAAGAACTGGCGGAAGGCGTCGTCGATGCCTTTTGGAGGGCCTTTCACCGCACGACGCTTTAGTCGAAGCTTGCAATTTGTCCCTCAGGAAAGGTAGGTTAAAGTTATGACGGTCGAAGCCATTAAGAGCGCAATTGAAGAGCTTAAAGAGCCCGAGCGCCATGAACTATTAGCCTGGCTGGACGAATTTGAAGCGCAAGGTTGGGATGAGCAGATGGAAAAAGATTTTTCTCCCGGAGGCCGTGGCCATCACCTGGTGGACAAGATCAACCGCCAAATTGACGCAGGTCTGGCCACGCCGTTGGAACCAGGCCTCCTTTTGCTGAGCAAAAAGCGTTGAACCATTGAAATTTTCCTCTCGAGCCCTGCCAGGCTTTTGGAGGCTCTACTACGGGTTGCCCGCACACGTACAGAAGCAAGCCGATAAGCAGTATGCGTTGTTTGCGCAGAATCCGCTTCATCCGTCCCTTCACCTAAAACCGGTGCGGGACTTTTGGTCAGTGCGAATCTCGCGTTCTTATCGAGCGCTTGCAGTACGCCGGGAACAAGAATTTTTCTGGTTCTGGATCGGCCGTCACGACGATTATGAGACGCTGCTGCAACACTCACCCGCAAGCGTCCTACCGCATTAACCTCCCACGGCGCTAACCTACACTGTTAAAATGGCTTGCATGGCGCTGAGCAAAGATCTGCTCGAAATCCTGGTCTGTCCCGTTTGCAAGGCCCAGGTGATTCTTAAAGAGGATGGTAGCGGGTTGAAGTGTGTCGAGTGCAAGCGTGTCTACCCTATCCGGGACGATATCCCGATCATGCTCAAAGACCAAGCCACCATTGAGGCTTAATCGTCATGACCGTGTTAGAGCAATTGCCTGTGGGAGCGCGCGCTGCGGTGATTCGCCTGCGTTCGCTAGGTGATTGTGTTTTAACCACGCCGGCGCTGGCCCTGCTGAAGCAAATGCGGCCAGACCTTTCCGTGGGAGTCGCGGTAGAGGATCGCTTTCGAACGGTCTTTGAGGGCAACGCAGCCGTGAACGAAATTCTGCCGCCCACCTGGCAATCCGTCCGCAAATGGAAGCCCACGCTTTGTGTAAATCTGCACGGCGGCACGCGCAGCCAATGGATGACGGCGCTGTGCGGAGCTAAGTGGCGCGCCGGTTTCGCCAATCACAACACTACCCTCGCCTACAACATGAAGATTCCACGGGCGCAGCGAATTATGGGTGTCAACCGCACTGTGCATACGGCGGAACATCTGGCTTCGGCCTTCTTCGCGCTCGGCGTGCCGTTACAAGACGTGCCGCGCGCGCAATTGTTCGCCGGCGAATCCCCACTGCAAGGCCGCTACGCGGTGCTGCATCCTTACGCTTCCACTCCTGATAAGCAGTGGCCCGCACAACGTTTTTGCGAAGTGGCGCGCTACTTAAAACTGTGGAACATTACGCCGGTATTTCTGGCCGGGCCGCGGGATGACACCTCGGCATTTAGCGCTCATCAAATTTTGCAGGGCAGTTTGAGCGACGCAAAAGCAGCGCTCTCAAAGGCCGCCGTCTTTATCGGTAACGACAGCGGCCCGGCGCACATGGCTGCGGCGTTTGGCGTTCCCAGCGTGGTGCTGTTCAGCACCTCGAATCCGGCGATCTGGGGGCCTTGGCGGACCGATTCCGAAATATTGGTCGCGCCAGACGGGCTGCCGGAAGTCACCGTCTCGCGAGTGATTGCCGCGCTGGAACGTCTGCGGATGCTCGAAGAGGCGGCGCACGCTTGAAAGATATCCGCCGGCTCCTCCGTTACGCGCGTCCTTACATTCCAGCGTTACTTTTATCGGTGATCTTCATGGCGGTCGTGGGCCTTTCGCAAGGTCTGCTGGTAAAGCTGATTCCGCTGGTGTTTGAACGCGTATTGAAGCCGGATTCCCAGGATGCGCCAGCCAAACTCTTCCATATTCCCTACACGCACTGCACGCTCTACCTCAATGACCTAATCCCTTCGTTTGTCCACAATATCTGGACCATGGTCGCCTGCGGAATCCTGTTGAGTTTCGTGGCTAAAGGCGTTTGCGATTATCTCGGAAATTATCTGATTAATTGGGTAGGCGTCAGCGCCATCATGGATCTCCGGCAGGAGGTTTTCGACCGCGTGCTGCATCAGGACGCTAAATTTTTCGAAGACCACACCACCGGCAGCATCATGTCAGCCGTGATGATGGATATTGACCGGATTCAGATATCGGTTTCTACCATGCTGGCGGATTGGCTGCGCCAGATGTTCACCGCGCTCTTCCTGCTGCTGGCCATGATTTCCATCGATTGGAAGCTGTCGCTGATTAGCCTGCTGGTGTTTCCCGTGGTCACCTTTCTCACCATGCGCTTGGGCCGTCGCATCCGGAACACCACGCGCCACGCGCAAGACATGGCCGCCGGGTTAAACCAGATTCTGCAGGAAACCATTACTGGCCATCAGGTAGTAAAAAGCTTCGGGGCGGAAGATTTCGAATCCAAACGTTTCCGCTTGGCGGCGCACCGTTTGCGGGCGAGTAATTTGCGCTACGTCCGGCATCAGGCCCTGGCTTCGCCTGTCATTGAAATTTTTGGCGCGCTGACCATCATCATGCTGCTCACCATGGCGCGTATGCAGGTGAAGAGCGATACCATGACGGCCGGCACGTTCACCTCCTTCGTGCTGGCGCTGGTGATGCTTTATGAGCCCATCAAACGTCTCACCAATATTCACAATATTTTTCAGCAAGGAATAGGCGCGGCCGCCAAAGTGTTCCATTATCTCGACACCCGGCCTGGCGTCATGGAAGGCCCCGGCGCCGTCAAGCTGGCAAAATTCGAAAAGTCGATTCGCTTCGAAAATGTCCATTTCAGCTACCCGGGCGCGCCTGAGCGTTTTGTGCTTAGCGGCATCAACCTGGAAGTGAAGGCGGGCGAAGTAGTGGCGCTGGTGGGTACCAGTGGTGGCGGCAAAACCACGCTGGTTAATCTGGTGCCGCGTTTTTACGACATCGTCTCCGGGTCGTTGCAACTGGATGGCAAAGAGGTGCGCGATATCCACCTCGGCAGCCTGCGCGAAAAGATCAGCATCGTGGCGCAAGACACCTTCCTGTTCAACGATACAATTTTCGACAATATCGCTTACGGCCGTCCCGACGCCAAGCGCGAGGAAGTGATAGAAGCCGCAAGAACCGCCATCGCCGACGAGTTCATTGAACGCTTGCCGCACGGCTATGACACGCTGGTGGGCGAGCGCGGCGTGAAACTGAGCGGCGGTCAACGCCAGCGTTTGGCCATTGCCCGGGCATTGCTGAAAGACGCGCCGATTCTAATTCTGGACGAAGCCACTTCCCACCTGGACACCGAGTCCGAACGGCTCGTCCAGCAGGCTCTCACCGCGCTGATGAAGCGCCGCACCGTGATGGTGATCGCTCACCGGCTTTCCACCATCCGGCAAGCCAATAAGATCGTTGTCATCGATGCCGGCAGGGTCGCCGAAATGGGCACGCATGACGAATTAATCGCCGCCAAGGGGCTGTACTATCGTCTGCACGAACTCCAACACACAGATTCTAATGTCCTCATCGGATAACTCCTCTTCTCTCCCATCCGGCGTACGCAGTATGACCGGATACGCCCAAGCCCGCAAACAGACCAGCGTCGGCGAACTGACTTTCAGCCTGCGAAGCGTGAACCATCGCGGCCTGGATCTGCATTTTCATCTGAATGGTGAATTTGCACCCTACGAAGCCGGCATCCGCGCATTGTTGAAAGAAGCCGTGGGCCGAGGCCACGTGGAGGTTCGCGCCTTGCTCGCGCGTGAAGCTGGCGCCGCTGTACTCATCATTAACCGCGAGGCATTGCAGCGCTACGCCGCCGCGTTCCGTGAAGCCTGCCAGGAATTGCAAATCGCCAGCGAGCCGGATTTAAACGTCCTGTTGGGTCTTCCAGGAGTTTTGACCGGAGCCTCGAACGGGGCGCCCGAAGCAAAGCAACTAGGTCCCGATTTTGCGGCTGAGCTACTGGAGGCCGCCTCCGCCTGCGTGCGCGAGTTGAACGAATGCCGTGAGCGGGAAGGCCGCGAATTAACCCTCATCATCTCGCGCGAACTGGACGAGATTGAGAATGCCACTCGGCAAATTCTGAATCTCCGAGCGGAAGCACTTACATTCTTCCACCAGCGCTTGCGTGAAAGGTTAAGTGAGATGCTCGGCGCGGCTTTTAGCTCGGAAGGCCGCTTGGCGGAAGAAGCCGCGCTGCTTGCCGACCGCTCCGACGTACACGAAGAGCTCACCCGGCTGGAGGTGCATGCACGGGAAATGCGCCGAATTCTCGAAAACGGCGGCCCCATCGGCAAGCCGCTCGATTTTTTACTGCAGGAAATGAACCGCGAAACCAACACAACTGTTTCGAAAAGCTCCGGCGCGGGTGACCCGGGATTGAAGATTACCAATCTGGCGCTGGGGCTTAAAGCTAATATCGAAAGAATACGGGAACAGGCGCTAAACCTTGAATAACGGCGACGGGAATAGCCGCGGCGAACACGAAACGTCCTCTTCCGGGGCCGCGGTAACGGATTGTCCGAGCGAACGCATGACCACAGTTTTCATCATTTCGGCCCCGTCGGGCTCGGGAAAATCCACGTTAGTGGCCAGGCTAATGGCCGCCGATAGCCAGCTTCGGTTTTCGGTTTCCTACACAACACGCAAGCCGCGCGGGAACGAAAAGCCCGGCGAAAGCTATATCTACATTGGCCGCGATGATTTTATCCGGCGCATGGAAGATAAAGAATTTCTGGAGCATGCCGAAGTTTTCGGCAATTTCTACGGCACCAACAAGGAAGTCCTGGAGCAGGCCCAAAGCGAGGGGAAAGACCTTATACTCGACATTGACGTGCAGGGTGCGAGACAATTGAAACAGCGCATTCCGGAAGCCGTCACGATTTTCATTCTGCCTCCCTCCCGCGATATTTTGGAGCAGCGGCTGCGTTCCCGTTCGGAAGATGCCGAGGAAGTGATCCAACGCCGTCTGCGGGATGCCGGTGAAGAGATCCGTAATTATAAGCAGTACGATTATGTGCTGGTGAACCACCAGTTGGAAGAATCAAGCAGCACGCTGGCGTCGATTATTCGGGCCGAGCGGGTGCGCCGGAGCCGGATGGAAGAGCAGATCCGGCCGATTCTTAGGAGTTTCGAAGTACGGCCTCCTTCCTTGTTTTGAAGGGGGATTTTCAGTTTCAGTGTAGTGAGTTGAGAAATTATGGCAGAGATTAAACCCAGAACCAACGCAAGTCACAGCATCCCCGATGACGAGGATGCCAGCACCTATCGCTTCATCATCGTTTCGGCTAAGCGCGCGCGTCAATTGCAGGGCGGCCAGCGCAGCGTGCTGCCGGCCACCAACAAGAAACACACCACCATGGCGATGGAAGAAGTCCGGCGCGGGCTGGTTCCGTACGTTGATCTCAACAAAGAAGAGGCCGCGGCAGCAGAGCCGGTGGTCGAATAGGATTGCCGAATAACAAACGTTCATGCGCGTCCTGCTAGGAGTGGGTGGCGGAATAGCCGCATATAAAGCGGCCGAGTTGGTGCGTGCTCTGCAGCAGCGCGGCCATGAGGTGCAGGTGGTAATGACGGCTGCGGCGCAGGAGTTTATCCGCCCGCTGACCTTCGCCGCGTTGACCGGCCGCAAAGTCATTACGGGGCTATTTTCACAGGCCAGTTCGCAAGATACGCTTTCGAGCGCCGTTGAGCATATCGCCGTTGCGCAAGAGCATGAACTGCTGGTGGTGGCTCCGGCCACCGCCGATTTGCTGGCGAAGTTCGCGTGTGGCTTGGCTGATGATTTCCTCACCACGCTGCATCTGGCCTTTACCGGACAAGTGGTGCTAGCGCCCGCCATGAACACGGCCATGTGGCAGCATCCGGCCACGCAGTCGAATTTGGAAATATTGCAGCGGCGCGGTTGTTCCATCGTTGATCCGGCGGAAGGTTGGTTAGCGTGCGGCTCCATTGGCGCGGGGCGTCTGGCGGAGCCCGAACGCATTGCCGAACATGTGAACGATCTGAAGAACGGCCTGCTGAACCGGAAGAAGCGTGATCTCGAAGGCGAGCTTTTATTGATTACCGCCGGCCCCACGCAGGAAGCCATTGATCCGGTACGCTACATCAGCAACCGTTCCAGCGGGAAAATGGGCTACGCGATTGCCGCCGCCGCCGCGCAGCGAGGCGCTCGCGTAGTGTTGGTTTCCGGGCCGGTGAACCTGCCGCCGCCGCGCAATGTCGAAGTGATACCCGTGCGCACGGCGATAGAGATGCGCAACGCGGTCATGGAACGGCTGGAGCCAGCCACCATCATCGTGAAAAGCGCGGCCGTGGCCGATTACTATGTCGCGCATGTGCCCGAACAGAAAATGAAGAAGACGGCCGCGCGCCTTTCGCTTGACCTGGACCCCACGCCCGATATTCTGGCGGAAGTGGGCCAGCGCAAAGGCGACCGGTTGCTGATTGGCTTTGCCGCCGAGACCGAAAATCTGCTCGATGAAGCGCGCCGCAAGATGATTTCGAAGAAGTGCGACATGCTAGTGGCGAATCTGATTAACCGCGACGGACTCGGCTTTGAAGCAGACCGGAATGAAGTGGATATCATCACGCGCAATGGACCGCCAGTGCACGCCGGGCCATCGAGTAAAAGTGAAATTGCCGAGCGTATACTCGACCAGGTAGCCACGTTGCGGCTTAGTCTGCAGTCTGCATGAAACCGGCTCAAATTCGTCAATATTTAGAGTTCTATCGTGATTTGGGAATCGATTCCGTTTACCGCAGGCAGGCAGGCGAAAGCGCCCCCGCCACCCCACCTGAACCAATGAAAGTTGTTCCCCCTCAAGAACTACCAGGGCTCGCTCCCGTTGCCGACACGCTTGACCAAATCCGCCTCGATATTGGCGATTGCCAACGCTGCCGCCTGTGTGAAAAGCGGAATAGCATTGTGTTCGGCTCCGGCAATGAAACCGCTAAATTGGTGTTCGTGGGCGAAGGCCCGGGCGCCGATGAGGACGAGCAAGGCCTTCCCTTTGTCGGCAGAGCGGGCCAGCTTCTGACGCAGATGATTGAGAACACAGCCGCCAAGGAAGGCATCGCCATCCGCCGCCCCGACGTTTACATCGCCAACGTAGTGAAGTGCCGTCCGCCGGAAAATCGCACTCCGTTGCCCGACGAGATGGAGGTCTGCGGCCAATTTCTCTTCCGCCAACTGATGACTATCAAGCCTAAGGCCATTTGCGTTCTGGGAGCAACGGCCATGAAGGCTTTATTGAATAACAAAGAAGGCATCACCAAATCGCGCGGCAAGTGGCATAAATGGCGAGATATCCCGGTAATGATCACCTATCACCCTTCCTATCTACTGCGGCAATACAACCAAGACGCCAAACGCGAAGCCTGGTTAGATTTGAAGACGCTGCTGCATTTTGTCTATGACTAGGGGAGCGCGTCCTGGACTGTTCCTTACCTTTGAAGGCACAGACGGCAGCGGCAAAACCACGCAAATGCGGATTTTGGTGGAACACCTACGCACCGCCGGTTTAACCGTGGTGGAAAATCAAGAGCCCGGCGCAACGCACATCGGCCGCCAGATTCGTCGCATTCTGCTGGATCCGGCACATCAGGAAATGGCTCCCATGACGGAGTTGCTGTTGATGTTCGCTTCACGCACGCAGTCGGCGGCGGAAACCATTGTTCCGGCGTTGGAGCGCGGCGACATTGTGGTCAGCGACCGCTTTACAGACTCCACGCTGGCGTACCAAGGCGAAGCTCGCGGCATCGGTTTTGATACCGTGCTCGGCGCGCATAAGCTCGCGCTGGGGAACCTGTGGCCGGACTTGACGATCTGTATGAGCGTCGATGTGGCTGCGGGGCTGGAGCGCGCCCATCGGCGCAACGCCGCCTCTACCGATGACGCCAGCGAGGCTCGACTGGACCGGCAATCGCTCGAGTTTCATCAGCGCGTTAACGCGGGTTACCGGAAGATAGCAGCGCTGGAACCAGAGCGCTTCCGATTAGTGGATGGCGAAGGCGACCCCTCCCAAATCGCTGAGCGGGTTTGGAGCCAAGTAAAGCCGCTGCTTGCGAAGATTAAATAAAGCGATTCATGGCCCCCTTCCCCGATTTTTACGGCAACACAAGCGTCGCCCAAACTCTCAGCCAGATGATCGCCGCCGACCGTCTTTCGCAGACGATTCTTTTGAGCGGCCCTGAAGGCGTGGGCAAGGCAACCTTAGCCCGGCGGTTTGCCGCGGCTCTGTTAGGCAGCACCGCTAAAATTGAAGCGGATGACTTAAGCTTGCCAGCCAATCTCGACATCGTGGAACAACGCGAAAAGTGGCCGGCCGACAAACGCGCCGAGGACCCGCTGATTTTCTCCACGCATCCGGATTTCATCACTTTTGCGCCGGACGGCCCGCTGCGGCAAATCACCATCCAGCAAATCCGTTCTCTGCGTGAACGCTCACCATTCAAGCCGCTGCAGGGAAGCCACCGGATATTTTTGATCGACCATCTGGACCGGGCCAATGAGCAATCCGCTAATTCCCTGCTGAAGGTGCTCGAAGAACCGCCGGAGCATCTGATCATTATCGCCACGGCGGAAAATCTCTACGATCTGTTGCCCACCATTCGTTCACGTTCGTTGGTGCTCCAAATGATGCGTCTTTCCGACGCCGAAATGCTGGAGTTCGCAGCCGCGCGCGACATGCCGGAAGCGGAAACTCGCATCGCCTTGGCCGAAGGCAGCCCAGGAATTGCCTCTACTTTGGACCTCGACGTTTTCCGGGAGCGCCGCGGGCTTTTATTGGCTGCGTTTGAATGCGGAGCCGGCCTAAAACCCTTCTCAAGCTGGGTGCAGGAATCGGAATCTTTTGCCAACCGTAAATCCGAAAAACTGGATTTTTACCTGAAACTAGCCTATGGTTTACTGGAAGATGTGTTAGCGGTTTCGCAAGGCCAACCGGCTGCCGTTCACCGTGACATCCAGCAAAGAGTTACGGCTCTTGCACAAAGAGTTAGTTTTAGCTGGATTGAAAGAGCGGTTAAGAGCGTGGATGAACTGGCTGTTATGGTCAGGCGCAACATCCAGAAAGTGGGAGCTCTTGACGCTGTGATTATTAATTTACGTAACAACTTGGATACAGCAAACGCCTAATTTGTCACATTGGGGCGTGCAGCTTGACGCCAAGTGCGATACCATCCAGACAGATTGCATGAGGGCAGATGATAGAAGAGAGGCGTTTGGAATCAATCGTCAGGAAACCGGTCCGGGCCATCGCGGGGGACGCGAAAGAAGTTAGCCGGCGGCCACCTCCCGTGAAAAAAACCACCCCCCCGGACCAGACAAATGCTGAGCAGTTTTACTACTCGAAGCAGATGCAGGGCAAGACACGCATGACTGTCGTACTCAGCGACGGAGAAGAATTGGAAGGCGTAATCGAATGGTATGACCGCGATTGCTTAAAGCTAAATCGCATAGGCGCCCCCAATTTACTGCTGTTTAAGCACTGGATCAAGTATATGTATAAGGCGGACCCGGAATAATACTGGTGGCGTCAACCCTTAGCTTTAACGTTTAAGGCTTTATCTTTCAAGGCCAAACGGTACGCCCGGCGTTCTGCTGCCTCGTTGTAGCGGCGCTTGTCCTCGTCCGTTTCGGGAGCGACAGGCGGAAGTGGAACCCGCTTCCCTTCCCGGTCAAGAGCTACGAACGTCAAATAAGCGGACGATATGTGCCGCAGTTCCGTGGTGTGCAAATTTTCAACCCAGACCTTCACGCCCACTTCCATTGATGTACGGAAGACGCGGTTCACTTGTGATTTCAAAAGAACCAAATCTCCCAAATGGACGGGATGAAGAAAAGTCATTTGGTCAATAGAAGCCGTCACCACGGTGCCGCGCGCATGCCGCATGCCCGCCAGAGCGCCACATAAATCTACCAGATGCATGACATGGCCACCCAGCATATTGCCTAGCAGGTTGGTCGAATTCGGTAGACAAATTTCCGAGTAGTCCGACCGCGATTCACGAATCGTCCGGACTGGGTGTTCTTCGTTAGGCATGTTTAGAGGTTTGGTCTGAAGACTTTCAAAAAACTGCGGCAGAACGCGATCACTTGCGCGCGCATGCAGATATCCGGCACCTCGGGTTCGAGCGCTTCGCTGCCAATGAAATATCTCACGCGCCGCCAAGCCGCCGGAGCGTAGTGCAACTCCTCCACAAGCAGGATTTCCAGCGAAGTGGCGTTGCTGCCGGTGATGTCAAAGCGTTGCGAGGAACAGGGCGCCTCGGCGGGAAACCGGCTGCAAATCCCCGCGCTGTTCCCGTGATTACAGCAGTGCAAACGCAGGCCGGCAGGTGCCGGGAATGGCTCGGAAGCGGCCCGGCAGATGCCGTCGTATTCTTCAATTAAGGGTAAGCGTATACTTCCGGAAAGAGCCGCCACTTGCCGCGGCTCAAAATACGGGCATGGCATTTCTTGTTTCAGTATAGGGTGCAGGTAAAAGCTTTTCCGCCGAAACAATTCACCGCCCCAATTACGTCCACCTAGTGGAGGGATAATGAAAATGCGAAAAAGCTCAAACGCCGGGATTATCGGCGCATCGTTAATCGGCCTCGGCTGCGGCTTGACCGCCGTCGGGATTGCGTTAGTAATACCCGCATGTGCCAATTGGTCAGCTGGATTCTTGGATCAGGCGGTAAAAAGAGGACGGGAAAGCGCTGGGACCGCGGCTGAGGTAATTGGCGAAGTAGCCGGAAAAGCGCACCATCACTTCAATGAGGCGCACAAGATCACGAAGGCAACCGCCGCCAAAGCGGCCGGCGTAGTGGAAGACTTTGCCCGCCAGGCGCGCGAATACGCGTCCTAGGCCGGTCAATGTCAGAATGTGAACGATGGCAACAAATCGTCTCGACATTCTGAAGCAAATGGTCGAACAGGACCCGAGTAATACTTTTGCGCGCTATGGCCTTGCCATGGAGTACGCCAAGAGCCAGGAATTTACTGCGGCGGTAACTGAATTTCGTGGACTGTTATCGCAAGACGCCGATTATGCGGCTGCGTATTACCATGGCGGGCAAGCGTTGGAGAAGTTGGGCGAATTAGAACAAGCGCGCGACCTTTACGAAAAAGGGATTGAAGCCACAACGCGCAAAGGCGATGCGCATACGCGCGCGGAATTGCAGGCCGCGCTAGACTTACTCCCGGTTTAGATCACGTCGTTCTTCTAACGATACCCGGCGGCCTGTAGTTCAAATAGCTCGGCATATTTCCCGCCTTGCGCTACCAATTGCTGATGAGAGCCTTGTTCGGCAATCCGCCCGTACTCAAGTACTAGAATCCGGTCGGCCATTCTGACTGTGGAAAATCTGTGGGAAATCAGCACGGCCATTTTCCCGGCGGTTAGGTCGACGAAGCGCTGGTAGACTTCAAACTCGGCGCGCGCGTCCAAACTGGCGGTTGGCTCATCCAAAATCAGGATTTGGGCATCACGCATGTAGGCCCGCGCCAAAGCCATTTTTTGCCATTGTCCCGTGGAGAGATCCACGCCACCTTCAAAGCGACGGCCAAGCATCTGGTTGTAAGCTTTCGGTAAATTTGCCACTACCGTCGCAGCTAAACTCTTCTCGGCAGCTCTGCGCACCCGATCCTGGTCCGCAATTTCGGTTATCCTGCCAAAGCCAATATTTTCAAAGGCTAGCATGTCATATCTCATGTAGTCCTGGAAAATTACTCCAATTTCGTTTCGCAGTTCGTCCACATCGTAGTCGCGCAGATCTACGCCATCCAGGAGGATGCGACCCTCGGTGGGATCGTATAAGCGCGCGAGCAATTTCACCAAAGTGGTCTTCCCGGCCCCGTTTTCACCGACAAGTGCAATCCGTTCATCGGGATAAAATGAAAAGCTCACGTTGTCGAGAACTTTTTTCGCTTGACCTGGATAGGAAAATGACACTCCCTGAAATTCGAAGCCAAGGCGTATCGGTCTCGGCGGCGAGATCGCACCCGGCTTAGAAATAATGGAAGGAGTAGTTTCAAGAAAGTCGAATAAATCTTTGATAAATAATGCCTGTTCGGAAACTCCAACGAGCCCGGAGACCAAGCTGTCCATGATAGTTCGAGCCCGCGAGAACGCGCCGACCATCAGCGTCAAACCGCCCACTGAGAGCGTTCCGGCCAGCGCGCGCAGAATAATTAGCGCATAGGCAGCATAATAGGCACCGGTAGGCACCAGGTTCAGTAAGACGCCATGCACTGCGCGCTTGATAGCCAATGCCCTGTTTTCGGTGTAGAAACGGTCAAAGAGCCTCCGGGAACGCCCGGCAAGATGTTGGCCCAGGCCGAAGATTTTGACCTCCTTGGCGCTCTCATTGCTTGCACCTAGAAACCGGAGGTAATCCAACTCACGCCGCTCCGGCGTATAGCGGAAGAGCATGGAATAGTTCAACATGGCAAAGCGCGTTTCTCCCCAAAAAACCGGAAGCGTAGCTGCGGCCAAGAGCAATAAGAGCCATGGATAGAAGAAGATCACTGCCGAAAGCAAAGATAACAATGTCAATAATTGTTGGGCCATTCCGGCCAAGCTCGCCAGCAGGCCCAAGCGCGCGGAAGACTGGCGCCGAGCGCGTTCCATGCGGTCGTAAAACACGGGATCTTCAAAAGACACCAGATCGAGGGCGGCAGCATGCTCCATCAGGCGCAGGCTGACGTGGTTGCTGAACAGATCGCCCAGCAAACTGTCGATCAATGAGATGAAGCGGCCAAGAGTATCCGAGGCAAGAGCCAATAACAATTCTAAAAGCAATAACTTCCATATAAGAAAGTGATCGTATGATTGATGTCTGATGGCCCGCACCACCAAGTCGATGATCAGTTTGGAAACCCACAAAGTGGCGAGCGGGAGCAGCGCTGAGATACCCCGCAAAAGCAAAGAACCGAGCGCTAAAGGCTTGCTGGCGCCCCAGACCATTCGCAATAAGGGCGGTACGTTTCGTAGCGCCTGGAAACGCTGACGCCAACTTTGCGGCGTTTCGGAAGACTTGGAAGGAGGCGGTCTCATGCGCGAGACCAGTGACTAGATCCGGCAAAAAGAAAATGCTCATTCCACTGAATGAGCATTTTCAGATCCCTGGCTGACCAGGTCTTACGTTTTATGGGAGAACTGATCCCGACGGCGTCGCAGCCGTCAAAATCCGTTAGTGATTGGAGTTTAGGCTGAGCGAGGATTGAAGTCAAGGGCATTTTTTTCGCTTAGTTCTAGCACCTGTAAGTTCCGAGGAACAAACCATTTATCGTCCAACATGTTCTTCAACAGCTTGTGCAAAAACCCGTACAATACTGTGGAAAACAATTCAGGCCGTCCCGCTAACCCTATTTGTTTCAGCAGCTTAATCTCCGGTCAGATGCAGCGTCGTCATGGCCTCATCCGCCTCTAAAGTTCCGTAGCGGCGCCGGTACAAACGCATGCCAGCGTAGATTAAGCCTGCCACCAAGCACAGAGCGCTCATCGCGATGCTCATGTACATAATGTTAACTAGCAAACGGTAAAGGGGCTTAATCGGACTGGGCGGCGGAACCTCATTCCAGGTGATTTTGGCTTCGTATTGCACCCGGCTCAGCAGCGTTTGGGCCTGGGCTTCGGTGGCGCCTCCGTAAACCGCCGCAATCAAAACATCGGACCGCTTGGCGCGCACGTTTGGCAATAACTTAAATTCAATCGCGTGCAGACGCGCCATCTCCGGCGACGGATAGTAAAAAAGCGCGAGCCGTGCGCCTCCCGCATACTGCGCCACTTGCGCTTCGGCGCCTTGCTCGAATCCAGGTTTCAAAGAAGCCAGCTCCGGAGCAAAGGCGGCCAGAGAAGCTGGACCCAAAATGTATTTCGCGGAACCGGGTATCAAGCCTTGACGAGGGATGAACGTGAGGATTGCCGGGAGTGAAGTCCCGCTCTTGTTGGGCAGAGCCGTTAACTGGTTAGCGGCTTGCTCTTTGGTTGGCATGCCGCCTTCAAAAAGGACCACATAGTTTTCATCCGCCAATACGGTGCGCTTGCCATCAGTGGAGCAAAATGCCGTGAAATCACAGGAGCGCGCGCCGCCGGAGCGCAGCCATTCCCATACGGCCAATGCGCCGGTGAGATCTTTCATCCGGTAACTTGTTACGGCGAGATTTCCCGCTTTGCTGCTCTCAGCGTGCGCTAAGCCGTATTCGTCCCAGAGCGCTTTGTCATTGGGCGATTGGGCGCATAGCGCGGACGATAAGAGCGCCGCGATAACAATAATCCGCACCGCTCCCTTACGGTCACGGCTCGGTCTCGAAACTAGGCTGCTGCTCCGTGACATTTTTTGTACTTCTTTCCGCTGCCGCAAGGGCACAAATCATTGCGCCCTACTTTCGGAGCTTTCGATACTGGCTGGTGCGCCTGCTCGCCCGTCCCGTTACCGTTAAACTGCAGATCGGCGAGTTCTTTATCTTTCTTCCGCTGGATGTTGCGCGTTAGATCGATAACCGACTGTTGCGCCTCAATCTGTGCTTGCGAAATCTCGGGCTCGGGAAGCTCATCGCCGCCTTCGTCATCGTCTTCATCCTCTTCTTCGGGATAAGGAAGCGGCGGATTGCCGCTTTCGATCCGCATGAAGTACAGGAATCTGATCGTCTCGTCTTCAATCCGGTCCATCATGTCCTGGAACATGGTGAAGGATTCCTTCTTATATTCGATCAGCGGATCTTTCTGCCCGTAGCCGCGCAGACCGATGCCTTCTTTTAAGTGGTCCATCGACAACAAGTGATCTTTCCACTGGTTGTCTACCACGTTCAACATAATGATGCGCTCGGCCTGGCGTAGGTTCTCCGGCCCGATCATGCGCTCTTTCGAATCGTAGAATGCTTTCACCACGTCGGTGATGCGCTGCTCTATTTCCTCGCGGCTCAAATCGCGGAGATCGTCAAGCTCAATCTTCACACCAAACTGGTTGATCACCGAAGTCTGCAAGCCGGCCAGATCGAATTGATCGGGCCGCGTGCCTTCCACGCAGTATTGATCAATGAACGCGCCGATGATGCCCTTGACGATTTCCTCAATGCGTTCCTTCTGGGTATTGCCTTCGAGCAATTGGCGGCGCATGCCGTACACAGCCTGGCGCTGCTTGTTCATCACGTCGTCATACTCAAGTACGTGTTTGCGTGAAGCAAAATGCTGCGCTTCCACAGCCTCTTGTGCTTTGGCAATACGCGAAGAGATGAGCTTCGATTCGATCGGCACATCTTCTTCCATACCGAGACGCAGCATCAAGTTCTGCATTCGGTCGCCGCCGAAAATGCGCAGCAGATCGTCTTGCAAGGAAAGATAAAAACGCGAACTGCCAGGATCGCCCTGGCGTCCGGCGCGTCCGCGTAACTGGTTATCAATACGCCGGGATTCGTGCCGCTCGGTTCCCAAAATAAGCAAACCGCCGGCCGCCACTACTTCCTGACGCTCCGCTTCGATCTCGGCTTTTACCTCTGACCTGATCCGCTCCAGTTCCTCGGGCGGCAGCAGCTCCGCTGTCTTTCCATATTTCTTCAAGCGGTCTTCCAGCAGAACATCCGGATTTCCGCCGAGCAAAATGTCGGTGCCGCGGCCGGCCATGTTAGTGGAAACAGTCACCGCGCCTTTGCGCCCCGCTTGGGCCACAATGTGCGCCTCGCGTTCGTGGTTCTTAGCGTTCAATACTTCGTGCCGCACGCCCATCTTCTTTAAGATGTTGGACAAGCGCTCCGATTTTTCGACCGAGATGGTTCCCACCAGCACCGGCTGCCCTTTTTCCTGCAGCGTCTTAATCTCTTTTGCCGCGTTGCGGAACTTTTCTTCTTCGGTACGGTACACGACGTCCGGATTTTCGAGCCGGATCATCGGCTTGTTCGTGGGAACAACCGTTACTTCCAGGTTGTAGATTTTGTTGAATTCGGCTTCTTCGGTGTCGGCCGTACCCGTCATGCCGGCCAACTTCTTATACATGCGGAAGAAGTTCTGGAAGGTGACGCTGGCCATGGTCTGCGTCTCGCGCTCAATCTTGACCTTTTCCTTCGCTTCCACGGCCTGATGCAGACCATCGCTCCAACGGCGTCCAGGCATCAAACGCCCGGTGAACTCGTCGACGATGATGACTTGCCCTTCCTGCACCACGTAATCTCGATCTCGCTGATAGAGGATGTGCGCGCGCAGGGACTGCTGCACGTGATGGTTCATCTCAATATTCGCGGGATCGTACAGGTTCCCGGTATTGAGCAGTTTCTCTACCTTTAATACGCCTTCTTCCGTCAGCGCCACCGAGCGGTGCTTTTCGTCGACGGTGAAATCTCCAGTGGTAAGCGAGTGGCCCGGCTCCTTGCCTTCAATCACTTCGCCGCGCACCAGGTGCGGGATGATACTGTTCACGCGATAGTATTTGTCGGTGGATTCTTCACTCGGACCCGCAATGATTAACGGCGTACGGGCTTCGTCAATCAGAATGGAATCCACTTCGTCGACAATGGCGAAATTGAATTCGCGCTGGACATAATCCTCCAGCCGGAACTTCATGTTGTCGCGCAGATAATCGAAGCCGAATTCGTTATTGGTGCCGTAAGTGATGTCGGAGCCATAGGCGGCCCGGCGCTGCTCGTCATCAAGATCATGCACAATATTGCCGACGGTCAAACCAAGGAAACGATGAATCCGGCCCATCCACTCAGAATCGCGGCGCGCCAGATAATCGTTCACGGTGACAATGTGAACGCCTTTCCCTTCCAGGGCATTCAAGTAACTGGGCAGCGTCGCAACTAGGGTTTTGCCTTCGCCTGTTTTCATTTCGGCGATGCGGCCACGGTGCAGCACCACGCCGCCAATCAACTGGACATCAAAGTGGCGCATATTCAGCACGCGCCGCCCCGCCTCGCGGCAAACTGCGAACGCTTCCACCAGGACGTCGTCCAGCGGCGCTCCATTGGCAACGCGCTGTTTAAAATCAACTGTTTTTGCTGCTAAATCGGAATCGGACAGGAGCTTGAGCTGGGGCTCGAGATCATTGATCGCCGCTACGATAGGGCGTATCCTTTTGATCTCGCGATCGTGTTTCGTGCCAAATACTTTGGCGAGCGTCGAATCGAGCATAGTTAGAACGGGCTTTACTTATTTAATTGTACGGGAGTTGTGGAGAATTAGTTTCGGTTACCGCTGTGCCCGCTCCGTGCGGTTGACCATCGGCTTCAGAATTTCATCTAGGAGAGCCGGCGCGTTTGGTTCGCGCGTCAGGTGTGGATATTTTTCACCTCCATGATAATCAATCTTCATCACTTTGAAAAACCCGGTGTTTTCCACGATCAGCTCGATGGGCTCCTTGCTGCCCTTCGCATCTCGGATGGCGGCGTGAAGTAGCTCTTCATTTGCCTGACGTCCGTTAATCGCCACCAGTTTCATGCCTGGCCCCAATCCGGCGGCATAGGCCGGCGACCCCAGAAGAACGTCCTTCACCGTCTGCTCTTCCATGCGGATTCCCAGCGAATACCAAGCGTTCACGCCGCGGTCGCGCGCTTCGCCGGCGCGCGTAAATTCATTCGACTTCTCTGTATATTCGACGCGGTAGCCGCCGTTCATGATCCCGCCCAATGGCGCGCGGGGCGATTTCGACATTAACCGCTCTTTCAGAAATGCCGCCCAATCATTGGGAACAATGGCGTTTAGGTTCGCCACGATGTCGTCGAATGTGTAGGGGATGACTTTGGGCGGAGTGTCGCCGCCAAGGCCCAGAAAGCGCGCGCAGAAATCATTCAAGCTTTTCTTGTCACTCGAAAGCTTGCGCATGGTGGTGTCCACGTCCAGCCAAAGCAACTCACCCTCAGCATAATAATCGACTGAACGGCGCCAATTGTCCCACTGGTCGCTGGTTTCGTAGAGTGTTTGGGCAGCGGTAGCCGTATCTTGCAAATTGCGCCAGGTCCGGCCCGGGCGGTGATCAAGCTGAGCGGCGCTATCGGCCAACATGGCGCGGTATTGATCCGCGGTCCAAAGTCCGCTGCGCGCCGCTAGCACGTCGCCTTCGTATTCGGTTAGGCCTTCGTAGACCCAGAGCAAATCGCCTTTCATCGGCTGTTGATAGTTGGGCGTGGCCAAGCCGGCGGGACGGCGATATTTTCCATTCCAGGAATGAGTGAATTCATGCGGCAGCAAACTGCCGTTCAGCAGATTTAAATCGTCATCAAGAAACGTGCGCGCTTCCACGCGGTCATCGCTTGATTGGTGATGCTCCAGTCCGAAATGCGCTACGCTTTCACTCAACGTCAGCAGGAAATGATAGCTGCCGTAATGCCGCGAACGGTAGAGCGCCCCGGTCTCGCGGATCAGATTACTGAACTGCTCTACTTCATCGGAGCTAACCGCCAGATCTTCGGGACCATCGGCCGCCATGTCGAGATAGTGTTTTGGAGAAACTTCCGGTGCGAGCGGAATCTCCTTAAAGAAGCGTCCGGCCAACAGCGGCGAATCCACTAGCGTTTCGAGCGTTGTCGCATCAAATTGAATCGTGTTCCCGGAGCGGGACTTTTCCGTCAATGCCGTGCCGAATTTCCAACCATCCGGCAAGGTGATTGAGGGGACAAAACGCACTTCGGCCGCGGGGACGCCGGCCGGATAGAGAGTCATTTCGTTCCAACTGACGATCGCCAAGTTAGCGCTGGTGGACGCGCCGGCCGAAAACCCGCTGGGAGCGGCCGTGGCGAGGAAATCGACTTTGGCCTCGATTGTATTCACGCCCGCGGGCACAACCAAGTGAAACTGGAACATATTCACGTTGTCGCGCTGCCATGGGATGTCTTGGCCGTTCCCCGTGAGAACGATTCCGGCGATGTTATCAATCGGCCCGGTGGGCCCGTGTTCGCCAGGTATCCATTGTGGACAGGTGAGTGTCAGCGGTCCCGGTTTGACGGGAATCGTCAAGCGCGCATGCAGGATTTTGCGCGGGGCATCGGTGATGTCGAGCGCTATTTGAATTGGGTTACTGGTCTGGGCAAATGCCGGTATCGCGGCGGCCAGGGCCAGAAACAAAGCGGTAAAAGTATATTTGCTCAAGTAATTCCGTCGTCCCATCATAAATAGGACTGCTATTTAGACGTTCGTGGGATAATTTCAACGTGGGCGACTCAGAAAAATTCGAGCTAAGCCAACCGCCAAGTCTCTTTGCGCGGGCGGACGACGAAACATTAGATATTGGCGACAGCATCATTACCACGACGCTCGACAGCGCGTTGAACTGGGCCAGAAAGAATTCGCTGTGGCCCATGACGTTCGGCCTAGCCTGCTGCGCCATCGAAATGATGTCGATGATGGCCTCGCGCTATGATGCCGCGCGTTTCGGCGCCGAAGTCTTTCGCGGCTCGCCGCGGCAATCGGATCTGATGATTATTGCCGGGCGCGTATCGAATAAGATGGCTCCGGTGATCCGGCAGTTGTACCGGCAAATGCCAGAGCCGAAATGGGTGATCTCCATGGGCGCTTGCGCCACATCCACGGGCGTGTTCAGTAATTATGCGCTGGTCCCGGTGAACCAAGTGATTCCTGTGGACGTGTATGTGCCGGGTTGCCCGCCGCGTCCGGAGCAGTTGATTTACGCCATCATGCTGCTGCAGGAGAAGATTCAAGCAGAACGCGGAACCGTCCGGCAGACGTTGAATTTGGCGTAAAATTCAACATTTGTCCGAGGGCTTCCGGCTTCGGTCCGGCGTTTGGGGCGTGCATAAGCCACGCCGTGATTTCCAATTTGCATGCCCGTTTGCGGTTTTTGCGAAACGAAGCCAAGCTTTTCGTGAGTCATGTAAATTACTGTCATTTGCGGCTAAAACGTAGCAGCCGAAATAGCCGAATGAAAGTGGATGCGCCGCCGCAAAACATTGTAAGTGGCTCACGCGACGGAAGATCCAGAATAGTGAACTAATTTTGCCGAGTTGTGATTCGGTCCGGAACACGGAGCGCGGTCAGCCGCAAGAACGGGAGGCGCTTCTGGTCAGGTTGCTAGGCGGGCGCTCAAACCGGTGTGTCTCCTGCATCCTGCTGCAACTTTGCCAGCTGTTGCTTTAGGTGCTGAATGAGCGCCGCGTACTTCGGATCGTGATACAGATTGTGCATCTCTCGGACGTCGTTTTGCAGATCGAACAACTCCCAGTCCGGCACGGTATCAGGCGGATTTGCGCCTTTCATTCCTAACGGTTTGCCGTAGTAGTAGATTAGCTTCCAACGTTCGGTGCGGACGCCGTAATGAGCCGGAACATGGTGGTCACTGGTGTTGTGCATCCAGTAGCGGTAATACATGGCCGTTCGCCAATCAGCGGGCGCGTGCCCCTCCAGGTTGTGGCGGAAACTGCGGCCTTGCATCTCGGCGGGCGCGGCGCGGCCAGCGTAGTCTAGAAACATCGGCGCGAAATCAATGTTGAGAATGATGTCGCGATTCACCGTCGCGGGTTTGACCGCGCTGGGATAGCGCAGCAAGAACGGCATGCGCAATGACTCCTCGTACATCAAGCGCTTATCAAACCATCCATGGTCCCCCAAGAAGAAGCCTTGGTCGGAGGTATAAATCACAATGGTGTTTGCCGCCAGCCCTTCCGCATCAAGGTAATCGAGCATTCGCCCGACGTTGTCGTCGACGCTCTGAATGCAACGCAGATAATCTTTGATGAAGAGTTGATAAGCCCATTTGCGCATGGCGTCGCCCTTCAGATCGTCAGGCCGGTGAGTCTTCACGTCACGATCGTTCATGTCTTCGCCGACCTTCATAGTTACAGCGGCGACACTGCGCGCCCGCCCAGCATAATGATCGTAAAGATTGTCCGGTTCCGGTATGGTGTCATGAGCGAACAAATCTTTGTACTTTGGCGCGGGGTCCCAAGGACGGTGGGGCGCTTTGTGGTGGGACATGAGAAAGAACGGCTTGGTGCGATCGCGCTGTTTTAGCCAATCGAGACTGAAATCGGCAATGAGATCGGTGCAGTAGCCCTGGTATTGTTTCTTTCCCGCCGACGTGAGGAAGACGGGGTCATAGTAAACGCCCTGCCCCGGCAGGATTTTCCAGTAGTCGAAACCGGACGGATCGGTTTCCAGATGCCATTTGCCGATCATGGCGGTCTGATAACCGGCCTGCCGCATTTCTTTCGCGACATTGTCTCGCTTCGGATCGATGGCGTCGTCCAAGGTGTAAACGCCGTTCTTATTGCTGTATTGACCGGTCAGAATGGCCGCCCGGCTGGGGGTGCAGATAGAATTCGTGCAGAAACAATTGGTAAGACGCACACCTTGATTGGCAATGCGATCAATGTTGGGAGTCTTGTTGATTTTGCTCCCATACGCGGAAATTGCGTGAGCCGCGTGATCGTCGGCCATGATGTAGAGAATATTCGGCGGCGGATTCCCCGCCGCGGCGGAACCGATGCCGGCCGCTCCTAGAATTCCAAGAATCTCTCGCCGGGTGTATTGAGTCATGCAGGTTTTCCTCTAAGATAATCGCTAATTTTCTGTAGGCATCTCGACGTGATCGATGATGAGAACCTGTACTGGCCCCTTGGTTGATTCCAGTTTCAGCCCAAGTTGCTCCTGAATTGCAGTGAAGATCGATGGTCCGGAATCGGGCGGCGTACTACCCTCTGTCGCATCGCTCTCTGGCGTCCACTTGAGCGTGACGTCATATCTCCCATCAATCCCGGTTTTATCGATGATGACGCGGCCCAACTCTTTCGATAACTCTTGCGTCAATGCCACGGCTATTTCCGCCATCGTCTTGCCTTTGGCGGTGAACTGCCCGGTGCTCGCCGATGTAAGGAAACCTTCAGATTCGTTCCACTCATGAAGAATGGGCCTTTTCTTTGCGATGACCAGAGCATAAACCGGAAGGTCTCTTGTCTCGAAATGAATCATCAGTTTAAAGCGGTCTGCCAAGAGTTGTTGAAACATGCCTTGCGTCTGAAGTCTGCGCTGCTCCCGGCCAAGCGTTCGCAACCGGTCGGCGGTCAGGCTGTCTGTCTTCGCTTCGATATCGAATCGTTCGGAGTTGAGCCACTTGGGACCGCCCAAAATCCGCGGCTCCGGAATGCCGTAGGCGGAATATTGGAGCAGATTCTTCAACAAGACATTAGACGCAACGAAGTGTCCATTTTTAAAATCGGAATGGGAGCCTGATCCGCCGGACTTGTTTCGCTTAACAGTAGTTACTTCGAAGACCGAATGCGCGGTAGCGGCAGGAGGCACAATCTGTGCGAATGAGCTGACGGCCAGTGACGCAGCCACCACCAGCAACAGTTTCCGGCCAGGATGCTCAAGCATGATGCAGCGATCCTATTCTTCACCGCCTTTTTAACACAGCTACCAGTTCGCTTTTACCCCAAGTTGAATAATTCGGCCTTCTAGAAGCGTTGAAACCGGCGCAAGTGTCGGTGCGCCTGTAATGACGCCCGCGGCGTTGACAGTGGCGGTAGTATTGATGCTCGTGATATTCGGGTGATTGAAGACGTTGTTCGCTTCGAGGAAAAATTGCGGAGTCAACCGATCCCACAATTTGAAAAAGGAACGATTATAACGTGCGTCGATCTGATAAACGCTAGGCGTGCGAAGAGTGTTTCGGCCTACATACAAAGGTCTGGTCACACCGGCTCCCGCCAGGCTGTCTCCGTTCAGCACCTGGTTTGCAATTAAGTTTTGTTCGTCCCCGGAAGATAAATTCGCCAGGATGGCGAACTGGTTGCCGTTCACGATGGCTCGCAGAACTCGATTCTGAATCCCTGAAAATGATGACTGCCAGACCGTGCTGAGAGTAAATGCATTCGGCCGGTTGATAGACGTATTTCCGCGATCGCGCTCCCGATTCGTGGGGTCCTCAATGAAGTTGGAGCCTTGATCATAAGCATTGGCTTCCGGCGCGTCGCTGATGGAATGCGAATAGGTGTAAGCCGCGTTAACGGAAAAACCGCGCTCGAAGCGGCGCTGATAACTCACAATCAAAGCGTTATAGGAACTGTTCGCGCCAATGTCCTGCAGAGCAATGTTGTTGAACTGCGGAAAGAGGCGCGTGGATGCGTTTGCAGTGGAAGAAAAGATGGGGCGTCCGTCAGCCAAATAGCCCAACGGGTTAATCAGGTTCAGATTCCGCAGATACTCCAGATTGCGTCCGTTGACATTGGCATAGCCAACAGTAAAAGAATCGTTCTGTGAGAGCTGGCGCGTGATTTGAATGCTGGAATTAATGGCGTAGTCGTTCTTGAAGCCGGGCGTGACGGTGTAAATGGTTTGTGAAGAACGCGGAAGGCTGCCGTTGACGACAACCGATGGAAACGGCGGCGCGCCGGGCGCGCTTGACCCGATGGAGGCAATGTAAGACGCCGAGCCACCGTCGTTGTAAATCGCGTTGTACCAAAGATTGGTAGGCGGCGCTTCGTAGAAGATGCCGGAGCTGACACGCAAAACGGTTTTGGGATTGATCGACCAGGCGAGGCCGAGGCGTGGGGCGAAATTAGCGCCGGGCGTCCGGAAACTCTGCGACCACGGAAACAATGCGTTTTTGTCTCCGCCGGGGGCGCTGAAGCGATCGTATCGAACACCGTAGATAGCGACTAACTTGGGCGTAATCTGCCAGCTATCCTGCAAGAACAGATCCCAGAAGAATGAGTGGTACCACGCACCCGGTTGGCCCACGCTAGCGTTGAAGGTGTTGTAGGAGTGCGGATTGGCGCCGGAAAGGCCGAGCCGATAAGCGGCAATGGTGGGGAAAATGTATTGCGTGTAGATATCCGCGGCTTGCGTGTCCAGATTTTGCTGGAAGCCGAAGCCCGCCTTCAATGTATGCGCGCCTTTCACCAGTGTGACGTTGTCATTTAGGTTCGGAATTTTTTCCTGAAAGCGATCGCCGACCGCGGTGCTGCCGCCAAAGTTGGCGATACCGCTGATGGTGATCTCCGCGCCCGTTCCGGTTAGTGGATTCGCCACGTGCTGCTCATTACGATAGGGCCAGCCGAAACGCAGTTCGTTCAATAGGGTTGGCGAAAAAGTGGAGAGGAGTTGCGCGCCCGCAACATGCGCGCGGTCACGGAAATCGGAGGCGGCGTCAAGCGCGTAGAGACCGCCTGCATTGGTGTTGAACGGATAACGATTACGAAAGTAGTTATAGCGAATGAAGAATTGATGTTTCTGGGTAATGCTCCAATCGAGCCGCGTGTCGATCCATTGGGCGTGCTCCACGGTAGGCGGATTTCCCAGCAGATTCGCGGGAATGCCAATCGCAGCCGCGTTAGCCGAGGTAATAGTTGTCGGTGAAGGAACGCTGCGTTTGACGTGTTCGTAAGAAGCGAAGAAGAACAACTTGTCTTTGATAATTTTTCCACCGGCGTTTGCAGAGAAGTCATTGGCAACCGGAATCAACGTGCTAGGCGTGGCAAGAATGGGCCTGGCGACCAAATCAAGCGGGCGGCCGCTGAATTCGACTTCACCATGGAATTGATTGCTGCCGGATTGGGTAATGACGTTGTAGATATTTCCGGCAATACGGCCGAATTCCGGCGAAAAGCTATTGGAGACGACCTGCACTTCACTTACGTAGTTGTTAGCAATGGCGAAAAGGCGCAGACCGGTGCGGTCAGTTTCTGTGTCCGTGGTTCCGTCCAATTGGTAATTGACGTGATCGACAAGACCATTGGTGTTCAGCAGGCGCGGAATGCCAAGTTCGGGATTGGGATGCCCGCTGACGCCAGGCTGAAACAGGATAAAGTTATACGGATTTCGCGACGTAAGCGGCAGGTTATCCGTCTCTGTAAAGCTGATGGTGCGGCCCGTGCTGACACGATCGGGCTCAATGATGGGCGCGCCGCCGGTGACCTCGATGGAAGTGCTGACTTCACCCACTTTTAACTGAGCATCAATAGTGGCTGTCGTGCCGGCGTCAAGTGCAACGCCGGTATGGCGCTCGGAAGTAAAACCGCTCTTCTGAATAGAAATCGTGTAAGAGCCGAGCGGCAAGTTGGCAATCACGTAGTAGCCGTCGTCCTGCGTTTGTTGGGAACGAAGAAAGCCCGTGGCGTCATTGACAGCATCCACCTTGGCGTCCGCTATCGGAGTACCGGCCTGATCCAAGACGCGGCCGCGCACGCTCCCATTAATCGCCTGCGTTTGAGCAAATGCTCCGAACGGTGCTACGAACAAGGCAAAGACAAGGAAGACAAAACCTCGCATAGTGGAACTAGCGTAGGCCAACCTTTCGACGATGTCAAATCCCCACCATATTGATAGAGTCAGGCACTCAAAAATAACATTGACATGTGACTATTAGGTCACCTATTATTCAGGTATGGACGACGTGTTCAAAGCCCTTGCGGATCCAACACGCCGGAGTCTGCTGGACGAGTTATCTAAAAACGACGGGCAGACTTTAAGTGCGCTCGAAGAGCGGCTGCCGATGACGCGCTTCGGTGTCATGAAACACCTGAAGTTGCTGGAAGAGGCGGGTCTCGTCGTGACCAGACGGCGCGGGCGCGAGAAATTGCACTTTCTGAATGCCGTTCCGATACGGCTCATCTACGACCGGTGGGTGAGCAAATACACCGAACCGTGGGTCGCGACGCTAAGCGACCTCAAACACAAATTGGAGAACAACACGATGGTAAAAGTATTTGAAATCTACATTAAGACCACGCCTGAGCGCCTTTGGAAGGCCATAACCGACCCCGAGATGCGGCGCAAATATAACTTTGGAGTGGTGGTTACTTCGAACTGGACAAAGGGCTCCCACTACGAGGCCGTTGGCGGGCAAACGACGATCTTCGACGGGGAGAATCTTGAAGTAGACCCACCGCGGCGGCTTGTCCAAAGCTTCCGAGCTCTTTGGGGCGAGGACGTGAAGAGTGAGGGGACCTCACGGGTGACTTGGGAGATTGAGCCGGTGGCCGATTCCTGCCTGCTTAAAGTGACGCACGATCAGTTGCGTGAAGACGCCAATAATCAGATCTACGGTGGCTGGCCCATGATTCTCTCCGGAATCAAGACGCTGCTGGAGACGGGAGAGATGCTTACTACGCCTGGGTCATTGATGTGGTTGCAGCAGGAGCAAGCGCCCGAAGCTGCTCACTCAAAATCATAAAGAACAAGCGCACGTCATCGTAATCCGATAGCGCGGCTTAACGCGTAATCGACGATGGTGAGCAGAATGGAGCCGAGGACCGCCGGCAGGCATCCGATTACCCGGAAGCCGGGTACAAATTCCGATGCAACCTTCAGCATGAGCCCGTTGATGAGGAAGTAAATCACGCCCAGGCTCAGCAGGATGAAGGGCAGCAGAACGATTTTGAGGACCAATCCGACGGTCGCACTGACTAAGCCGATGACAAGCGCGGCTAGGAGGGCGGCTCCAAACCCTTCGATTTCAATACCCGGTAAAATTTTGGCGACGATGAGTAGAGCAACGCTGCTGACGAGCCAATGGACGATCCAATAACGCATTGTCTGATAATACCTATCCTATGGAATGTTACTGAATCCTGAGTTTGAGGCGCGGCTTGTGCAGCAAATCGCCGTTCCCAATGATAAAGCTCGCATAACAAATGCCGTCCAGTCCACCGGCAAAGAAAAGTGTCCGCGCGTCTGCAGGCACATGGAAAGTGAGCGTGACCGATCCGAGCCACGCGATGAGCAGTAGGATGGACATGGAAGTCACGGCTGCCGCCGCCAGCAATCCGCTGATGCCGAACACCAGTGCCAATTTACCGGATGACCATGTATTGAGCTGCATTTTCATTGCCTCTTTTAATAGGTCAAAGACGACGCGCCAGCTCCCGCCCGCATCTTCAATGAGAGCATCGAGTTCATCGCCATAGCGTTTCTTCGACGCCGCCGGATACAAGGCGGCCATCATGCGCGAGTCGTTTCATTATTACGTTATACGAAATAGCGTACAACGTAATAACGTAGATGTAAAGAGGGGCTATTTTTAGAAATAGCACCCCATCTGAAACAGCAAGCGGCACGTTATGATGCAGCATGGGCTTGTACAAAATGGGTCGCGCATGACGGCCTCGCCGGAACAATCCGCTTCAGAAAAACGCGCTTCCGCGCTCCGGTTCATTGTCTGCCTCGGCATCGTGAGCCTATTTGCCGACATGACTTATGAAGGCGCGCATAGCATCATTGGGCCGTATCTGAAGGATCTCGGCGCCAGCGCGTTGCAGGTTGCGGTGATCGCCGGCATCGGTGAAATGCTGGCGGCGAGTTTGCGCTTTTTTTCGGGGCGATTCGCGGACCGCACGCATGCCTATTGGACGATCACCTTCTGCGGCTATGCGATGAATGTCATCGCGGTGCCCGCGCTGGCGTTCGCGGCAAACTGGCAGACGGCCGCGATTCTCATCATTGCCGAGCGCACCGGTAAAGCGCTGCGCGGTCCCGCGCGCGATGTTCTTTTGTCAGGCGCGACACAGGAAGTGGGGCATGGTTGGGGATTTGGGCTGCACTCCATCATGGACCAGACCGGCGCGGTGATTGGACCGCTGCTAATGGTGGCGGCGGTGGCGCGGTCGCACCATTTCGGGCCTGGCTTTCTTTGGCTGGCCTTTCCCGCCGTGGGTACATTGGTAGCGTTGGTGATGGCGCGCGTGTTGAATCCGGACCGCACACACGTGGCGAAGACGCAGACTACGCAGGTTTTGCCACAGGTGTTCTGGATGTACGTCGCGGCGGCGGGGTTGCTGGCGTGCGGCTTTGTGGATTTTCCGTTGCTCGCTTATCATTTTCAGAGCGCGAATCTTGCCGCGCCGGCGGCGATTCCTCTTCTGTATGCCGGTGCAATGGCGCTGAATGGATTGACGGCGCTAGGTTTCGGAAGGCTTTTTGACCGCTTTGGTTTGAACACGCTTGTGTTTGGGGTTTTCATTTCTTTGGCGGGACTGCCCCTGGGATTCTTGGGTGGGTCCGTGGGCGCTATCGCTAGCATTGCGTGTTGGGCGACGGGGTTGGGTGCGCAGGATGCTTGCCTGCGTTCGGGCATAGCGACAGTAGTGTCAATGAACAAGCGCGGCAGCGCGTTTGGCGCCTTTAACGGCGTCTACGGCGTAATGTGGTTTGTCGGGAGCGCCGTGATGGGATTGCTTTATTCGCGGTCTTTGGTGGGGTTGGTTGTGTTTGGGATTGTGGCGCAGTTGGGGGCGGCAGCGATGTTTTTCCGGTTGCGCGGTATGTTGCCTGGAAAGGCTGCGTAAACGTGTCGCTACATTTTGACGAACACAGTGGAAGGCGTCCTATTTACATCGTGGAAGAGATCTTCAAGTAGCGGCCTAATCTGTCGTGATAACGTCACCAATCCCTCCGCCCTGGCGAATACGCCGCCAGACGTCGCACTGGCAGCCTGCGCTAGATTCTCCTCAAGATTCCGTAATGTTGCATCGAGTTCCTCCACGTTGTGAGTAGAATCCTTGCCTTCCAGATGGTCGGCCATCAAATCGAGCATCTGCGCGCATCCTTGGTGGAAACCATCTTGGGCGTCCACCAGCGACTTGGGGAAGTCCGCGCCAGCCCCGAAAATGCGGTGGTGCAGCGATGCCACCTGCAATAAATAAAGCGTGCGCAAAGCCGGTTGCCAACGCCGGATATAGGACCGCGCCACCATGTGCAGGTTGCGCCGGGGGCCGAATTCAAAAGGAATTGCGTCGGCTTGGGCGGTGACCGACTGAAAATTGTTGTAGATCTTATTACGCGACGCCCGTATCCATTTGATGTATATCGCAGAGTCGCCCGCAGTGGACCGCGCGGATAAATCCGCGATCAAACGAATATTGGCCGTAAAGATCGTTATCATTTCTTCGGCGGCCGGTTTGGCCCAGATCTGATCGAAAACAAGCCACATCACGAACAGGCCAAGGAAAACGCCAACCACGCGGTCTCTTGCAACGGCGAGCGATGTCTGGATGGTAAATTCCTGCAGGTTTATCAGATAGAACGCGAGCGCAAGCTGGATGCCGAAATACGAGAGACGCGGACTGGCGGTGGCGAACCACGCGCCCACAGCAGTGACGACGGAAAACAATAACGTGAACTGTGTGATGGAGTCGATCTCCGGAAGGATAAAGACCTGCGCGCCGATGCCGAAGATGATTCCGCCAGCCGCCGTGCCCGCGAAGCGCAGCAATTGTTTCTGGCGCGAAGAGCCGATGTTAGTAAGTGCGGTTAGAACGCACGTGGTGACTGAAGTAGAGAGCCCGTTCCAATCCAGAATGGAATAAATAAAGTAGCAGAGAGTTGCCGCGAGGCAACCGCGAAGAGCGAATTTCACGTGTTCGTTGCTTGAGAATGCGTCACGCACGAAAAGCGCCGTGCTTGCATCGTCATCGAGCACCGATGGAATGTATGCTCCCACCGGTTCAGTTCCAGAAAACACCTGCGGAATCAGGGCTACCGTTCTTTCCACTTCCGGCAGCAATGGAACTCCGGAGGGCGCGCTCAACGGCGTTTCATGAGCGGGGGGAGGCTGTTTGGCGTCGACAATGCGCCGGATCTCGTCCAATCGGCGCACAACTTCGGAAACGCGTTGCGGATCGCCCTGCATAAGTTGATAAGGTATCGCCGCCATTGTGGATCCGAGATCGGAAAGACGTCCCGTAAGCCCCACAACAGCCGCTAGTTGTTCCCGGTACTGACGTTCATAAACGGAGCGCGCCAGCATTCTTCGCAAACTGCTTACGCCGATCATGGCGTATTGCGTCAGCTCGGTGTGAACGGCAGAGGGTATAGGCCGGTTTTCCGTGTAGCAGCTCAGCAGGCGATTCATCGCGATCCACCTGTTGTCTAATCCCTCAAACAGCTCGTTTTTGGCATGGAACGCGCGAAAGATGACTTCGATAGTAACGGTCACCGTCGTGCCTATGGCGGCGGAAAGCGTCAGCCACAGGGTCGACTCCAAATGGAATTCGGCGGATCCGGGCAAATGCCAGAGGGGGAGCGCGTTCACAATTAAAATGGCGAAGCCGGTGGCGGCGCCGAAGTTCTGAAGTGTCCGCAGAACAAAGAAGACCACAAAGAGACTGCCGGCAAGCCACGCGAGCCGGCCCAGCGGCTGGTCGGCAAATAAGATCGCGCCGATGAGGAGGAACGCAAGACCTGCCGTGTAGCTGACGGCAATTGTCCAAGCCGATTGTAGCGTTGCATAGAGACTATCTCGCGAGATGAGGAAGGCGTAGAGCGCCCCGACCGCGCCGCCCGGCACCTTGAAGGTCATGATGAGGATCATCGTCACGGTGGCGGCAATCACCATGCGGGCAACCGTCACTCCCCTGCCCGGATAAGGAGTCAGTTCACTCTTGAGAAATTGACCGAACCAACTCGAAAAGCCTGCGGACGCGGTAGGTTCGCTCAATGTGGACGCGTTCGTAGCCATGCCTATTGGCTAACTGATTCTCCGCGTGTAACAACGACGGCTGATTGGCCCATGCGAAAAAGGCCGGGTTGCGGATCTTCAATCCGCACGCGCACCGGAAAGCGCGACGCCAGGTGAACCCAATTGAGCGTTCGCTGTACGTCCGGCAGGCCTTGTGAGAGGCGGCCGATGACATCCGCATCGGGAGTCACGCCGAAACCGATACTGTCAATAGTTCCCTCCAGTCGGTGATTGGGTTCCGAGAGAAGATAGACATCGGCGTGCATCCCGGGCCGGATGTGTTTGATTTGCGTTTCACGGAAATTACCGATCACCCACCAGGTGCGCGTATCAATCAACGTAAAAATCTGTTGGCCAGTATGCGCGTACGCGCCT
>DASXGT010000100.1:0-32619 GCA_036488895.1 Bryobacteraceae bacterium | reverse complement strand
GCAACTCGCCGAAGCCTACCCGGAAGCGCGCCGTGTGCTGGAGCAGGCCGATGATGTTCTGGGTTTCCCGCTCTCGCAGTTGTGTTTTGACGGCCCCGAAGAAGTATTGAAGCAGACTCAAAATACACAGCCGGCGCTGCTTGCCGTATCCTTCGCCGCGTATAAGATTCTGGAAAACCTAGGCTACCGTCCGGCCGTGGTGGCTGGCCATAGTCTAGGCGAATATTCCGCGCTGGTTGCCGCAGGTTCACTTGATTTCGCAGATGCGCTGCGCATTGTCCGTCACCGCGGGCAATATATGCAGGAGGCGGTCCCAGTGGGCACCGGCGCCATGGCTGCCATTCTTAAGCTTCCCGAAGGTCAGATTGACCGTATTCTGCAAGAGGCGGCGCAGGGCGAAGTCGTCAGTGTGGCGAACTTTAATTCGCCCGATCAAGTTGTGATCGCCGGTCACGCCGCCGCCGTCCAACGTGCCACGGAATTGGCCAAAGCAGCCGGCGCTAAGCGCGCTATTCTGCTCGCGGTCAGCGCTCCCTTCCACTGTTCACTGATGCGCCCGGCGCAGGAACGCCTATGCGGGGAACTCAATGCCGCGGGCTTCAAAGGCCTTTCCATCCCGCTCATCGCCAATTGGAATGCGCAGAAAATCAGCACAGCCGCGGAAGCGCGCCATGGCCTTTTCGAGCAGATTCCTAATCCCGTGCTTTGGACCGACTCCATCCGCGAGTTGGCGCGCCGGGGTGTTCAGCGCTTTGTCGAAGCCGGACCTGGTTCCGTGCTGCTCGGCCTCTGCCGCAATATCGATCCATCGCTGAAGGGCGTGAAGTTTGGCGAGCCGGGCGATCTCGACCGGGTTAAAGAGCTGTTAAACGGACCTGGCGATATCGACCAAGTCGCTAAATAATCCATAGGCCGTCTGCTCCACGCCTGGATCGATGGAGACGGTTCCGATAGTGCCCATTAGATCCGTATCAAAGAGGATGATGTTGCTGGTTCCTTGCGCGGCGGCCAGTAAATCGGTTTTTGGCAGAATCTCAGGGGTCACTCGCAGGTGCACTTGATCGCCGTTGCGCTCAGCCCGGCTCACCATGAGGACGGTTTGCCCCTGATGCGCTAACGCTTCCACTTGCTCCGGCGTAAATCCGCGGATTCCTTCGCGCTCCACTTGCTGCGGCGTGGTGCGCGCATCCATCAGTACATTTGCCAGTGCCGCGGTTTTGGCGGCGGAGTCCCACCCATCGATGTCGAAGGACGCATCGGCTTCCGCAATACCCAATGCCTGCGCCTCGCGAACGCCCGCTTCCATGCTTTCTCCGCGCGCCATTGCGGCTATTACGACTTTTGATGTTGAATTCAACACGCCCGTGAAGCCCGCGATCTTTACCGCCGGCAAGGCATTCCGGACCATGTTAAATACCGGCGCGCCATCCATCACCGTTGATTCGAACCGGAACTCCGCTTGCGCGCGCCGCGCTTCTTCTTGTAAGCCGGCGTACGCATGTGCGATTGGACCTTTGTTAGCCGTGATGACATGGATGTTTCTTAATAATGCCGACCGTATATGCGAAATCGCCGGCTCACCGGTTTCCGGGTTTAAGGTTGTGATTTCAATTGCCACGTCCGGCTTAGCTCGGTCGAGAAATTCATTTACCGATTGAACCGCCGGGCCAAATTCCGGAGTTAAGCTCAACCCTTTGAAATCAAAAGCTGTTCCGTGGTTTGCCGTATGGATTCCCACAATCGGAAAAGGATAGGCCGCGCGCTTCTCACGCAGGAGCCGCGCGAAGGCCTTTCCCACGTTTCCATATCCTAAAAGAACTATCCTCAACCCCTGAGAATAGCAACGTTTCCTAGTGTTTCTTTGCTTGACACCGAATAGCCCGGTTCGTCAGACTTAAAGGTTTGCATGGCTGATTTTTTGCTTCGCTCCCCGTCTGGCTTCAACAACATGAATGTGCAACGCCCCAAGGGCGTGAGCCGTAGCGCCCTCTATATGGTTGCCGCGTTATTGGCCGCCGGCGCGCTGCAGGCGCAAGGTCCGGAGCCCGTGCCGATTGAGCGCTCCGTTCCCACCATGGTGGGGCAATTCATGGATCATGATTTCGTAAACTTCTACGTTTTCGGAAATGGGGTTTACGATAGCCGGATTCCGGTTCTTTCGTCTAACGGCCAAGGCGTCGGCGCCGGCAGTTGGGGATATCAGTTCGGCGGCGGTGTATCCATGGTCCATCAGTTTTCCGACGGCAACCTTTCACTGAGTTACCGCGGCGACTATCGGGGCTACAGCTCAAGCGCTTACGGCACCGGTACGGATCAAAATCTTTCGCTTCTCTATAGCAAGCGTTTAAGCCGCCATTGGACGGTTTCGCTGCCTGTCTCCGCCGGCATTTTGTTATACGGAGCAGGCGGATACGTTGTTCCCAGCGCCGGCTCCGCTGTGTCACCGAATCCGCTGAGTCCTGAAACCCGCTTTGTGCAAGCGGGCATCAACTTGACCTACCAGCAGACCCGGCGGCTGAGCTACGTTCTTAGCGGGAGTTACTTTCTGAATAACTATAATTACTCCGCCGCCATCGGAAGCATCGGGGTGTCCGGTTCAGGATCGCTTCTTTATCGTGTCACCGGTAAGACCACGCTGGGCGCGACCTATTCGCATAGCTATTATCATTACAGCCGCCAAGCAGGCACCACTTCGGTGGATGGACTCTCGTTATCGTTGACGCACGACTTCCCCGACCATTGGCAGGGCAGCGTATCGGCCGGTATCAATCGCGCCGATACGCAAGGTGTGATTACGGAAGCTATTTCAGCGTTGCTAGGGCAGCAGATTGTTCAGGGTTACTTTACCGGCCCTTATCAACGGACCAGTTATGTGCCCTCATTTCAAGGCACCTTGACGCGGTTCTTCCGGCATTCTTCCGCATCCATTACGGCCGGGCAGGGCGTTATGCCCGGCAATGGGACTTACTTGACCTCTCGCGATCAGTTTGTCAACGCGCTCTATAACGTGACGACGCACCGTGCCAACGTTAGTGCGGCTTATAGCTACTTCCACCTGACTAGCATTTCCAACGTAGTCACTTCGTCCTATGCGACGTCGAGCTTGAGTTTCTCTTACGGCTATACCTTGATGCGGCACGTTTCCGCAAATGCCAGTTACAGTTATCTGCACTACGGCGGCTTGTTTACCTTGGGCGGCGTAAATGACAATATTATTACGATCGGGCTTTCGCTTAGCACGAAGAGCCTGCCGCTAGGGCTGTTTTAAGCCTGTTTGCAGGGAGCCGAAACCACCCCCTATGATCTGAAGCGCGTAAGGGAAATCCGCAATGCTGTTATTGGTGTGGGCTATAAGTCGCCGCCAGATTATGGCACTGACATCGCACCCTTGACCTATCTGATTCTCACCTTAAACCCGCTTTCTCACCGGTCCTCCTTCCCGTTTGCGATACCTCCTTGACTTAGCTAATACACGTTAAGAACGTAAAGAATTAGTAAAGAAATCCTAAGTCTTTTGTCAGCGATGTGCGGCCCACCCTGAGCTGGTGGTTTTCCTTATGCGTTCCTTATGATGCAACCGCGATATTCATTAGTGCGGCCTGCGGCTGTTGCTCGCTTGCTTGTGCGTGAATCCGTGGCCCGCAGGCAAAAAGGATGACGAGATCATGAATCTGGAAAGAGTAAATAGAGTTAGGGAATTGCCAGGGCGATGGCTGATAGCAGTTTGCCTGATCAGCTTCGTTCAAGCTGGACTGTGGGGGCAGTCCACGTTTGGCAGCATTGTCGGCACCGTACAGGACGCTTCGGGTGGGCCGATGCCATCAGTCGCGCTGGCGATCAAGAACTTGGATGAGAACACGGAGCGCACCCTGACTTCAGATGAGAAGGGCGACTTTCAGGCTCTGAACCTGCAACCAGGAGCGTATGAGATTACCGCTTCGAAAAACGGATTTACCAGTGCCAAGACATCAAAGCTGACGCTGGATGCTCGCCAGCAATTACGAGTGGATCTGAAGCTGGAAGTAGCGGCCGTCAGCACGAGTATCGAAGTGAGTGACGCAGCGGCGATTGTCAACACCGAGAACGGCACCATCGGCGATACGAAGAAGTTTAATCAAGTGGTTCAACTTCCGATGAATTACCGCGGTGGGAGCGATACTCCATTGGCGGCGCTGGTAGCGGTTCCAGGCGTGCAGCAAGACAGCAGCGGCAATATGTCGATTGGCGGCGGCACGCCGTCGCAGATCCAGTATTCGGTGGATGGAACGTCGACAGTGAATGTGCGGCAGAACGGCGCTTTGACGAACATGAATCCCTCTTCGGAACTGATTTCTGAATTGAAGGTTACGCAATTTAATAACAATGCGGAGTTTTCGCAACTGGCGGACGTGACCATTATCACTAAGAGCGGTGGCAACAGTTTCCACGGCAGCGCATTTGAATATCTGCAAAACAGCGCGTTGGACGCTACCACTTACGGATTCGACAGCAAAGCTCACAAGGCATACAACACGTTCGGCGGTAGCTTCAGCGGGCCGGTGGAGATTCCACACCTTTACAAGGGAAAAGATAAAACGTTCTTCTTTGCCGATTACGAAGGAAACCGCCGGCGCTTTACCACACCGGAAGTGCTTTCGGTGCCGACGGCGGCGATGCGCGCTGGGGACCTGAGTAACCTTCCAGGAGGTGCGACGGTAGACCCGGCAACTGGCCAGGCTTTCGCGGGAAATCGCATTCCAACCAGTCAGATCAACCCAGTATCGCGTTCACTGCTGAACAACTACATTCCGCTGCCCAATTTTGGAAATGGGATCGATACGAACGGCAACTACCGCGTGCAGGCGCCAACGCCCGCTAATATCGACGGATATGACATTCGAGTCGATCATAATCTGACCGACAAGCAGCAGCTTTACGGGCGCTGGAGCTGGAAGAACGTGGATACAAGCGCGGTGAACGGATTATTGCCGACCGAGCAGCACGTGGAAACGAACCGTAACTTAATCGTTTCGCATAACTACACGATTGGAGCGAACTTATTCAATGAAGTGCGTTTCGGATTGACTTACTACGCTCTGCAGGTGAATTTCCCGCTGAGCGGCGCTACGGCAGTGGATACCCTGGGGCTACAAGGGCTGAACCTGGGTGATGTGCCGAATGTAAATGCGTTTCCCACATTCAACTTCACCGACGGCACCGGGTTTACCACCCTTGGGCGTGATAAGACGGGAATCACGCGGTCGCAGACGGCGCAAATCGCGGACAATCTTTCGTGGATTAAAGGCAAGCACACGATGAAGTTCGGCGTGGACTTCCGCCGGGTGCGCTATACGGATCTGGAAAGCTTCGGCGGTTCGGACGATTTCGGCCAATTCACTTTTAATGCAGGAACTTTCAGCGGCAATGCGTTCAGCGATTTATTGCTGGGGCTGCCATCGAAGAGTTACATTGCGCAGTCGGGACCAGATACGCGACTGCACGCGTATGAGACGGGCGTATATGCCCAGGACCAATGGCATGCCACCAGCAGACTAACGATCGATATGGGGCTGCGCTGGGAGGCTCTGCCGCCGTTCACCAGCGAGAACAATAACCTGGGTGCTTTTGATCCGAGCAACGGCGGATTTATTCTGACGAATAACGGGACGGCACGGCAGGGAATGCTGAATTCGATCAATGCATGCCCCGGGGTGAATCCGGCGTTGCCTTGCGCTCCGATTGAGCGGGCAAGCCAACTGGGGTTGGGCAATGGACTGCGTGCGTTTTACAAGAAGAACTTTCAACCGCGCATAGGCATCGCATACCGGCCATTCAATAACAACAAAACCGTATTCCGGGCGGGTTTCGGCATCTTCACGATGACCAGCCTGGGGCAGCTCTCGTTCAATACGACGAACATCAACCAGGGCATTGTACAGACATCGGCAAATCAACTATCGAACGGCGTGCCGGCATTCCAATTTCCGGCAGTGGCCGCACCGACGACTCCGGCACAAGTTGCGGGTACGGGCGATTTCTATCAGAACGTCAATTTGAATTACCGCGATCCGCAATCGGCGCAATGGAACGTGACGATGGAACGTCAACTGATGAGCGATCTAAGTCTGCGTGTCAGCTATGTGGGAATGAATTCATACCGGATGGGACAAACCGTGGATCTGAACCAGCAGATGCCTAGCCTTACGCCGAATAACTACGCGGACCGGCCGTATCCTAATTGGGGTCGCATTATTTCGAGCGAGAACCTGGGATTTGCGAACTATCAGGCGATGCAAACAGAGTTGAATAAGAACATGCAGCACGGGCTGCTGTTTCAGATCGACGACACTTGGGCGCACAATATTGGCAACGTGGCCGGAGACGCGCCGGCTGCGTTTGCGCCGGAGGTGATTTATGGAACACCTGTGGCCAACCGTTTTGACTTAGCGGCGAACCGGGGCAACATTTCCGGCACGCGGCGGAACCGGTTGCTGATTTCGGCAATTTACCAGCTTCCGGTGGGCAGAAAGCGGGCGTGGCTCAGCAACATGAACAGCGTGGGCGAGGCCCTGCTGGGCGGTTGGGAGCTGAGCACCGTGACGCTGTGGGAGACGGGACCGTACCTGACTCCGGTAACGAGTCCGGCATTCGACACAGCAAACCTGAATCTGGTGTTTACGGGCGCGGCTCTGCGGCCCGACTGTGTAGGGAATCCGGTTCCGGCGAACCAGACTGTGAACACGTATTACAACATCAATGCGTTTAACCCAGTTCCAGCGCCGGGACGCATCGGCAACTGTGGTGTGGGCAGTCTGGAAGGACCGGGCACGGCGTCTATTGCGGCAGGTTTGGCGAAGACGTTTGCATTAAGCGAGAGGGTGCACTTGCGGTTCGAGGCGACGTTTACGAATCTGCTGAACCATCCGAATTTCGCCCCACCAGCCGTGGATGTTTCCGCGCCAGCGACGTTCGGGCAGATCACGACCGTACAATCGGCGGAGAATGCAGGCAACCGGACGGGCCAGTTGGCGTTGCGTGTAGATTTCTAGCGTGATCTCGCCGACCTCCGTTATTGACTGTGAGGGAAAAACCGCTCCCTCACGGTCACGGCTCGGTAGTTTCGCCGGTCTTGAGCATTTCCTGCAGGCGTCCGGCAAAGTTCTCGCCCGATTCGGTTTCGAGCGTGCGCTTCAATACCGGCAGCGTCGCATCCAGCTCGTGAACCAATCGCAGCAGGCTTTTGATGTTTGATTCCGTCAAACGCGCGCCGCCCGCTACATCGGTCCGAGGCAAGTAATGGCTGTCCAGGCCGAAATCGATGCGCAGGTCTTCCTGGTCTGGCGTGGCGCGTTCGGTGCCGTTGTCGAATTCCGGTCCAAATGACGAAATGCTCACCCGCGCCGGCGCCAGCACCCAGTCGCCGCCTTGGAATTGCCAGAGATCCCACCAGCTATCCAGCCAGTAAGCGACGTCGTCGCCTTTATAGTCGTTGAAAATTTCCAACACTTCCGAAGCATCCACCGGCCCGTTCACCGGGCGCTCCAGCAGCGGCGGTTCCGTGGTATCAATGGCCTGAATCAAAATGGTCGATTGCCCTTGTTCGCGCTGCGAGAACGGGAAAAGACGCAGTAGTTTTTCGAAATGCCGCATGCGGTTTGCCCGGCTGCTCCGCTCCAGCCAAACAGACAGGGAAAGTTGATCTGTCATAGTTTCATGGTATCGCCCACCTGGGAGGGGAGAATGCCCGGCTAAAACAGATTCGGCGGCAAATGCTTTTACTGAGATACTGGAGGGGTGGTAACTGATCTCGTGCAAATCAAGCGATTCGGCGAAAAGAATCGCGAAGAGAACAAACAGTTACGTTTCTGGATGAAACGCCACAACTTTGCCGAGCGGCGGCTGAAAGCCATTGCCGAAGACGTCCAGGACCAGATCGATTGCACCGCCTGCGCCAATTGCTGCCGCGTGGCCACGACGCCGGTCACTGAGCGTGATGTCGAGCGGCTTGCCCGTTTTCTAGGCTGCAAACCGGCGGAATTTTTTCGCGATTACACGGATGAATCAGAAGAAGAAGGCCGCATTCTGAAGCGCAATAGCAATGGGTGCGTATTTCTTGAAGGCAATCTCTGTACCGTCTACGCCGCGCGTCCGCAAACCTGTGAGCAGTTCCCGCACTTGACCAAAGGGGCCGGCTCGCTGCTCGCCCGCATGTGGCATATGGCGGACCGCGCTGTGTATTGCCCCATTGTCTTCAACACTCTCGAAGCATGGAAGCCCGAAACGGGATTTAAGGCGGGCCCCAAGAAGTGATGAGCGTTTTCGTCGTTCTCCTACTGTTTTGTTTGTTTGGCGTGGTGGCGTTCGCCGCTTTTCAATTTTCTGAAGCCCGCCGTTGGCGTCAGACTGCGGCTGAAGCAGCAACGCAAGCCGAGCGCCAGCGTTTGGAGACCGAACACCGGCGCGCCGAACTGGATCAATCGCGCCAGGCCATCCTGCAGCACGAAGCTGAAGTGGAAAAGCACCGGGAACTGGCGGAAGTGCAGCTTAAGCTGCTGACTCAAACCCAGCGCCAATTGGAAGACAAGTTCGCCGCCCTGGCCTCCGACGCGCTCAAAAGCAACAGCCAGCTTTTTCTGGACCGAAGCCGCGACCAGTTGCAGCACCTGGTGGAACCCGTCAACGTGTCGCTGCGCCGTTTTGAGGAGCAGGTGCAAGCCATTGAGCGTTCCCGCGTGGGCGCCTATGCCGAGCTTTCGACTCAGGTGACCGTGCTGACTCAATTGCAGGAAAAGGTGCGCCAATCCACTGACCAGCTCAAAACCGCGCTGCGCTCTCCTATCCAGCGCGGCCGTTGGGGCGAGGTGCAACTGCGCCGCGTGGTGGAAATGGCCGGCATGTTGGAGTACTGCGATTTTGCCGAGCAGAAAACCCTGTTCGGCGAAACCAACCTGCGCCCGGACCTGATCGTCCGGCTGCCGAATCTCTGCCAGGTTGTGGTGGATGCGAAAGTATCGCTCGAAGCTTATTTGCGCGCGATAGAGGCCGAGCATGAGCCAGATCGCCTGCGTCATCTGAAAGACCACGCCAATCAGGTCAAGACCCACGTGAAATCGCTTGGGGAAAAGGCCTATTGGGAGCGGCTGCCGGGTTCGCCCGAGTTTGTCATTGCCTTCCTGCCGCTGGAATCGCTGTTTAGCGCCGCGCTTGAGTATGATCCGTCGCTGCTTGAGTTCGGCGTGGAGAAGCGGGTTCTCATTGCTACACCCGTCACGCTGATTACACTGCTGCTGACTATCTCGCATGGCTGGCGTCAGCAAACCGTTACTGAGAATCTGGACAAGATTCGCGTGACCGGACAGGAACTCTACACCCGACTATTGACCATGGGACAGCACTTCATGAAGCTAGGCGATGCGCTGGAAAAGACGGTGGAAACTTACAACCAAACGGTCGGGTCGCTGGAACGCAACGTGCTTACCTCGGCGCGTAAGTTTAAAGAACTGCGGCCCGCTAATGCAGATCAGTTGGAAGAAGTGAACGAAATCGATACTACGCCGCGCCGGCTTGATTCCACGAAATGGCAAGTGCTGGAAGCTGTCAAGCGCGGTTAATGCGGTTCGGGCCGCGCTTCGCAAAACTCGCGTGGTCTATCCGGCCTTGAAGTCCGATTTTTCGAAGAGTGGGTTTTCTCTTCCTCCTTCGCTTGCCTCGATTGCTCCAGGTCAGAAACGGACATAAACGCATTACATCAGGGTCCTATCGAGTCTTCAGGCAACTTGTATGTAAGCTCGTTGACTTGTTCCGTGGGTAGGATTTGAGAAATGTCCTTTAGACTTCCGACAACAAGCTTAAACGGCTCACAAGTCATAATGTCTCGATCGACAATAAAGCGGAATTCATCCTGATGTTTAAATTTATTAGACTTTAAAAAAGGGCCCGTCGGCCCGGAATGTACGGCATAATCGCGATAATCGACAAAATTGCTATGGAGACGATAGTTAGCAGCTTTCGTTGCCGCTTCAAGTCTGTCAGAAAAAGGTTTGGGGTTGAGGAGCAACACCCACTTGCCTAGTTTGCATTTTTCTTCACTGATCTGGATATTGCCAGCAATTGCGGATAGTACGACCGACGTGTTACAGAACACATTGAATGCACTAAAGTTATGCGGGTGAAGCGTCACAACTCCAGCAAGGTCTGGCGTTTTGACTTTAAGTCGCTGAAATCCAATAAAATCAAAATTCAGTTCCGTTTGTTCGGGCTGCCAAATACGACTTGATCCTTCGAACTTATCACCGATTTGATCGTCATCTTCAGACCCATGCTTTTCTTCCAACTGCCGAAAGTACTCAAGTGTATTCATGTACACCAAGCCGTGATCGCGCAGAGCGGTCAAATGCTCTATACTCTTACTGAATTTCAGCAATAAAAAAGGTCTAGAAGGTTTCACAGTCGTCACACTTCCTCAGACACCGCGGATGGATGGTTAGTTCCGGGCAGAGCTAACGTCAGCCAGGATGTGATTTGATGTTGGTGGTGCCGCGGATCATCATTGGCGTCGTCGCGTTGGCGTTGCTTGCGCTGCCTGGAGGCGCGCAGGAACTTTCATCGGATGTCTTGCGGTTGGCTCACGCGATGACCACAAATCGCGATCTTTTGAAGCAGCTTCCACTCTACACGTGCCTGGAGACGATTGAGCGGTCGAGACCGCGCGAGCATGGCCGGTCGAGCGATAAAGATGTTGTTCAGGTGGATGTAGGCGTGGGGGAAACGAGGGAGATGTATTCGTGGCCCGACGAGACCAGCTTTTCCTCGCTGGATTTGGCGGACTTAGTGGGACACGGGATGTTATCGACTGGATTGTTCGGCGGATTCGCGCATAGCTTATTTGTTGGGGATCATGGCGTGGTGCAAGGGCCGAGGAACGAAGTTATCCAAGGCCGCGATGCCCTTCGATTTACCTATCGCGTGCCGTCACTCGCGAACCAGTGGAAGATTAATTGGGAGGGCAAACCGGGCGAGTTGCAAGAGGCTGGTAAATTCTGGGTGGACGCGCAGGATTATCACCTGATGCGGATGCAGGTGGAAGCGCAAGAGATACCACCGGAAATGATGCTGCGTTCGGTGACCTTAGTCATGGATTACGACGTGGTTCCGAGTGACTCCGGCAAGACGTTGCTGCCTGTGGAGAGTACGATGGCGGCCATTGATAGCGGGGGAAGGTTGTATTACAACAGCGCGGCTTTCTCGCATTGCCATGTGTTTGCGGTGGAGTCGAAGATGTCGGCGGGCGATGTGGATGCGGCGGCGATTTTTACTCGCTATAAGCAGAACCTGGAGTTACTGCCGGCTGGTTTGATTTTGCAGGTTGGGCTGACCGAGCCGATCATGGCGAAGAGCGCCCGGGTTGGAGATTTGATTAACGCCCGGCTCGAGGCCGCGATTCGATTTTCGCCGGAGCTGCAAATACCGGCGGGAGCGCTGCTCAAGGGACGGGTTCGTGAGTTTGCGCGGCTGGATGATCCTCCGAATACGTATCAGGTTGGGATTGCGTTTTCGGAATTGGAGTGGGCAGAGCGGAGTTATCGATTTTTTGCGGAGTTGTTTGGAATGGAACCGCTGCGGGGCGTCGAGTCGGAGATCGTTCGGAGCAGCGCTTTGACCATGCCGCTGGGTACATTCGCGATGGGTAACATGACGAAGATAACCGGCGAAAGTATGTTTGGTTACACGATTCCAGGCGCCGCGACTTTCTTTCTCAGGGACACAACGGCCCTTCCGAAAGGCTTTCGGATGACTTGGCGGACGCTTAAGATGTCTCGATAGGCGCAGCCGCTATTTCCCGAGCATCGCGAAAGAATAAAGTGTATCGCCGGCTGCCACCAGCAGATATTGCGTTCCATCTAACTCATACGTGATTGGCCCGTTGCTGGGCGCGTTGCCGAGGTTGACGTGCCATAGCGTATCGCCGGTAGATGCGTTCAGCGCCACCAAGTTGTTCGATGCATCGGCGGCAAACACCAGATTGCCCGCGGTGCTCAATACGCCGGAACGCGCGCCGCCTTGGCCTTCCCATTTGTGCGCCCACCGAACATCACCCGTCTTGTAGTCAATCGCCTTCAAGATGAGCTCCGAGTATCCGCCTTTGTCGTTGCCGCCCCAGCCTTCCGGTTTTTGATCGATATCGAAAAGGTAATAAACGCTATAGGCATTAGTGGCGTTGATATAGAACAGTCCAGTGTCTGGGCTGAAACTCGGCGGCGGCCAGTTTGCCGCTCCACCTTGATTCGGCGACACCAGCGCGCCATCGGTCTGCGGCATTTTCGCTGGATTGGGAATCGGCTGTCCCTTGGCGTCGATCCCTTTGGCCCAGTTTGCGGCGGCGAATTTCTTGGTGACGATGTTCTTGCCGTTGGTGCGGTCAAGCACGAAGAAATAACCGTTGCGGCTCGCTTGCGCCAAGAGCTTTCGCTTCACGCCATCGATCTCTCCGTCGATCAGCACGGGCGTTTGGATGGCGTCCCAATCATGCGTGTCGTGCGGCGATGGCTGAAAATACCAGGCGATCTTGCCGGTATCGGGATTCACCGCCACAATGGACTCCGTATATAAGTTGTCGCCCAAGCGGCCTTTGCCTTGAATGACAGGTTGCGGATTGCCGGTGCCGAAATAGATCAAGTTGAGCTCGGGATCGTAAGTGCTTTCCCCCCAAGTCATGCCGCCACCGTGTAACATCGCCTCGGTGTTAGGCCAAGTCGCGGCTTCGGGCTCGCCGGGCTGCGGATGCGAGTACCACCGCCATTGCAAATCGCCGGTCTCCAAATCGTGCGCTTCCATGTAGCCCGGAACATCCAGGTCATCGCCGCTGACCCCGGTCAGAACGTGGTTCTTGACAATGACCGGCGCGGTGCTGGCGTAGTACATCTGATCCAGGTCGCAGATGGATTTATGCCAGCGCTCCTTGCCGGTTTTCGTATTGAGCGAGACCAGGTTGCAATCCGGCGTCTCAAAATAAAGCCAATTACCGTAAATGCCCACGCCGCGATTTCCCAGGTGAATGCCGCCCTTTGATTCCCATTGGTAATGCCAGAGGTCACGGCCTGTGCGAGCGTCAACGGCCCAAACATGGTCCGGCAGGGTGAAATAAAGAATGCCGTTCACGAGAAGCGGCGTGGCCTTCACGGACGCTCCGAAAACACCGCCGCTGACGCCGGTTCGAAACACCCAGGCGAGGCTGAGTGAGTTTATGTTCGAGGCGTTGATTTTGGACAGTGAGCTAAAACGGCGTCCTGAGTAATCGCCGTTATAAGTGGGCCAGCTATCCGGCGTGGGATGGAGCAGCATTTCATGCGTAACACCTTGGCCGGACAAAACTCCGGCGGCCAGGAAAGTGGTTAGCGCACAAAGAATCAGCGATTTGATCCGCATTACTTCAAGGTCTCCAGATAGGCCACAACGTCATGTATGTTCTTGTCTGTATATTGCAGCAGCAAGGCGTTGTGGGCTGCGTACGGATCGTTCTTTTCTATTTTCAATTCGGGCGTTCGTTTCCAGGAATGATAGTCGCCGGCGCTATCGCGCAGAGAGACATCGAAATCGTCCAGTTTGTCTAACTCGCCCGTGACGGCGGTTCCATTCGGCGGCGTTACCGTCAACGTTACTGGTTTGGCGGTGCTCTTTGCGCGGCGGCCGCCGAAGCTGGGCGTGGCTGGGAACAGAAATTTTTGCTGTAACGTGGGCGGATCGTACCGGCCGGCTACTCCGGCGAGGTCGCCGGTCACGGAATGGCAGGTGCTGCATTTGCCCTCGCCGTTGAAGTAGGCTTCGCCGGCTTTCGCGTCTCCAGTGAGGACGTTTAGAACGGAGTTGAACGGACCGCTGCGCAACGTGTCGCCTACGCGCTGGTGCAGGAAATGGGAAAGATCGACGATTTGGGTGGCGGTAAAGTTCGCGCTGGGCGTACCGCTCTGCGTCATGTGGCCCTTCTTCAGAAATGCGCCAATCGTGTTTCCGTAGCGGTCATGCAGCACCGTCAGGGAGCGCACCAAGTCCGGGCCGCGCAGATTAGGAGGCCCTTCGTTAGCGCCGCGCGCTTTCGGCCCATGGCACGTGATGCACTCGGCAATATAAATCTTCTTTCCGCGGTCGGCCAAGACGTCATCCACTACCTGCTGATCGTCGGCCCCTTGTCCAATGCTGCGTGGTTTCGGTGGCTTCGCGGCTGCGGCGGCTGGAGCCTTGGCTGTGCCAGTTTTTGGAGGGAAATTCGCGGTGAGATAATCAACCACCTGCGAAAACTCTTCCGGACTGCCCTTCGCGCCGCGCGCCACCATGCTTGAGACGGTGTCGCTCCATTGCTCGCGCGTCATGTTCCTTCCCAGCACCAGGTTGGGGCTATGGCAGGTGCCGCATAGCTTCAGTACGGTTTGCTTTTGTGGAGCATCGGGTAGCTGGCGAGCGACGCCGGGCGCAATCGCCACGGAGGACAACAGCGTCCCAGCCAGACAGAATCTTGCGAAATGAGTCAGCCAATCAGTTCCCGGCAAAGTAATCACATCTTATTACAAAGCGATACAATCGGCCAACACCACAATGATGTGGCGAACGTTTCGATGTTTCCTTTCGTTCTTCGTTGGTACGGCGCTTTGCGCCGCACAAACACCGGCTGCGTCCACGCCGCGTGCTCCAAACGCTCCTAAGATCAGCACACAGGAAGAATCCTTTACTTTTAAATCTAAAGTTACCTTGATCCAAGTTCCCGTGGTTGTGCGGGATCAAAGCGGCAAGGTGGTTGGCACGCTTCGCCGGGAGGATTTTCAGCTTTTCGATAAAGGCAAACCGCAGGTGATCTCACAGTTCTCGGTCGAGAAATCGGGCGGGAAGGCGATTGCCCGGCTTGCCAGTCCGGAAGCGGAACTTACGCTTGGGGAGAAGTCCGCGCACGCTGAGACGCCTCTTGTTATAGCTCCTGATCATTTCGTAGCGCTGGTGTTTGATGATGTTCACGCGGAATTAGCTGATCTAGCGAATCCGCACGCGGCCGCGCAGAAATTCATCGCTTCCCGGTTGACACCGAAGGATCGCGTAGCCATCTTCACCACTTCGGGCCAGACCACTCTGGACTTCACGGCCGACTGCGACCTGTTGAACAAGACTCTGTTGCAGCTCGCGCCGCACCCGATGGATCCTCCGCCGGGCTGTCTACCCATGACCTACGTGGAAGCCTACCGGATCACCGATATGGCAGATCCCGCGATGCTCCACAAGAAGACCTTGGAGGCATTTTGGGGCAATTGCACGAGCCAGACTGGGGGACTGCCGCCCGCGGAGGCGGTCGCGTTGTCTCGGGCGGGGACCGTAACGGACTTCGCCCAGTACAACGTACGGCATACCTTCACAGCTTTGTCGGCCATGATTCGCCGGATGGCCCAAATGCCGGGGCAGCGGACCCTTATTCTGGCGTCACCGGGGTTTGTTCGCCCGTTATCGCAGCTTCCGGAGGAGGGCAAGATGATCGACTTGGCAATCCGATCGGCAGTCATCATCAACACACTGGACGCGCGAGGGTTATATACCGCTGCGTCCAAAGCGGAGACAAGCGACCCTTCTGTTGACCTGATATCCCCTATGGCGCAATCGGGTGTTTTGGAAAACCTGGCTACCGGAACGGGCGGCAAATTCATTGAGAACACCAACGCTTTGGCGAAGGGTTTTGAAGACCTCGGAACTGCGCCGGAAGTTTACTACCTGCTTGGCTTCTCACCGCAAGACCTGAAACTGGACGGAGCTTTTCATTCTTTAAAAGTGAAAGTGAAGGCAACTCCCGGTCTAAACATACAGGCGCGGCGCGGCTACTATGCACCAGCGCATCTTTCGAGCGCCGACGACGACGCGAAAGAAGCGGTCGCCCAGGCGTTATTCTCGCGCGAGGAAATACGTAATATTCCACTCGAAATGAATGCCCGGTTTCTGAAAACGAGTGAGTCGGAAGCAAAACTGACCGTTCTCTCGCGAGTGGGCGTCGGGAAACTTCACTTCCGTAAGGCCGACGGCAGAAACATCAATGACGTCCTGGTGGTTTGCGGGCTCTTCGATCGCAACGGCAATTATCTGCAGGGCGTCACAAAGACTGTCCAGATGCGTTTGCTGGATGATACCCTCCGGAACAAGCTGAATGAGGGGCTTTCCATACGTTCGGATTTCAACGTAGCGCCGGGTACTTATTTGATCCGCGTCGTCGTGAGGGATGCGGAGGGGCAGACCATGGCGGCCCAAAATGGGGCAGTGGAAATACCGTGATCAAGGCCCTGCTGGCCGCGGCGGCTGTGTCCGTGCTTCTGGTTTCAGACGCGCAGTCCCAGCAACAGAGCCATTCCGTCATTCGCAGCGACTCGCGGCTAGTTCTGGTTGATTCGATTGTGACGGACAGGAAGGGCGCCTACATCACCGGCTTGACTCAGAAGGATTTCAAAGTCTGGGAGGACGGCAAAGAGCAAGCCGTATCTACTTTCTCAGTCCAGGCAGACCAAGCTTTATCCGGCAATCACATAAAACACAACCTGGTCCTTTTCTTCGACAACTCGACGGTTGCGCCCACTCAACGGCAGTACGGGTTAGACGCGGCGACGAAGTTTGTTGCATCGAACGCCGGCCCCGACCAACTCATCGCGATTGCCGAATTTGGAGCGGCGCTGCGCGTCAGGCAGAGTTTCACGGACGATGTAGATCGGCTCAAGCGGGCGCTCGCCGGGGCGAGAGTAGCCGCGACTGCGGGCGATACCGGCATCAGCTCCGGAACGTACGTGGCGGCGGCGCTCACAAACTACTCCGCTCGCACGCTGCTGGGCGCGTTACGAGACATGGCGACCCGGCTGGCGAGTGTCCCTGGACGTAAGACGATCGTCTTGTTTTCCGGCGGCCTCGCGGCGCATCCCGCGGAAATAAACGCCGCAGTCGATGCGTGTAACTTTGCAAATGTAGCAATTTATCCAGTTCGCCTTCACCCGCTGGCGTCAAATCGCGAAGACAATGATTTAGGTCTGAGCTCAGGGGATGCGTCGGCGCGCTATGGCTCGTCCATTCGTTTCCCGCAGGACCAGGCATCGGCACGCCGGACGGGCGAAGCAGACGTCCAAAGCCTGCGGGACGCGCTTGACGGTTTGGCGAAAGGCACGGGTGGGTTTAGCATTTCGCGCACTGACGATTTGCCGGCGGGCGTGGAAAGGATCGCTAACGAACAGAACGAATATTACATGCTGGGTTACGTGCCGGCGCAGGAACCAAGGCCCGGCGCCTGTCACGCAATCAAAGTTAAAGTAGATCGCGGGGGCGCCGCCGTTCGTTCCCTGAGCGGTTACTGCGAAGCGAAAAATCTCGACGTGCTGGCTGGAACGCCGACGCAGCGCGAACTGGAGGCGCGTATGACCGCGAACGCGCCGCCTACTGTTCAAGCCAGCATGCAGGCGCCTTTCTTCTACATTTCTCCGAATATCGCGCGTGTGAATGTGGCGCTGGATATTCCTGGCGCCGGAGTGAAGTTCACGAAGGACAAAGGCAGGTTTGAGGCGAAGTTGAATGTGATCGGCATCGCGTATCTGCCGGATGGAGGCATGGGCGCGCGCTTCAGCGACAGCGTGAATCTCACTTTGGATGGCAAGAAACAGGTAGACGAGTTCACGTCCAGGTCCTACCACTATGAGACGCAGTTTGAAATGCCTTCGGGTCAATTCAATCTCAAAGTGGCATTCAGTTCAAGCGCCGATAGTTTCGGCAGAGTCGAGATGCCGCTGAGCGTGGATCCTTGGGGGCCGACTCAATTCCTGCTGAGCGGACTGGCTCTCAGTAAGTCGGCGCATCCGGCGAGCGACGCGGGATTACTTGGAGATAAGGTCCCGCTGGTCAGCAACGGCGTGCAGTTCATTCCCTCCGGAACGAATCATTTCCATAAGGCCGAGGAGGGTTTCATTTACGCGGAGATCTATGAACCAGCGCTCGCGCTTCAGGATGGGAAAGAGTCCCCAGGGCTCTACGCGCAGATGATATTGCTCGACGCCAAAACCGAGAAACTTGTGAAAGACTTCGGTGTGACGCAACTGAAGGTGCAGACGCAGCCAGGTAATCCGGCAGTGCCCGTCGGTCTGAAATTACCGATTGCCGATCTGACACCGGGATCTTATATAGCGCAGATCACCGCGCTCGACTCTACCGGCCGGCGATCCACACGGAAAATTGGCTTTGCATTAGATGCAGGGGCTAATTGAGCTTTTCCGTGATCACCGTGGGCTTCGAAAGCTGAAAGCTCAGTTGTGTCTCAGCCGTGAGAACCACGGGCTTGCCGTGGGTCAGAAGAACCGCTCCAGTGCCCGCCGCGCCGCCTACACCCGCTCCAATGGCCGCTCCTTTGCCGCCGCCTCCGATAGCGCCTATAATCGCGCCCAGCGCCGCGCCGCCCGCCATCTTGGCCGCGTTCTCTCCGGCGTTCGACCCACCCTGTTTTCCAAACGGACTGGTCTCCACCTGAACGCGCTGGCCATCGGTTGTATTGATCTCGGTCAGCGCCAGGGTCAAGTTAGATCTGCCTTCCATGCGTCCGGCTTGCTGCGCATTGGAGATCCGCCCCAGCACCTTGGACCCGCGGTCGGCGATGATGAAGCCGTCGATAATAATTGGGGCGTCGAGGGTGCCCCGGAATGTGTCACCCGTGTAGTTATGCTCAGTTGATAGGGTTTCGCCCAACCGAATCGCCAACGTTGTTCCTGGTTGCAGCGTGACCACGTGGGGTTGTGGCGCGGCGGGCGGCGCATCCGTGTGCGGAACATCTACCGCCGGTGTTTCGTTAACCGCCCGAGTCGAAACGGGTTTCGGCGCTGGTGCGGGCGGAGTGGGGGCAGGGGTATATACGGGCCGAGGCGTTACCATCGGCGCGGGCGTCCGCTGCGCTATTTCTACCGGTTTGGCAGGCACCTTCTTTATCAGGTGTTTACGGTGGATAACTGAAGCAGCAGGTTGAGGTCTTTCCGCCACCGGTTTGTCTACCGCCGGACTGGTGACCGGAGGTTGAACCGTAGGACTCGGCTCCATCTTCTCCGGCCCTTGTCCGGAGTTTGCTGCAATTTGCAAGACTCCATGCGGCGCGGGCGCCTCGCTGACCTTGACGTAAATTAAGGCGCTCCCCAGCGCCACCACTATTCCTGCCACAAAGGCAAAGGTTACTTTCACCAGGCTAGTTTGAGCCATGTTGAACCCCACTACTGCTTTGAACGTAGCACCCGCGGCAAGCGTTTCTCCACCGCGCAGTTAAAATAAATATACCCACTTACAAAAGCATGGCGGAACCGTTCATTTTCGATTTTCCCATGGGCTACAACGTTGGTCCAGTGCCCATCCGGCCCGCGACTGTTCTGGCTCCCATGGCAGGTGTCACGGACACCGTGTTTCGCCGCCTCATCCGTAATCAGGGCGGCTGCGGCCTGCTGATGACGGAATTTACCAGCTCCCACGGGGTTGTCAGCACCCAGAAAACCGGCAAGCGCAATCGCAACTTCCGGTATTTGTACTTTGAGCCGGAAGAGCACCCCATTACCTGCCAGTTGTTCGGTTCCGACCCGCAAGTCATCTCCGAAGCCGCGAAGGTGTGCCAGGACCGCGGATTCGACATTATCGATATCAACTTCGGCTGTCCCGTCAACAAAGTGGTCAAGTGCAACGGCGGTTCCGGGCTGCTGCGTGATTTGCCGCTGGTGGAATCCATTCTGCGGAAAACCCGCGAAGCGATTACGATTCCGCTCACGTGCAAATTTCGCACCGGCTGGAATGAGAAAGAACTGGTGGACGTGAGAATGGCGCAAATCGCTGAAGATTGCGGCTTATCCGCCGTCGCCTTGCACGGGCGTACACGCGAACAGGGTTATAGCGGCAAGGCGGATTGGTCGCGCATCGCCGCCGTCAAAGCCGCGGTGAAGATTCCGGTGATCGGCAACGGCGACATCATCACCCCGGAAGACGCGGTGGAGATGTACCGCCAGACTGGTTGTGACGCGGTCATGATTGGCCGCACCGCGTCCGCCAACCCTTGGATTTTCCGCCAAATCAACGACTACCTGCGCACCGGATCTTACACCCTGCCGTCTGAGCGCGACCGCTACGACATGATGAAGACGTACTATGTGATGCTGCGGGACCACGGCGAAGCGGACGCGGTTGGAAAAATGAAGCAATTTGCCACTTACTTTACCCACGGCGTGCGCAACGGTTCTAAGCTGCGCGTCGAGATCTACCATCTGCATGACGTGCCCTCCATTCTGGACGCTGTCGACGCTTTCTTCTCCAGCGATTCAGCAGAGGAGAGCGCTCAAGTGGAGTGCGTCGAAGTAGCTTGAAAAGCGTACAATTAATCACCGACGGAGCCTGCAAAGGGAATCCGGGGCGGGGCGGCTGGGCTTGTATCCTGCGCTTTGGAAAACTCAAGCGCGAACTTTTTGGCTGCAGCCCTTACACCACTAATAACCGTATGGAACTGGCGGGCGCCATTGAGGGCTTGAGGCGGCTGAAGGAGCCTTGCACCGTCGAAATTATCACCGATTCCGAATACCTCCGTAACGGCATCACCAGCTGGATCAAAGGTTGGAAGAAGAACGGCTGGAAAACTGCCAGTAAAAAGCCGGTCACCAACAAAGACCTCTGGCTGATGCTCGATGAATTGGTGAACACACATAAAATCGTGTGGACTTGGACCAAGGGCCATGCCTCGCACGAAGATAATAACCGCTGCGACGAATTGGCAAGCGAAGCGGCAGTGATGCAACTGAACAGCGAGTCGGATTCACAAAACGATTTGTACCGGAAACAGGACAGTGAATAAGCCCAAGGGCGAGCGTGTTTGCGTGTTTGGCGGCACGTTTGATCCCATCCATATCGCCCATCTGCGTATCGCTGAGGAAGCGTGGCAACACTTCGCGCTCGATCGGATTTTGTTCGTACCGGCCGCCCATCCACCGCATAAGGACGCGTTCAGCGTCTCACCGTTTATTGATCGCTTCAAAATGGTGGAAATCGCCTGCAAGCCGTATCCGGCGTTCACTGCGTCACGGTTGGAAGCGGGCCGGGCGCAGAGCTTTACGGTGGATACCATGCGCCGTGTCCGAAAAACGCTAAAGCCAGAGGATGAACTATTCTTCCTGATCGGCGCCGATGCGTTTGACGACCTGGAGACCTGGAAGGGCTGGGAGGAGTTGCTGACGCTGACCGAGTTTATCGTGGTGGCGCGTCCTGAAAGCGAATACAGGGTGCCGGAAGGCGCGCGTATTCATCGCATGGACGGAATCGCTCTGCCGGTTTCGAGCTCTACGATTCGCGCGCGGCTGACGGCACACGAGCCAACGCCTGAACTGCCAGCCGAAGTCCGCGCCTTTATCGAAAAGCACGGACTGTACGGGTTTGGAAAAGGGCTGGGAAGGGAAGGCGCTACTGCTTTGCAGTAACGCAGAACTGATCGAAGGCCTGGGTCAACAGCTTGGCGATTTGCCCGGGATCGCTGCTTTCAATCTGAAAACGATGGAGCGCGAACACCGGCTTGCCGTCCTGGAACAGCGCCATGGAAGGCGAAGAGGGCGGAACGCCAGGCGTCAGCTCACGTACCTTGGCCACTGCTTCCACATCGCCGCCGGCAAAAACCGTAGCCACGGTGTCAGGGCGATTCGGATGCTGCAGCGCGATGCCTACGGCCGGACGAGCTTTCCCTGCCGCGCAACCGCACACCGAATTGGTCACCATCAGCACCGTTCCGCTATTGGGCGAGAGCAGGCGTTCCACGTCGGCCACGGTACGCGCTTCTTGAACACCGTACTGCGTCAGGTCTTGGCGCATCGGCACAATCAGTTGTTCGGGGTATCTCATAAAAGTCTCTAACAACTAGTTTACGATCAAGCGGTTTAAGCGCCACCCCGGCCAACCGTCACCTTCGGTGTGGCAAGGTATCCGGCGATCACATCCTTGCGAACCGAGTTGACCACAATCTCATAAGGCTGGTGGGCTTTCTTGGTCAGGAACTGGATGGGTTCGTTGACGTTCCGGTCTTTCTTCTCTACCGTGATGTCGTCGGACGTGATGGCAATCGTGAAGCGGTTGCGTTTCGGATCGGCCTTCTTGAGCTGAATGGAAACATCGGCAACGCGCGAGAATTCCTTTTTCTTGTTAATCGTGAATTCGGTGTAGTTGCGCTCGCCCAGCTCTCTCAACGCTTTCAATTCCGTGCCGTTGGTTGCAATCAGGCTAGCATGGCTATCCAGCTCGCCGGTCGCGCGCTTGAGGTTAGCGATGGTGCTCTCAAGCTGGGTCTTGGTGTTGCCCAGGTCGGTCTTCACGTTACCCACGTCGGTGGAAACGCTGGCGATCTGGGTGTTGGCGGTGTCGGCGCTCGTTTTTACCTGGTTGATCGCCGCGGCCTGCGCCGCTTGACTCTCCGCTACTTTCTCCTGTAGTTGGGCGACGCGCTTTTGCGCATCCACCTTCGCTTGACCCACGGAAGCTTCAGCCGCGCGGCGTTGAGCCAAAAGGCGGGCTTGCAAGTCTTCCACGCTGCGGCGCGAATTCTTCACTTCTTCGTTTGAATCGATCCGCATTCTTTCGATCGATGAATTCACGTCGGCGGTCAGCTTCGTCAAATCCGCCTTGGTATCCGTGCGGAGATGTTCAAGCTGCACATATTGAAAGACACTCGATGCGGCCAGCAGGACAAGCGCTCCGATGAGGATCGGAGTTTTCCAGTTGGGGCCGGACGGTGGCGGAATAATATAGGTCGGCTGTTGGGGGCTGCTCATTTGGGCTTACCTCTAAGAGGATGGAGTACGGGTGCAGTTATTATAATCCGTTCACTGCGGCTAAAGCTGGGACGTGCCTCCGGCTCATCGTGTTTCAAGCGGGTGTCTCCGCTTTTTTCCCAGCCATAAGCGCCGGGCGCGCAAACTGAAATAGCTCCTGGCGCGGGATGCCGGGCTCAAAACAGCGGCGGCAGCGTGCTTCATACGCGCCGGCTGCTCCCACCAGAATCAACTCATCCGATTCTACTAGCCGCTGCGTGTGTTTCGCTGGCGAGCCGCAGCGCATGCAAATGGCCAGGGCCTTGGTAATGGATTCGGCCACAGCCAGAAGCTCCGGCATGGGAACAAATGGGCGGCCCATAAAATCGGTGTCCAGGCCCGCGACAATTACCTGCTTGCCGCCGTCAGCAAGTTGATTAGCGACTCTCACTAAGTCGGGTCCGAAAAAATTCGATTCATCGATGCCCACTACCTGAGTGCGCCAATCCATCCTCTCCAGGATCTCAGCGGCCGTCGCTACAGTTTCCGAGCGCATCCTCACGTCGGCGTGCGTGACAATTTCGCAATCGGAATAGCGGCTGTCCAGCACCGGTTTGAAAACCTGCACGCGTTTACGGGCGATAATTGCCCGGCGCACCCGCCGGATCAGTTCCTCGCTTTTGCCGGAAAACATCGGACCGCATATGGCTTCAATCCATCCTGAATTGGGTATCAGCAGATCCAACGCTTTAGACGCTCTCCCGCTTGCGGTTGGCGCGAATAGCGTGCATATCTTGCGTGGGCTCGCCGTCGCATTCCACGGCAATGGTGGTGGCGATGGGATCGGGCGCGGCGGCGGGCAGGCCCATAAACCGGACCCGGAACTGCTCTTGTTCGAACTTCACTGTTTGGCCGCTCGGATGCATTCTGGCGGAAAGCACCTTCCGCTGCAAACCGCCCACGGACAGAACCTCGCCCGGCCAAAAATAGGCGTGAATGTAGAGCGTATTTCCCTGGCGGGTGAAGCGCGCGAACTCCGAACTCTTTACCTGGCACAGATCCGCTTTATGCACCAGTTGGCCGTGCTTGTCCATCCACTTGCCGACTGCAGTCAAGATCTCTACCGATGGCTCAGGAATGGAACCGTCAGGTTTGGGTCCGATGTTGAGTAGATAATTCCCACTGTCGCGCGTGCACTGCAGCAGATTGCGCACCACCGTCTTCGGCGATTTCCAATTGTCGTCGGCATGCTGATAGCCCCAGCTATCGTTCATTGTCATGCACGATTCCCAAGGCGTTGAAAAAGCTTTAATCGTTTGCTCCGGCGTGGTGAAGTCTTCTGGAATGCCGGAACGGTTGTTGATCAAGATGTCCGGCTGCAACTGGCGCACCATCTTGTTCATTTTTTCCGACTCCCAGCCTTCCGGCGTCAAAGGCCAGTTGACGTCATACCAAAGGACATCCACTTTGCCGTAGTTTGTGCATAGCTCACGGACCAGCCCGTGCGTGTAATCGACAAAGCGCCGCCGTGCGGCTTCATCGGTTAGGCAAATAGCGCCGTCCGGGTGATGCCAGTCCATTAAGGAATAATAGAAGCCCACGCGCATGCCCTCGGCGCGCGCGGCTTCCACGTATTCCGCCACCAGATCGCGGCCGGCAGCTTGCTTCGGCGCGCAGTAATCGGTGAGCTTCGTGTTGAAGTTGCAAAACCCTTCGTGATGCTTGGTGGTCATCACCATGTACTTCATGCCGGCCGTCTTCGCCAGCTTCGCCCAGGCGCGCGCGGCGTGCGGCTTCGGATTGAATTGCTTCGCCAGTTGTTGATACTCAGCAACTGGTATCCCTTCCTCTTCCATGGCCCATTCGTGACGGCCCAACACGCTATAGAGACCGAAATGAATGAACATGCCGAAGCGCGCTTCATGCCACCACTGCATGCGGCGGTCGCGGTCTTCCACGCTTGAGGTGGTGGGGCCGGCCTGGTCCGCGCCTGCCTGCGCGGCGGCGGCAACAGGCAGTAGAGCGGCCGAGGCTCCGGCTGCTTTTAACAAACTGCGACGGGAGAGCGTTGTTTTGTCCATGGGTTTGGATTTGTATGCAATCATTCTTTTACCACTTCCAGTTTTTTGCGCTAGTGAGGCCTCTACTGAAAATCTTCCCCCAGCGGCGAATTCAGCCCGAATTATTAGACCACGCTCCAGCGGCCGTAGCCTCGGAAAATCTGGCCGATCTGGTCCGGATCAATCGGCGGTTCGGTGGTCATTCCAGCATTCGAAAGACACTTGACCTGGTGGTGAAGCGCCATGAGAGATTCACCCTCCTGGATATCGGCGCGGCTTCCGGAGACAGCGCGCGGGTCATTCAAAAATACTATACAGCGGCCTCCGTCACCAGCTTGGATAACAACCTGGTCAACTTGGGCGGGGCCGGGCAGCCAAAGTTGATTGCCGATGCTTTTGCGCTCCCATTCAAACCTGGAAGCTTTGATTTTGTATTCAGCTCGCTGTTCCTGCACCATTTCACTGACGACCAGGTGACTCGCCTGCTGGCCAGTTTCCACGCAGTGGCAAGGCGGGCGTTGGTGATCTGCGATTTGGAGCGCCATATTGCGCCGTACTTGTTCTTGCCCGCCACGCAGCGGCTTTTCCGCTGGGGCAAAATCACCGTGCATGACGGAGTAGTTTCCGTTCGTGCCGCGTTTCGCCCGTGCGAATTGTTAGGCCTGAGCAAAAAGGCCGGCATAGAAAATGCTGAAGTCCATGCCTACCGTCCGGCCTTTCGGATTGGATTAGTGGCCCGAAAATGAAAATAATGATACACGGTCCAAACCATAAATGGAGGGCCGGCGGGTGCTCGGAGGAAGACACCCACCGGCGACGCAGCGCCAGGGCCTTCGCTCTTTTGCCGCGCCAACTCGCTAATGACGGGTGCTGAAATACGGGAACGCGGACCCGCCACTCAAATCTTCACGACAGAATCTAAAGTTCCCTACTACTATTTTATATACGCCAGATTTTGCTGACCTGAAATATTTGGATTTCTTAGTACCTGCCTGGGCGTTCCAATCACTGCCCAGTACCCGACGACTCCAAACAAAAGGAACGCGCAGGCAATGGCAAATGCCGAGAAAAACGAGTGCGTAATTTGTAGTGTCCAGCCGCTCAAAACAGGTCCCAATACGCCGGCAAAATTGCCCAGGCAGTTTTGAATGGCGGTCCATTGGCCAGCCGATTCGGCTCCGGCCAAAGTTTGTGAGAGAGCCCAATGGTTCGAGGACCAAGCGCCCATGGCTAAGCATGCCAGCATGAGTACCGCATTGCTTTGAAAGGCATCCTTTAGCAACACGGTCGAAAGCATCAGCACGCCGCACGCACTCAATCCGACACACAAAAAAATTTGCCGCACGCGCCCAGCGTCGTGGCCCCGCCGAATAATCCAATCGGCGATGATGCCGAATGACATGGATGCCGCGGCCACCACTAAGAAAGGCAGAGAACCAAACAGTGCCAGCTTGTCGTGCGTGTAATGACGATCAGTTTCAAAATAGTAAGGTATCCAGCTTAGTAGGAAATACCAGCCATAATTGCCCCCGAATAGCCCAATCGCCGTACCCCAAAACGCACGAGTCGAAATGATTTCCCGGTAGCTGGCGGACCAAGTGCCGACAGTGGCGGAACTGGGGACCTTAGAGGGAAGCTTAGGCGCAATGAAGCACCACGGAATCAACCAAAGCAGGCTTGCGCCTCCCATCACCAGGAACATGCCACGCCAGGAAAACCAGCCGATCATTTTTACACCCAGCCACACGCCGACAGCCGGTCCCAATTTCGACCCGGCGTCAATCAGCCCATTCGCGGTGCCGCGCAGTTGTTCAGGAAAACTGGTGACAATCATTTTGGAGTAAGCCGGATAGGCGATTGATTCAGCAACGCCCAACAGCAGGCGCAAAATAAAAATAGTCCAGAACGTATTGGCGAGTCCGGTTGCGCTGGTGGCGGTTGACCACAAAAAGAATGCGCCCGCAAATAGCCAATTCACGTTGAAACGATCTATCAGTTTGCCGGCAACTAGCAAAGAGAGGGCGTAGGTGAGGGAAAATGCGCTTAATAGCGCGCCGAGTTGCTCCGGCGGCAAATGCAGCTCACGTTCGAGGCTTTTGGCGGCGACGCCAAGGGTACCGCGATCGGCGTAATTAATGCAGACTGATGCCACCAGCAGCCACAGGGCCACCCAATGTAAACGGCGGGGTTTCAACTCTGTCAGCGTCACCCGCTCAGGCTATCAGAATTGGGATCGATGTTTTTAGTGCAGGTAAAAAAGGCTGAGGCGGGGAAGCCGGGCGCGCTCCAGCAGCGCGGTATCCAGGTAGCGCCGCTCCAGCATGGATAGCTGATCGGCGGTCATTTTGCCCCGGTAAGGCTTGAGTTCGTTGTCGAGCGATTCGCGAATGGCGTAGAGATCTTGCTCGCTTTGCGAACTACGGATCACGGCCACAATTTTGTCTTCCATTACGGTCAAACGGCGTTCCAGGTCTTCCAGATTCCGCGCTTGATTTTCGGCGTCGGCAGCCAGCGCTTCGAGCGAAGCGGCGGTTTCCTGCAACTGCGGTTCCGGGCGCTGGCGAATTGCTTCAGCGGATTTCATTAAGTGCGCGCGCAGCTCTTCCACCGCAAATGGCGCTTCGGCCGCCGCTTTATTCCGTTCGCGGTCCGGAGCCCGGTGCGCGGCTTCCATAACCGCTTGCGAGCAATAGGCGAGACCGTTTACCTGCCGGTACTTGGTTTTACGCGCGCGCCATTTCTCAAAGGCCGCGTCAATCCCTTTTAGGACGGCTTCGAGCGGCACTCCGGCGTTCTTCCAACTTTCGATAAGCGCCCAATCGAGCGGCGACAGCAGGAACAAGCTAGTGCCGCGCGCCCGTTGAAAATGCTCTTCTATTTCTGTGAAGTAATTAAAGTAATTGCCTGTCCAGGTATCGTCAGGCTGGGGTGTATCAGTCATGCCGTGCCAGTCATGCGTAATCCGGACGCACGCCGCCCGACGCAATCCTTTGCATTTGACCGGAATCCTCGCGCATCAGCAGGAAGCCATTTTCATCGAGCCCCGCTGTAGTGCCTCGCCAACCAGTCTCTTCCACCGTTACGCGCCGGTTGGTCACATAACTAGAAGCCGCGGCAAACGCCCGCAGAACGGACTCTTTTCCATCCTTAGCCAGCATGTTGCAAAACACACCCAGCGATTCCAGTAGCTGCACAATCAGCTGCTCGCGGGATTGCAGCTGGCCGTTGCTTTCTATTCGTAATGACGTGGCGGGCGTTCGCAAATTGGCTTCGAAACGTTCCTGGTTTACGTTCATGCCGATGCCAGCCACAATACAACCATCTACCAGATGCGGCAGGATACCGGCCGTTTTCTTTTCACCGATCAGGACATCGTTGGGCCAGCGCAGGTCGCAAGCGAGTTGGGTGCTTTTCTGTATCGCGTCGGCTGCCGCTAGCCCCAGCACCAGGCTTGCGATCGGGGTACTGGCCGCCGGCAGCGCCAAGCGCAGCAGCACCGAACAATAGATTCCCAATTCGGCTTGCGAGATCCAGGTGCGACCCAGACGGCCTATACCCGCGGTCTGCTCGTCGGTGAGAACAACCGTTCCATGCGGAGCGCCGCCAGTGGCAAGGCGCGTTGCCTCAATCATAGTGGAGGGCAGCGTGGGCCAGTAGTGCAGTTCGTTTTGCGGGCGCAGCGCGCGTATGCGGTCAATGTCTAACGGCATTAATGCTGATGTAATTCAAGGCGGAAACTGATATCAACGGCGATGGCCGAATGTGTAATCGCTCCGCAGGAAATGAAGTCGGGCGCGGCCTCGGCATACGCGCGAATATTGGCGAGGTTGATATTGCCTGATAACTCCGTGGTGGCGCGGCCCGCGACATGCCGGACCCACTCGGCAGCTTCGGAGGGCGTGAGGTTATCCAACAGCAAGCTTTTTGCACCCCAGGCCAATGCTTCTTCGAGTTCGGCTGGCGTGCGCACTTCAATTTCTACTTGGCCCGCGAATTCCCGCGTGCTTTCGAGCGCCTGGCGAACTCCACCCGCTGCTGTAATGTGATTGTTCTTAATGAGCACCGCGTCAAATAAACCGATGCGATGGTTCGTCGCGCCGCCCGCCGCCGCCGCCATTTTTTCAAGCTGGCGCAGGCCCGGAGTGGTCTTGCGAGTGTCGAGTACGCGGACCTTGGTTCCGGCCACCGCGTCTACATGCTGGCGCGCCAGCGTGGCAACGCCGCTCAAGCGCTGCATGAAATTCAGAGCAACGCGTTCGCATTCTAGCAACGTACGCGCGCTGCCATCGACAGTAGCGATGACGTCGCTCTTTTCGAGCCACTCGCCGCTTTGTTTTAGAAGATGAAGATCAGCGGCGCCCCGGGTTGCATAAATAATGGGCAGTAACTCGACTCCGGCCAGCACCATCGCTTGCTTGGCGATGAAACTGCCGCTGGCGTTTAATCCGGCTGGAATGGTGAGTTCGGAAGTGACATCGCCGGAACCGATATCTTCGGCCAGCGCACGCTCGACGGCCGCTTGTATTTCAGGATGCGCGACGTCGAACATCTAGGACTCAAGGCCTTCGAGCAATTTCTTGTTCTTGGCGAGCTGATCCTGATAATCAGCAAGCTTGGCGCGCAGGCCAGTGATCACTTTTTCCGGGGCTTTGCCAAGGAACGTGGGGTCCTGCAATTGGCGCTCAGAATTGGCAATGACGCGTTCCAGGTTCTCAATCTCTTTTACGATGCGTGCGCGGGATTCGGCGTTACCCGCTCCATTTTGCGTTGCGGCGGGAGCGGCATGAATCTGCAGGTCGAAATCCGGACTGGAGCGAATTAAGCCCTTATGCTCCGAGATACCGCCGGTCTGTTGTTTGATGTTGATCTTGGCCAGAGAGCTAATGGCCGCCAGATCTTCCACGGTGAAAATACCTTCGTGTAAATAGAGTGTCGCATCCAGAATGGCTTTTGGATCCAGTTTGTGATCGGCACGCAATTCGCGTGCGGCGGTGACTACCTGCTGCAACAATTCGAATCGGTGGACGCGGCTGTCCGCCGTAGCGGCATCGGATGGCTTGGGGTAATGCGCTAACGAGATGGATTTGGGCTGACCGGTTTCAATCCCAGGGCCGTGAATCAACCGCTGCCACAACTCTTCGGTCACAAAAGGCATAAACGGATGCAGCAGACGCAGTGACGCTTCGTAGACCGTCAAGGTCGCTTGCCAATGCGCATCGACGCCCGATTTTTCGTGGAAGCGTAGTTTCTTCACTTCCAGATACCAATCGCAAAATTCGTGCCAAACGAAATCCCACAACGTCTGCGCGGCTTCGTGGTAACGATGCAACTCCAGCGCGCGGTTCACGATTGCCGTTGCCCGTTCAAAGCGATAGAAGATCCAAGCGTCTTCCGTCGTTTCGGCGGAAGGAATCGCTGCCGGCGGAGTCCAGGCCTCAATGCCCGATGTCTCCATATTCATGAACAACAGGCGTGACGCGTTCCAAAGCTTGTTGGCAAATGTGCGGCCCGCGTCCATGCGGTCTTCTTTAAGCGCGATGTCATTGCCGGCAGCGGCCGAAATCAGCAGGGCGATACGCACCGCGTCGGTGCCATATTTGCCCATGATCACCAACGGGTCAATCACGTTGCCCTTGGTCTTCGACATTTTTTGCTTGTCGGCGTCGCGCACCAATCCATGAATATGGATTTCGCGAAACGGAATATTGCCAGTCATCTCAATGCCGAGCATGATCATGCGCGACACCCAGAAAAACAGAATGTCGAAGCCGGTAATGAGCAGGGAAGTGGGATAGAAAGTTGCGAGGTCTTCCGTTTGGTCGGGCCAGCCAAGCGTGGAGAAGGGCCATAGGCCCGAGCTGAACCAGGTATCCAAAACGTCTGAATCCTGCACCAGTTCGGTGGAATGACAGTGCGGGCAAACAGCGGGCGTTTCCCGCGCGACGGTGATTTTCTTGCAGTTCTGGCAATGCCAGGCGGGAATGCGATGGCCCCACCACAACTGGCGCGAAATACACCAATCGCGGATATTTTCCATCCATTGAAAGAAAAGAACCTCACGATCGGCCGGGACAAAGCGGATGCGGCCTTCGCGCACGGCTTCCATGGCCTTCTGGGCGAGGGGTTTGGTGTGAACGAACCATTGCGTGGAAACCAACGGTTCAATAATGGTGCGGGAACGGTCGCACTTGCTCACGTTAACGGTGTACTTTTCGGTATTCACCAATTCGCCTGAGGCTTCGAGCGCAGCCAGTATTTGCTTGCGCGCCTGAAAACGGTCAAGCCCAGCGTAGGCGCCCGCGGCGGCGGTCATGCGCGCGTCCTCGCCAATCACTTTAATCAGTGGCAGTTTGTGGCGCTTGCCCGCTTCGAAATCGTTGGGGTCATGCGCCGGGGTCACTTTTACCACCCCGGTACCGAATTTCGGATCTACCATTGGGTCGGCAAGGATCGGAATCTCGCGATTCATTAGCGGCAGAATGGCGGTCTTGCCATGCAGATGCAGGTAGCGCGGGTCGTCCGGGTGCACCACCAACGCGCTGTCGCCCAGCATGGTTTCCGGCCGCGTGGTGGCGACAGTTAGTGTTTCGCCGCTACCGGTCACTTGATACCGTATGTGCCAAAGATGCCCTTCCACGGCTTCGTGAATGGTCTCCAGATCGGAGATGGCGGTCTGGCATTGCGGGCACCAATTGACCATGTACTCGCCGCGATAGATGAGGCCTTTGTCCCAGAGGCGGACGAAAGTTTCGCGCACCGCGCGCGACAAACCGGCGTCCATAGTGAAGCGTTCCCGCGACCAATCGACGCTTGCACCTTCGCGGCGGATTTGATTGTTGATGCGGCCGCCGTACTCTTCTTTCCACTGCCATACGCGGCGTTCGAACTCTTCCCGGCCCAGCGAAAGGCGGGTGATGTTTTCAGCGGCAAGCTGGCGCTCCACCACCATCTGGGTGGCGATGCCGGCGTGATCCATGCCCGTCAGCCACAGCGTCGCTTCGCCTTTCATGCGATGCCAGCGCACGGCTACATCCATCATGGTGTGCTCAAACATATGGCCGATGTGCAGTTGGCCGGTGACGTTCGGAGGCGGAATGACGATGGAAAACGCGCTGCCCTGGCGCGCAATGGCGGCATCGGCCCGGTAAATGTTGGATTCGATCCACCATTCAGCCCAGTGCGGCTCAAAGCGCTGGGGCTCATAAACTTTCTCAAGTTGCATTGGAAATTTCAGCGTAGCATCGGCAAGGGGTATGCCGGCCTAGGAGGGCAATCGTCACTGTGCTTTAATGGGTGAGGCCCACCTTGCGCGCCGGAAAGTACGGCGGCGTGATGCGGAGCGAAATGCTCCTCAGTAGCTCAACGGTAGAGCATTCGGCTGTTAACCGAAGGGTTGTAGGTTCGAATCCTACCTGAGGAGCCAACTTAACTCCTTTATTTCCAACACAACTATTTGACGTGGCGAGGCTTTCGGGACTGTCGGCGCCTGCCCGCATGAATCACGAATTACCCATCCTTACTCCGGACCCGCCTCCCCGAGGATGCCGCCCCACAAATTTACTCAAATGTGGACACAGGGGTCCCCCCAGTTTCCCCCCAGTTCGGTGGTCCGAGGCCAGGCGTCAGTACGACGGCGATGGGCCCATGGTGATGACATTCACCTGTGGGAATTAAATCTTTAAAGAAATTACCGCACGTTCGCTGACATCGGCACGGCGCAAGGGACTGCGCGGCGCCAGACCCGGAGACGTGGTGCGTATTCACTGGAGCGGATTTGCGGATTCGCT
>DASXGT010000093.1:0-4991 GCA_036488895.1 Bryobacteraceae bacterium | reverse complement strand
CACGGCGAACGCCCGGTTCCCCATGGATGCCCATTCCGATTTCCATTTCGCCATCGCCAATGGTGAAGGTAGGCTTTCCAACCGCCGGAAGGATGCAAGGTGTCAGCGCGACGCCAACGGTTCGACAGGCATCGGCCGCTTTCTGGGCCGTGGCTGCGACTTCCTCAAGAGTGGCCAGCGTCTCCGCCTTGGCGCCCGCAATTTTGAAACAATAAACCATGCCAGCAATGCCCCGGCGCTTTTGGCGTTCGTGCGGTCCGGCGCTGGCGACATCATCGGCAACCAGCACGGTGGCCGTTTTTACGTCTTCGATGTCCACCATTTCGCTAGCCATTTCAAAGTTCATGACATCGCCGCCGTAGTTTCCAAACAAATTCAGAACTCCGGCGCCGCTGTTCACGGCGCGGATAGCGTCAGCAATCAGGTCGGCGCCGGGAGATGCGAAAACATCACCGATGGCGCAGGCATCCAGCAAACCGGGCCCGACGTAACCGGTGAAAACAGGAAGGTGGCCGGAACCGCCGCCGGAAACAATCCCAACTTTTTTCTTAACGGGAGCGTCGGGCCGGACGATCACGCGCCCGTCCTCCGCTATGCGCTTGTAGTGCCGGGGATGGGCAGCAGAAAGGCCCTCCAACATTTCATTGACGTACTGCGTGGGATCATTCAGAATTTTCTTCACACGTATCCTAGCAATTTTAATTTTAAGTTTTAGCCCGAAGCGGCGCCGATGCAGGCAAGACCGACCGTGTAGCCGCCTAACATAAACGCGATGTATTTGCCAGTTCCCCCGGGCGCATGTTGAAATTCGCGCCAGACCAACAGGCCCCATAGCGCGGCAATGAGTGTCGCGCCTTGCCCCAGGGCATAGGAAACCGCCGGACCGGCCACGCTGGATGCGACCACATTAAAGCTGAGCGCAATCATCCAGATTACGCCGCCCAAGACGCCTATGGAATGCAGTTTGAAACTACCGCGGAAATAATCGGCGTAAGTCACTTTTCCCATTTTCATGAAGATGGTATTCCACAGAAAGTTGCTGACGAAGATTCCCGCCGCAAAGAATACCAAGGCGACATAGGGAGTCAACATGCCCGGCACGATGGGCGAAGAACTGAAGGCCGGGGAGATGGAGCGCATGAGCTGGGGATAGAAAAAGCCTTGTACAACACCCGCGCCGATAGACGCGAGGATGCCGAATAGCGGGCTCGATTTCTTTTCAAGCTGCGTTTTCGCATGCGGGAGCCGCCGATGAGCAACCGTCGACATCACCATGGCGAAAATGATGAGAGCCAAGCCACTGAACAGAAGGCTCGGCTGGCCTTGCGGGCTTTGTATAAAACTGAAAACCGTGCCCAGCACGAGCGCGAGGCCGACGCCAATGGGAAAGGCAATGGCCATGCCTACCGCGTCAATGCCCACGACCAGCAGGATGTTTGACAGGTTAAAAATGATGCCGCTCAACAGCGCCGGCCAAATAAAACTCATTTTCACGTCGCGCAGGTTAACCAACGCGGCGACTCCAGATTCACCGGAACTGCCGAGCGTTACCGCAAACACCAGCGAGCATAGAAGCACGCCAATGGCGTAGTCCCAATAAAAGAGTTGGAAGGGCCATCGTTCTTTTCCCGTCAGCTTCTGGGTATTGGCCCAGGAACCCCAACCGAGCATCGTAATAATACAAAAGGAAATCGCGAGCGGTAGGCTATGCACTACGAACATCAAATAGCCTTTCGATTCCGTATCATGCTGATTCTATTGGTCCCAGGATCAGTAGGATCATCACGATATGCGCCTATTTGTACAGGTCGGTACAAGCGAACCTCCGATCACACCGTTCATGTTCGAGTACCAAACGCTCTTGTAAATCGCAGGTATGGGCGATCATCGCAGCAGTCATCTTATTACAGTCGTTCCCTGCAACCGGTTTAACTCAGTCCCTGCCACCCCACCCACCCCTGACGCTGGATTTGGTCGCCTGTGACATGATGTCTGACATGTCTAACAAGCCGGAAAAGTTTGAGCAGGACGATTTTGAACAGACCATCGAGGACGCGCGTCGAAATCCGAAAGATTTTCTGCTGACGGTTTTACCCGATGATGACAATACAGACACCGGAGGACTCGCTAACTTTGCGGACTACCTGCAAGTGGAGCATTTGAAGAACGGTCATACACAGAAATATCTAAGAAGCCCACAGCGCGAGGTTCAAGATCCGCGCGTTCCGGAGGAGGATTGGACGGAGAAACTCTTGAATGACCTGAAGGCGGGCATATACGACAAGGCCGAGTGACGTGGATAGTTGAGGTTGATATGCCGCAACAGGAGGATGTAGTTCTGGTTTACGAAGAATTCGACGCCGGATTCCCAGTGAAGGTGGGGTCCTTCTCCCGAAGAAGCTTCTCACCAAAAGAACAAGGCCGCATGCTGCGATGCGGCAACCCACGTTGCTATCGCGGCGGGTACGATATCGGCATGGTGGGGACGCCGGGCCCCGACCGCCCAGAAATACCAGTTGACCTGCACTGTGAGGGCGATGAAGGCACGCCTGGGGGGCGTAAACTCGGAGAGTCTTGCCTGAGGTCCATCAAGGGGACGCTGCGTATCGAGCCGCTTCTCTAAACCAGCGACACGCGCGTCCAAATAGCTGGGCTCATTGCTCTCCTCGTTGAAATTTGGAGCGAGGCCGAGTGTGCAATCGAAGTCATCGTTCCAAAAGGATGAAATGCTGAAACTGATTTAGGAGTCGTAAAGCTCTTGAGGTATTTCTAAAGGTTATCCATCACCAAACCTACAACGCACGATCAAACAAATCCTGTGGCAGCATGTATGAGCCATCCTCAGATAGCATGTTCCACCAGTGGTGACTGATTCGAGACTGGTCGGCTTCATCCCGCGCATTCACGAATACCAAACGATGAGCCAGCCAAATTCTCTCATCTGCGGGGATTTCGGAAAATGGTCCGGACTCGATTGGATCAGGTTCTTTTCCGGCCTCTCGGCGACGCTCAAATTCTTCCTTGTCATCGCGGAGCAAACGGCCCATTTCGCAATTATGTGTTTGGCCGCCGGGGATGCAGCAATATTCATCGTCTTGCCAGGAAAGGCACATGCCGTTTTCGTTCTGGACGTGACACGTGCGCGACAGCATCTCTTCCCCGCAGAGAAGGCAAAATCCGACATAGTGGGGGAAGCCACGTAGCGATTCGTTGATTACGATCGCAGGATCAGACATAGGCACAGCCTTTCAAGATAGCACCGAATGCTCACGCAGCCTACTCGAACTCCTCTTTATGTTTTGCCTTTCGATCCGGCTTTGGCAGAAACACTTTTCGGCATGGCACTGGGCCGACGATTCTTCGTGCGATTCGCTTTACCCGTTCTTCCTTTGATGCCTTTTTCGTCGCCATAGTCTTCCCCGCCGTAGCTGAACCTTCCCTCAACAATCGTCACCGGATAGAGGTTAAAATCGTCATTCGTCCGCACGTAGCAAATCGCGAAGCCGTGTATATGGGCATTACCTTTGCCCCGCAGATACCCGGGTCGCACGGTTCCCAGCGTCGGGATCGACCAGGCCGTCCACTTTCGAGACTCATGACTCGCAGCGCATTTCGTGAAACTCGAAAGGCTGTGATAATGCCCGTAAACCACATTGCAGGCCCACGTTTCCACCGCCCGTTTTGTGTGATGAATTCCACCGGTGATCACATCCCCGTGAAGAACATGCAGGTGGCCCAGCTTGTGGAAGCTTCCACCGAGCGGGATTACTTTCCATCCCCGCGCCTTGAGGCGTAGAAGCCGCTCGATCGAAATAGCACCTTCTAGCTCAGGCTGCGTCTCAATCAAATCAGCTTCCAGGAAACGCTCGTGGTTTCCGAGAATGAATACCTTTTCCTTGCCCGGTAAAAGCTTCTCCAACCGAGTCAGAATCTCGTGGTCAAACCCTTCGATGTTTCGCATGAGGGAGCCACGTTCCCGGTGTAGCGGCTTTCCAGACGTGTGGTGAGCGATCTCAGCAAAGTCGAGCATGTCGCCCATCAACACGATACCGTCGATCGTTGCCTTATTGCGCGTTACGAAATCGAAGAATGCAGCAATTGAAGGCGAATCGTGATGCGGGTAGTGGATATCTGAGGCAAGAACATACGTTTTAGGTTTGCTCATGCGGCTCGCTACTTGATCAACAACGCGACAACGCAACTTATAGCCGCAGCGCCACCCAGCCAATACCATCGAAACTCTTTGAGGCGCTCCACGGCTTGCTCAAGAAGAGTGATGCGGCCAGGCTGACCATTACCGATCAGCGATTTAAGCCCCACTTCTAGCGACGCCAGCCTTTCACCATTGCCGACGATTGATCGCATTCCTACCTCTAATGCAGAGAGTCTTTCGCCGGTAACTCGCGCGTGCTCAGTGTAATCACTGCGAATCTCACGCAACTCCTCCAAAATCAGAGTTTGGATCTTTGTATCGATTGCGGGCATTGCACCTCCAGGGATGCGTAGCGCCGCCGCGTATTTTAAAGGACTCACTGCCTTAATAGCTTTCGAGCCCTAACTTTAAGTCGCTTTGAGTGGTTGTTACCTATTTATCCCTACGGAACATGGCGGTGATGTCGCTAATCGTGTTACTGGCCTTATTGACAAAATAGGGAGCGGCCACTAAGCCAGTGAGCAATTTGCCCACATTTGGGATACCATCCGACAGCCATACCTGAAGTAACGGAACGTCGTTGATCTTGACGAGACGATATACGATAATGCCCACCACTACAATGGCGAGGATTGCGAAGAGGGCCGAAAGGATGCGGGCTGAGGATACTCCGCCGCCCTCTCCGGGCTCGCTCAGTGCAGATTTAAGAAATGCTTTCATGATGTTGCTCCTTATAGGACGACGCTCGTTGACTTCAGCGTGGAATTCGCCTCGGATACTGTTATGGAAGCTTGAACCCAGTCACTATACGCCCCTGAAGTGTTGGCGGATCTAATCT
>DASXGT010000087.1:0-38565 GCA_036488895.1 Bryobacteraceae bacterium | reverse complement strand
CCGATCTTCGGAACTTGCGCGGGCGTGATTTTGCTGGCAACGGAAGTGCTGAACCCGGCGCAGCATTCGCTTGGTCTTTTAGATCTGACGGTGGAGCGCAACGCCTACGGGCGCCAGGTCGATAGCCGCATTGCGCGCATTGAGCTAGGCGGAGAAAGCGCTGAAGCTGTTTTCATTCGCGCGCCCATTATACGGCGTGCCGGTCCGCAAACCAAGGTGTTGGCGGAGTACGCCGGGACGCCCGTGCTAGTGGAGCAGGGAAGGCATTTGGCCGCGACATTTCATCCGGAACTCGGTTCGGGTGACCGCGTGCATCGCTACTTTTTGGATAAGCTGAGCTAGCGGGAAATCAGCATCATCAAAATTTCAAAATGGAAGATAGATGATTTGGTCCATGAGTTCGCCACCGTCCATCAGATGCCAGCAGAGCAACAAATCCTCAACGGCTTGCCCGATGCGCGCACTCTGATTGACAAGAATAAGACCGGGGCTGCTTTGCCGGGCGATAAAGTCATAAAAGGCCGCCGGCATTGTCGCTCGATCGTGCGAAACGAGTACGCGGTTTCTAGACGCCGCTAATGCAAGCACCTCCGGATCAGGGAGACCTTCCAGGATTCTAGGCAAGAACTCAAAATCTATTTTCGATTCCCGTCGTTGAACGCCACGCAAGATGGAACCACGCAGATCGGCGTCAGCCAGAAAACGTGCTTTCATGTAAAACTATGCGGATTTTTGCGCCTTCGCAGTCCGAATTCTTTCGCGAAGTTGTTGAGACAGATGAGGCTGATCAGCCGCTAATTTGCCAAATTGGTGATCCTTCGCTTGCAGATAGGCATCCACAATTTGTTGGTTCGCCAGATAATACGCAAGAGCACCATAGACTTGATCGAGCCGCAAATCTGAAAACTCCTCACGAATCGTTTCCGCCGACAGGCCCTCACGAAACGGATAGACGATAGATGCAAGCGTGATGCGTGACTCACGGATGTAATAGTCCCCATCCACAAAGATCACGTACTCTGTTTCCGCCATCGGGACACCCTCCTCCGGCTTTATGGTGGGCGCTACAGGACTCGAACCTGTGGCCTTCTGCGTGTGAAGCAGACGCTCTAACCAACTGAGCTAAGCGCCCTTACCCGGATACCCTTCTCATTCTAAACTACCCCTCATCCGATGTGCGACGCTGAGAGCTAATGGCGAATCAATTCCGTGTTTTATACAGCGATATTGGAGGCGTTTTGGGCACGAACGGCTGGGATTCCGAGATTCGCAAAGGCACATGCGAACGTTTCGAAGTCGACTTTGAAGAAATTGATAAACGCCATCACCTCATGTTCGACAGTTACGAACGTGGATTTTTGCGCTTGGAATCGTATCTGCGCTATGTCTTTTTTGGCTGTGACCGCAAATTCACTTTGGACGAACTTACGCGCTACATCTATTCATGCTCGGTTCCCTGGCCGGAAAATATTCAGTTATTCGCCAACGTGAAAAAAGCAAACCAAATCAAGTTTGGCTTGGTTAGTAACGAAGGGCAGGGAATTACCGAATACCGCGTGGATAAATTCGGTTTGCGCGAAGTGGCCGATTTTATGGTGATCTCCCATTGCGTCCACATGCGGAAGCCGGACCACCAGATTTGGAAGCTCGCCCTGGACCTTGCGCAGGTTACGCCCGCCGAATCTGTTTATGTGGATGACCGCGAAATGTTTGTCCAGGTCGCCTTGGAAATCGGCTTCACCGCCATCCAGCATGTTTCGGTGGAAACCACACGGCAGAAATTTCTAGATCTTGGTCTACGGATGGAATAAGGCCGGCCTGCGACCGAAAGAGCAAGCCGGCTCCAAGCTTACTTCAGATTGTTATTCACTTCGGCCCAGTTGACGACGTTCCAAAAGGCCGCGATGTATTCCGGACGCCGGTTCTGGTACTTCAAATAGTACGCGTGTTCCCACACGTCCAAGCCCAGAATAGGCGTCTTCGCTTCCATAATAGGGCTGTCCTGGTTGGCAGTAGAAATAATCTCAAACTTGCCGGCGGAATCTTTCACCAGCCAAGCCCAACCGGAACCGAAGCGAGTGGTAGCGGCGGCGGTGAACTTTTCCTTGAAAGTATCGAAGCTGCCGAAAGAGGCGGTAATCACGTTGGCAATTTCGCCCGTGGGAGCGCCGCCCGCTTTAGCGGACAATAGCTTCCAGAATAGAGAGTGGTTCGCGTGACCACCGCCGTTGTTACGCACGGCCGTCTTGATCGCATCCGGAACCACGGCCAGGTTACCGGCCAGCAATTCTTCAATGGTCTTGCTCTGCAGATTGGGCGCCGATTCCAACGCTTTATTCAGATTCGTAACATAGGCTTGATGGTGCTTGCCATGATGGATCTCCATCGTTGCCTTGTCAATATAAGGCTCTAATGAATCCGAAGGATAAGGAAGAGGCGGAAGTGTGAATGCCATAAATTGTCCTAAAGTTTTCTTCAGCTATATTACGCTACGTAGACTACCGTAGCGCGTACTTCGCTACTTAGATTTCGCTGCGTAGACAGAAGTTCCGGCAACTATTGTTTCTTTTATTTCCAACCGGTGTGCGCTGCTATCCCAAACAAAGCGAACTAAATCGGCTTTTTCACCCGGAACAAGCCCGCGCAACCGGCCAGCCACGCGTCCCGCGCGCGCCGCATTCGTAGTGGCCATGGCCAGCGCTTCGGTCAATGACAGCCCCGCCATATGGACCGTATTCCCGACGGCGTGGTCCATCCGCAGCGCTGATCCCGCCAGCCGTTCGCTGCCCCGCAACACCACGCTGCCATTGGCGCGCAACTCTACGTTCACTTGACCCAGATTATAGAAGCCTGGCTCGCACATGGCCGGCATCACGGCGTCGGTCACTAGCACGGAACGTTCCACTCCTTTGCCGCGCACTGCGGTTTTAAAAAAAGCGGGTGGAATATGAATGCCGTCGACAATGAAACTGGCCGTCAAGCGGTCCTGCGCCAGTTGATCCCAAATATAGTTCTGCGTCTTGTGTAGCGTCGCGTGCGCGGCATTGCCCAAATGCGTGGACATAGTGGCGCCCGCATCCACGGCCGCTTGAATCTGATCGCTGGTAGCCTTCGTATGGCCGATGCTGGCCACCACGCCGTTGCGAATCAGCGACCGAATATAGGCGGGCGTTTGCTCCCACTCCGGCGAGATGGTGACCAGCCGAATGTTTCCATCCGCAGCCGCCTGCCAGCGTTCGAATTCTTCAAAATCCGGTGGGCGAATATGCTCCAGCGGATGCGCGCCGCGTGGTCCGTCTTCCGGCGAAAGATGCGGGCCCTCCACATGGAACCCAAACATGGCTTGCGCTTCCGGCATTCCTGCATCCTCAAAACGGCGCTTTGCGGCAGCCAGATTGCGAACCGCGCCTGTGATGCGCGCTTCCGATCCGGTAATCAAGGTGGGAAAGAAACGCGTGACTCCGGTCGTGAACATCACCTGGATCGATTGCGCGATCCGATCGTGATCCACGTTTGGATCGTTGTAATCCACTCCCGCAAAGCCGTTCACTTGCAGATCGATAAATCCGGGTGCAATCAATTCATCTATCGCCGGCGGATGAATCAACTCGTCAACGGCTGTGATCGTTGTTCCTGAAAACTCCACCCGCAGAACGGAGGAATCGCGCGGACTACGTCCAACTACAGAGTTTCCAGTGTTCGTTGATTCAAACATAATTGCCCATCCTTGTTTTTTTCACAATTTACACACAGAGCCTTGCTGGTAACTGCCATTGATTCCAGTAGATCAAACGTGTTGAAAAGGTCTTTTTGCGATTCCATAACGCTGGCGCCGTGAACGAATCCGAGGTACAAATTAAAAAGATCCGGCGCGAGTGCCTGATCGGCAGGTAATCTCGGGGGAGGTGGCTGCCGGCTAGGTGTTCGCGTCCGGGCTATCAGAATCTACATTGGGCTGGTTGCATAGCGCTAACGTCAAGCGCAGTGCGCCACGCTCAACCCGCGGGGCATAAATCGGTTTCGCCGGAACTCCACTGGCTGGCTCGAAACGGTTTGTGCCCCGTACGTCGTTTAAACGGAAACAGCGGCGCGGGCGCTTTATGCCACAACTGATTCGCGCACACCGGGCACCGGTGTCAGCCAGCCAAATTCGTCTGGCGCGGCGCCATCAACGATATCGAAGAAGCGCCGTTGAATCTGTTCGGTAACCGGTCCGCGACGGCCTTCCCCAACCTTAATGCGATCCACGGAGCGGATCGGCGTCACCTCTACTGCGGTGCCCGTAAAGAACACTTCGTCCGCAATGTAGAGCAGTTCACGCGGAATAATCGTCTCCGCTACCGGAATACCCAGTTGGCCCGCGATCTTCACAACCGTGTCACGCGTGATTCCCGGCAAAACCGAAGCGCCCAGCGGCGGCGTCAGCAGCTTGCCGTCGCGCACCAGAAACAAATTCTCGCCCGACCCTTCGCTAACATAGCCGGCTTCATCCAATGCGATGCCTTCCGCATAACCATTGATGGACGCTTCCATCCGGATCAATTGCGAGTTCATATAATTGGCGCCGGCCTTGGCCAACGCCGGCAGCGTATTCGGAGCGATGCGGTTCCAGGATGAAATGCACACGTCCACGCCTTCGCTCATGCCTGCTTCACCCAGATACCGTCCCCATGGAAAGCAAGCCATGTAGGTGTCCACCGGGTTACTGCCGGGTAGCACCCCGACATCTCCGTATCCACGCAGCACGATGGGCCGGATGTAGCCGGCTTTCAGGCCATTCTCGCGAATGATGTCCACCATTGCCGTAGTCAATTGATCAAGGGTAAACGGCACGTCCATGCGATAAATCTTGGCGGAATCCAGCAGCCGCCTGGCGTGTTCCCGCGCCCGGAAAATCGCCGGACCTCGTTTCGTCTCGTAGCAGCGGACTCCCTCGAAGACCGAGCTGCCGTAGCTGACCACGTGCGAAAGGACGTGAATTTTTGCGTCATCCCATGCGATCAGCCGACCATTAAACCAGATCTTCTCAGTAGCCTGTAACATGACAAAATTATACAGGAGGCGCCCTTTTTCGAGGGATTTTCTAATTCAAGCAGCCGGATCTATGGTGGGTGCGGCGTCTTCGGCCGGCGCGGCGGGCCTTTCCTGTGCTTTGTCCACTGATTCACGCCAAGCCCGGTCACGGCGTATTTTATTATCTATTTTGGCGGGCAAATAAAACCGCTTGTTGCATTCGCGACAGCGATAAGCCCACATCCCCATCCAACGCATAAATCCGTCTTGGATCTTATGCGTACGAGAGCGGCTGACCTCAGTGGAATGGCAACGCGGACACATGAGTTTAGATGTCTCCCTGGCGCCTAAACGTGTAAATAGACCTGAATTTCCTGGCCAAACTGTCCATTCTACAGTGCCGCCGAATCATCATTCCGTAAAGCTTTAGTACGTATAGAACGTTCCCCTTCTTAGGGAATCTTTAAGGAAATTGTAGCGCTTCCTCGTCAACTCCGCACCTCGTGAATCTTGTGATAGCGTACCGGGAAGAGGATGTAATGCACTCGCCCATACCAGCGGCCGGCGAACCGGCTCCGGAATTCGTTCTCCCATCGCAGGACGGGAGCGCCGTCAGCTTGACAGATTTTCGCGGGCGCTGGGTGGTCCTCTATTTTTATCCGAAGGACAACACACCTGGCTGCACACTTGAAGCGCGCAACTTTGAAAAGGACTTAAGCAAGTATAAGCAGTTCAATGCCGTAGTTCTTGGCGTCAGTCTGGATTCTACCGGTAGCCATCTTAGCTTTAGCACGAAACATGGACTCACGTTTAAATTGTTGTCCGACGCCGGGAAGAAAGTTGCCCCGCAATACGGGTCCATGCGCAGCATCCTTGGTTTCAAAGTGGCCACGCGGAATACCTTTTTAATTGATCCGGACGGTAAGATCGCCCACGTCTGGACGGGCGTCGAAGCGGCCGGCCACAGCAAAGAGATTCTGGCGCTGCTCGCGGAAACGAAAAGTTTGCAAGACTAGAGAAATGGAATGGACCCCTGGAGGAACGAGTCAGGACATCGAAGATCGCCGCGATGACAGCGGCGGCGGAGACGGACCTTCGTTTGGAGGATTCGGTTTCGGGCACTTAGGAATCGGCGGCGTTCTCGTGGTCGGGCTCTTGAGTTTGATCTTCCATCAGAATTTCTTTACTTTATTTTCCGGCAGCGGTGTGAACACCGGCGGCTCACAAGCGCCCATGTCGCGAACCCAGTCGCCTCGTAATGAGCAACTGGACCAGCAGGAGCGCCCGCAAGTGCAGTTCATGTCGTTCGTGCTGGACGACGTGCAACGCAATTGGGACCAGATTCTACCTCAGGAAGCGGGCGCTAATTATCGCCACGCGCGCCTGCTGTTGTATCGCAACGCCTATCCCTCAGCCTGCGGTACCGCGCAAGACGCTACTGGACCCTTTTACTGCCCTGGAGACGAAAAGGTGTACCTGGATCTGGGATTCTTTCAAGAGTTGAAAAGGCGCTTCGGCGGGTCGGACGGCGAGTTTGCGCAGGCTTACGTAGTGGCGCATGAGATTGGCCACCACGTCCAAAAGATTTTGGGCATTGAGCCCAAAGTTCGCGCTTTGCAGGAACAACGGCCGAATCAAGCCAATGCTTTGTCAGTCCGTCTGGAGTTGCAGGCCGATTGTTTCGCCGGTGTCTGGGGAAATTCCACGCAACAACGAAAGATCATCAACGCGAGCGATGTAGCGGATGCGTTAAGTGCGGCTGCATCGGTGGGCGATGACCGGATTCAAAAGATGTCGAGAGGCAGCGTGAGTCCCGAAACATTTACCCACGGCAGCGCGGCGCAGCGGACCATGTGGTTCAAGCGCGGGCTTGACTCCGGTCAAATTTCTTCGTGCAATACGTTTGCGCGGTAGGAGCCGTGCTTACGCCGGCGCATCAAAAACGGACAGTTCGGATAGGGCGGGGCACGCGGCTGCGGCTGTAACCCGTAGCCGGATGCGATCAGTGTGAATCCGCTCGGGCAGGCGCAAAATCCGGCACGAGCCAATGCTGGTTGCTCCCGCAAAACGCGTCCATTGACCGTGATCCCAACAGTCGAGTTCGAACGCGTCGATGCGTTGGCCAAGGCGGATATTTTCCCGCACGCAAATCAGATTGAATGAGACAGGCAGCGCAAACGTGAGTGTGACCTCCGGTGTCGTGATGCCGTCATCGGTGGCCCAATAGCTTTCGCGATTGCCATCGACCAGATTGTGCGCGGCATAAGCCAAGTTCTTCCCGCGCACGTTTGAAGCTTTGACTTCGGCTGTCTTGGCAAGATTGACGGCGAAGGCGGCTGACATGAGTTTGCCGAACCCTCTCAGCGACTGGGCGTCTACTTCGTTGATGAGCCCACGCCGGTCTGGTGGAACATTTAATAAAAAGCTGGCGCCACGACCCGCGGAGATGCAGTAAAGATCGAATAGCTCGCGCGGTGTTTTTACCTTCGCGTTTTCAGCGGCGTGCCAGAACCAACCGGGACGAATAGAAACGTCGCATTCAGCTGGCATCCAGTATTTTCCGTCGCGCGTGCCGCTATTGGATTCTCTTTCAATTACGTCGCCCGGAACCGCCGAGCCGCCGCTTTGCGAGACCGGAGTAAACGTCTGCCAGCAAGTTTCACTGGCAATCCCTTTTTCATTGCCAACCCAGCGCACGTCGGGGCCAACGTCGCTGAATCGAACGGCGGTTGGCTGCAGTTGGCGCTCAAGAGCCCAGGTGTTTGCCCAGTCGTAATAGTGAGCTTTGTCGATCTTGCGCGTTTCCTTCGCTCCGCCGTAATAGCCGCTGCCGCCGTTAGCGCCGTCGTGCCAGATCTCAAAAAGTTCGCCATAACCGGTCAGGAGTTCGCGTAGTTGTTGGCGGTAGACTTCGATGTATCGCGGTGTGCCGTATGTGGCTTGATTACGGTCCCATGGCGAAAGATAAACGCCGAATTTCAACCCCTGGCGTTGCGCGGCCTCGGACAACTCCTTGACGATGTCGCCCTTGCCGTTGCGGTAGGGGCTGAAGCGAATGCAATGATCGGTTGTCTTCGTGGGCCACAGGCAGAAGCCATCGTGATGTTTGCAGGTGAGGATGACACCCCGGCTTCCAGCGGCCTTCAGCACCTCGCAAATCGCATCGGCATCGAAGGCGCTCGGATTAAAAATCGATGGATCTTCATCGCCGTTACCCCATTCGCGATCCGTGAACGTATTGACCGTGAAGTGCAGAAAATTGTAAAACTCGAGTTGGCTCCATCGAACCTGTGAGTCAGAAGGAAGCGCACCGTAGGGGGCTGGCGGCGTTTGGGGCGAGGCAAGGCTAAAGCCTGGAATGGCCAGCGGCGCGGAGAGAATCAGTGATCGCCTTGTCATTCTTTAGATGGGTTCCACCCAATCGTCGCATCTTCAATTCGGATCAGATTAATGACCGATAACAGGTATTATGTAAACTACAGCTAATGATGGACCTGAGCAAAAAAATGCCGTTCCAGTTCATGTCACTGAACTGAAACGGCTGAGGGAAAAAGTAAAACTCTAAAAGCTAACGGCCTCGGTGGCCACCGCCTCCGCCACCATGGGAGCTTCCGCCCCCGCCACCGTGCGAACCACCACCGCCTCCTCCACCGCTATGGGACTGCGGAGCACTGTAGTGCGGCTGCGCCGGGGCGCTGTAATGTTGCGCTGGCGGAGCGCCGCCGTAATGAGATTGCCCTGACGGAGCGTTATAACGCGGCGCACTTTGCCGTCCGAAGCTGCCGCCTTGGCGCTGATAATTTGAATTCGGCACGCTTCCGCGATTACCCTGCGAACCTAATTGGGGCTGGCCAAAGCTGTGCCAGCCGCTTCGCTCCGCAGCGGACCCCGCGAAACCTGACCGCATCGAATTCGAGTTTCCAGGCGAACCAAAACGCTGCCAGCCGCTACCGCTGCTGCTCGCTGGCGGTGCACTGCGGAAGCCACCCGCTCCATTCCCATTCCGGGATGCACCTGCGCCTGCCATTTGGCGATTGAAAAATTGGCGATTTGCGCCTCCTGATAGCCGGGGGTTTACCACCGCCGCCCGGTTGGAGAACCGATACGCGCCTTGGCTAGGCGAAACCGGAAGCCGCCCACGGAATACGCTCGCACCAGCCAGTTGCGCCCGCGTCGCCGCATGGAAACGCTGATTCGGTCCGCCGAAAGCGCCGAAACTCGCCGTTATGGCGCCGCCCCGAAATCCAGCATTGCGGTAAAAACCTGCGCCACGATTGAACCCGTAGCCATAGCCGAATCCCCCATGCCCCAGTCCGCGGCCCCACCACGAAAAACCGAGTTCGAAGGGTGCCAGCGCTGCCCAGCCCAAACCGCCCGTGCCAAAACCAAAGAAACCGACCAGCGCCGGACTCCAAAGATAAGCGCTTGTGCGCGCGCCCGGCCACCAGCACCAACGCGAGCCGTTCATAAACCAACGTCCATAGTGATACGGCGCCCAACCCCAACGCGCGTTATCAATCCATGTCCAACCGTAATAGCCCGTGTACGCCCATTGCCCGTCGCTGTAAGGCGCCCAATCGGCCGGCACCCCTTGCGGCTCCCAAGCCTGCCCATATTGAGAAGACACCCAGGTCCCGTTCGCATCCAAATCCTGCGCTCCCGTAATGTCCGGGCTGACGTAATGGTAGCTTTGGGACGCTAGCAGTTCGTTATCCCGCGAGGCACTCCAATCATCAAATTGATCGCGCGCAATTTCGGCGCCGGCCTGGTACTCCGGATTGGCGAAATCACCCCGCACCAGCAAGCTTTGCCCGGCCTCCACCGTCTGCGATCCGCTAGGACCCGACATCTCTATCCGGCCGGAACGAACAGTCACTTGCGATGTCCCGTTATCGAAAACCGAAATGCGGTACTCGCCTGGTCCCAACGGACGCAGCGCGATGCTGGGCGTATCCACTTCTACCTGCGAACTTGAATTGCCGATGACGCGCAGCACAATTGTTCCCACGCCAAGCTGCGCTTGATAACGGTGATACTGCAGATCGGCAAAGCCAATATCGGTATTCGGCGCCAGGCGTATAAAATTAACAGCGTCCAACGTGATTTCCGCGCGTGAACCGGGTGACGTCTGCAAATGATCATGGGTCATCAGCGGCGCATTCACTACCACTGCATCCAGTTGCGCAGTATCGCCGCGCTTCACGTTTACATCCCCTTGCGCGATGCTGACGCGCGCCACGCCATGCTGCCGGTCTTCCGGATCGTTCAAATTTTCAAGTGCGCTCGATTGAGGCGGCGGATACTGCTGTGCCTGGGGGGTGGCAGCCGGATAAGGCGTGAACTGTGCGAAACCAGTGGAAGCCACCGATGCCGCCAGGCACGTCGTAATTAGCACTGAAATAAGACTCCGGCGCATATCTTGCCGCTAATCTTCATTACACGCTGCTTGCCAATTACAAAGTCATTTATTATCAGCGGATTGCGATTGTCAAGAAGAATTGGCGCATGGTTGAAAACCACCAGCGGGTACACAAACCACCGCCTGCGCTTACATCGCAATTGTGAAATGCACGCTAGTTCCCTGCTGTCCGTCGCTTTCCACCCAGATCCGTCCAGCATGCGAGCGGACCACCTTATCGCAAATGGCCAAACCTAAACCGCTGCCGGGGACGCCTTTGCCATGCAGCCGTTTAAATGGCAGCAGCACCTGCTCCAGAAAACGCGGGTCGACACCCGTCCCGTTGTCACGGACAGAAAGAATCCACTCGCCGCTTCCCTCCTCCGCCGAGATATGAATATGCGGTGAATTCGTATCTCTAAACTTAAGCGCATTGCCGATTAGATTTTCGAACACCTGCGCCATCTCGGTCTCATCGGCTTGCACTTCGGGCAATTCATCATGCGTGATCGCCGCACCCGATTCTTTGATTGCCGGCGCTAGCTTCAGCAAAGCCCATTGAAGACAGGCATTGAGGTTGACAGCGGAACGGCGCTTGGACGTGCCCACGCGCGAGTACACCAATAGGTTCTGAATCAAGCCGTTCATGCGCCCCACGCCGCTAATGATGAACGAAGTGAATTCCTGTGCGCGCTCGTCGTCCGGAAACTGACGCTGCAGAAGCTGTGCGTACGTTAAGACCATGCGCAGCGGCTCCTGCAGATCATGGCTGGCCGCGTAGATAAAGTGTTGCAGCGCTTCTTCGCCGGAACCAGCCGCTTTCGCCAGTTCGCTTTTCAGCCGTTCGTTTTCGGCGAGTGCCTCGGCCAGTTGTAAGTCTGGCGGATTTGGCAACAATTCCATAAGGCGCGTCTCTGACTTTTAATGCGCCGTCAATAGGCCCAGGCGTTCCAGCAGCGCGTTCGCATCCGGATCCCGGCCCATGAAACTGCGATACAGCGCGGCGGGATCTTCGCTATCGCCGCGCTCCAGAATATGCTGTCGAAACTCAGCGCCTGTCTTGGCATTGAAGATTCCTTCGCGCCGGAAACGCGTGAACGCATCGGCGTCCAGCACCTCCGCCCACTTGTACGAATAATAGCCCGCGCCATATGCCACGGGGCTGGAAAATAAGTGAGTGAAGCTGGCGATCATGCCATAGTCGGAAGGCAGCGGCGTAACTGCAAACTCCGCCAGAATGTTCCGCGCATAGGCCATCACATCCGCGCCGCTTTGGGTATCGAATTCCCGGTGCAGCTTCAAATCCACCAGGCTAAAACCCAATTGCCGCATCTGCGCGTTAGCGCCGCGGAATGTGCGGGCGCGCTTCATCTTGTTGAACAGATCATCGGGAATTGCCGCGCCGGTCTGATAATGACGCGCGAAAAGATTTAACGCTTCTTGATCCTGGCACCAGTTTTCCATGATCTGAGAGGGCAATTCCACAAAATCCCAAGGAACGTTAGTGCCACCTAAAGTGCGCACGGGAACCAGGCTCAGCGTGTGGTGCAACAAGTGGCCGAATTCATGGAAAATGGTTTCCACTTCGCGATGCGTTAATAGCGACGGCGTGCCTTCCACCGGAGGCGTCAAATTCCCGCAAATTAAACCCAGGTGCGGTTTGCCCGCGGCCGGGTTGCCGGTGATCAGCGCGTCCATCCAGGCGCCGCCACGCTTGTTTTCACGTGGAAACCAATCGCTGTAGAAGCCGCCCAGCAGCTTGCCCGAGGCTGTATCCGTCACGCTGTAGTACTTGACCGCCGGATCCCAGCCCGGAACGCTCGCGTCCTCTTTCATTTCAATCCCAAACACGCGGCTAAAGATATCGAACATCCCTGCCACCACGCGCTCGAGCTCAAAGTAAGGGCGCAGCTCCTCTTCATCAAAATTGTAAAGCGCCAAGCGCTGCTTTTCGGCAATATAGGCGACGTCCCACGGTTCAATAGCTTCGTACCCCAGTTGCTTGCCCATGGCCTGCAGGCTTTCGTTTTCCTGCGTAAAAAACGGCTGCGTCTTTTGCTTGAGGTCCTCCAAAAACTCTTGCGCATGCGCGCCGGTGTGCGCCATGCGCTCTTCCAGCACCAGGTCCGCAAAATCGCGATAGCCCAACAACTCCGCTTTTTCCCGGCGCAGCCGCAGAATTTCCGTAATCAGCGCGCGGTTATCATATTCACCGTTCGTAGCACGCCGGTTTGAGGCCCGCCACAAATCCCGCCGGATATCGCGATCATCCAGGTAAGTCAAAGCGGCCGTGAGGCTAGGGGCCTGCAAAGTCAGACGCCAGCCTTCCCTGCCCTTCGATTTCGCGCTTTCCCGCGCGGCCATGCGCGCCGATTCCGGCAGGCCAGCCAGCTTGTTTTCTTCGCTGATCAGCAGCTCAAATGCGTTCGTCGCATCCAGAACATTTTCCGAAAACTTGGTGGTGGCCTTTGTCAGCGCCACATCTAATTCTTCCAGCTTCTTTTTACCTGCCGCATCCAGATCGGCGCCCGCCCGCCGGAATCCACTGACGGTTTTTTTTAACAAACGCCGGTGCACCGGTTCGAGCGTGGCCGGATCAGTGCTTTCCTGCACCTGCTTCACCGCGGCCCACACGGCGGCGTTCAGCGGAACGGAAGTGTAGAACATGCTCACCGGCTCCTGGATCGCGTTATACGCCGCGCGCAATTCCGGAGTGGTCACCACCGATTCCAAATGACGCACAACCGCCATGGCGAAATCGAGCGGTTCGGTCATCTGATCCAGCTCCAACACAACGCTTGAATAGGTGCGCGGCGTTTGGGAACCGCCCAGGTCCGCCAACCGCTGATTCATCTGCTCCAGTAGCAGTTGCGTCACAGGTTCTACCTGAGCGGCCTTGACTTCCACAAATTGTATGGGGAACTGCTCTGCCAGCAACGGGCTGCTGGCAAGACCTTCGACTGTTTCTTGAGTCATATTTCTACTTACCAGACGCGGCAACCTTTAGCCGCGAACATTTTATCGCCGGCTTTGCAGCTAAAGGCGTGGCTGAATTCCGGCATATTCTGTACCACGCCGTCTACCCGGAACTTGCCCGGCGAATGCGGATCGGTTTGGGCATAAAGACGCGCCGTCTCAGGCCGCAGCTTCTCGCACCACTCCTGTGCAGAGCCCAAGAAAAACTGCTGCTCCTGGGTATAACCGTCGACTTTCTGTGACAGCGGCACGCTTTTCTTCGCCAAGTCGTCCAGTAGCGCCAGATAGGCGAGCCGAATTCCTCCGTTATCAGCCGAATTCTCACCCAGCGTCAACTTACCGTTTAACTCGACTCCCGAAACCGGGCTGAAGCCGCCATATTCATTGACAAAGCACTCCGACAATTTGTTGAACTGGTCGGCATCGCTTTTCTGCCACCAATCTTTCAAATTGCCGTTAGCATCGTATTGGCGCCCCTGGTCGTCGAACCCATGTGTGAGTTCATGCCCGATCACCGAGCCGATCGCGCCATAGTTCACCGGATCACCCGCCTGGTTCGAGTAAAATGGCGGCTGCAGAATGCCCGCCGGAAAATTGATATTGTTCTGCGTAGGATCGTAATACGCGTTCACCGTGGGCGGCGTCATTTCCCACTCCTTCCGGTCTACCGGTTTGCCGATTTTGGCTGTCTGGCGTCTGCTCTCAAATTGATTAGCTCGATACCAATTCCCAAAATAGTCGTCCGCCTTAATCGTCACGCTTGAATAGTCGCGCCATTGATCCGGATAGCCAATCTTATTGGTCACCGCGTGCAGTTTCACGAGTGCTTCTTTCTTGGTGGCGGGGCTCATCCAATTCAGTGCCTCAATCTCAATCCCCATTTGGCGCTCAATCTCATGGACCATTTCCAAAGTCCGTTCCTTGCCCTCCGCGCCGAACGTTTTATCTACATACTTGCGGCCCAATGCTTCACCTAGTTCGCCGTCGGTAGCCGCAACACAGCGCTTCCAACGCGGCCGCTGTGTCTCCACGCCGGTTAACGTGCGGCGGAAAAAATTAAAATTCTCCTCGTCAAAAGCTTTGGGAAGCAGCCGCGCGCTCGCGGACACGTAATGCCAAGCCAAATAATCCCGCAGGTCCGCCATTTTTTGGTTCGCTAGTAGCGCGCTCATTGCCTTCACGAAATCGGGCACCGCCACATTCAAGGTGGAAAACACTGGAGACTTCATTTCGGCAAAGTAATCGTCATAGCGAAAATTCGGACTCAGCCCCGCCAACTGCTGCTTGGACATGGAATGCACCAGCTTCACCGGATCGCGGCGCGTAGTTACATCCAAAGACGCCTTCGCGAGGCTGGTCTCAATCGTCATAATGGCAGTCGCCTTCTTCTGGGCGGCTGCAGGTGCAGTGCCTAGAAGCTCGAACATTTTGGCGATATGCGCTACATACTTCTGCCGAATTTCCTCTGATTTCTTATCCGTCCGGAAATAAAAATCTTTCTCCGGAAGCCCTAGCCCGTCTTGGTCCAAACCCGCTATCGTTTGCGCCGCGTTCTTAGGATCGGGCATCGGCGCGAAACTGAACAGCACGTTTACTTGCAGATCATGCAGCCGTGCGACTTCCGCTAACAGTCCGCGCTGGTCTTTAATAGCGGCGATGCGGTCCAACTCCGGCTTCAGCGGAGCCGCGCCGCGCTGCTCAATCGCAGTCTCATTCAGGCAGGACCCGTAAAAACCACCGATCTGCTGGTCAATGGCGGAACGGCTCGGGTTCTTCGCCGAGTCTTCCAATATACCGCGCAGAACGTTCTGATTACGTTCGAATAGCTCATTGAAACGGCCCCAACTGCTTTCATCCGAAGGGATTTGGTTCTTCGTCATCCAAGCCCCGCACGCGTACTGATAAAAGTCGTTGCACGGGTCGGCCGTCTTATCAATGCTGCCCACATCCACACCGCTTTGCGATCGGGGTTGATGATCCGTTGCCTGGCCCAAGGCGATCCCCACTACCAGAACGCTGAATACCAGACTGGCCACAAACTTGTGAGAAGTCATTTCCTTAGTTTAGTCAGTTGGTCACCAGACGCGGCAGGCATTTGCGGAAACCATCGGCTGTCCGGCCGAACAACTGAAGGCCGAGGCGAATTCCGGCATATTTTGCACCACTCCGGCGACGCGAAATTCCCCCGGCGAATGCGGATCGGTCCGGACGCTGTTCCGCAAAGATTCAGGCCGTTGATTGGCGCACCAAATTTGGGCGTAACCCAGGAAGAAGCGTTGCTGTGGCGTATAGCCATCCAGCTTGCCGCCATTGACGGAGCCATTTTCGAGTCCGCCCATCAGCGCCATAAACGCCAGCCGGATGCCCGCATTATCCGCGCCGTTTTCGCCCAGCGTGAGCCGCCCATTAATAGTCGCGCCTTCCACCGGGCTGAACTTCGAATATTCCTCCGCAATGCAATCCACGCGCTTCTTAAATTCCGCCGCGTCTTGTTGGCTCCACCAATCGCGCAGGTTCCCATCCGCATCGAACTGGCGCCCTTGGTCGTCGAACCCGTGGGTCAATTCATGCCCGATCACCGCGCCGATGCCGCCGAAATTGACCGCCATATCAGCCTTGTGGTTATAGAAGGGCGGCTGCAGAATGCCAGCCGGGAAGTTGATGTTGTTTTCCTGAGGACTGTAATACGCGTTAACGGTGGGCGGCGTCATATTGAATTCCGCGCGGTCTACCGGCTTGCCTATCTTTTCCAGCCGCCGCCGGATTTCATATTCGCCGGTGTCCCGCACATTGGCAACCAAATTGGCGTCCGTCACCCGCACACTCGCGTAATCTTTCCACTTCTCCGGATAGCCGATCTTATTCGTGACACCCTTCAACTTCGCCAGCGCCTGCTGTTTGGTTGCGCTGCTCATCCACGCAAGTGAATCGATATCCGCCGCCATTTGCTTTTCAATGACACCGACTAACTCCTGCGTCTTTTCTTTCGACTGTCCGGCAAACGCCTTCTCCACATATTTCCGGCCGAGCGCATCTCCCAGTCTTCCATCCACCGTCTGCGCACAACGTTTCCAGCGCGGCTGCAATTCTTTGGCACCGGTAAGCGTCCGCTGATAGAAATCAAAATTGGCGTCCACAAAGGGCTTACTCAATTCGGACGCATAAGCCGAGACGTAATGCCAGGCCAGATAGCTTTTCAGGTCATCCAAATTCGCGGCGGTCAACTGTCCCTGTAGCGCTTTCAAAAAGTCCGGGACGCTCACATTCAAAGAGTCAAACCCCGGCGCATGCCGGTCCTGGAAATATTGTTTGAAATTGAATTCTGGAGCGAGCGCTTCTAACTCAGTAACGGACATGCGGTGATGCGTTAGGTGAGGATTGCGCCGCGCCGTACGGTCGAGCGAGGCTTCCGCCAACGCCGTTTCCAGCGTCATTACGGCTTTCGCTTTGGCATCCGCGTCGGTCTGCGAATTGCCGGTCAGCTGAAAAATTCGCGAGATGTGCGCCACATATTTCTTGCGCATCTCCTCGTCCTTCGCGCCGGAGTAATAGCTCTTGTCGGGCAATCCCAAACCAGCTTGGTCGATATCGGCGATCGTCACCGTGGAATGGTCGAAATCGGGCGTCGCGCCAAACCGGAAAAAGACCGGCACGCCCTGATTATGCAAGCGCGCTACTTCCGCCGCCAACTCCGATTTGTCTTTCAAAGCTAAGATGCGTTTCAGCTCCGGTTGAACCGGTTGGTCACCCGCCGCGTCGATGGCCGCTTCATTCATGCACGACGCATAAAACGCGCCAATTTTCTGATCGACCGGCGAACGGTCCTGATGCTTGGCGGAATCTTCCAGTATTTCGTGCAGTACCTGCTGATTGTGATCCGCTAATTCGTTAAAACGGCCCCAGCGCGCATATTGAGGCGGAATCGGATTCGCTTTCATCCAACTGCCGCAAGCATATTGATAGAAGTTCTGGCAGGGATCGACCGTTTTGTCGATCGCGTTGAGATCGATGCCGCTAACTGTCTGTGCCTGGCTTAGAACGCCAAGTCCTAGTAGACCCATCAATATTGATACGGGAAGCAATTTGCGCATGCTACAGGGATAGCACGTGATCCCAAAATGAAGCGCTCAGTTTCCGCCGCAGGCCCGACCCTATTGATACTTAGGTTGGTACTGGAGGTCGGGGTCGAACCGACAAGCCCAGTGAAGGACGCGGGATTTTGAGTCCCGTGCGTCTGCCAATTCCGCCACTCCAGCAGCCTGCGCAGAAACTATTACAGTATACAGTAGCAGGCCGCATGCGATACAAATGAAGCAATTTGGGGTGAAATTGACGTCCAAGGACCGGGTATCCATTTGCTAGGGCAAATCTGTGTGGCCGGCTTATTCTCCAAACGTTAATGTTCTGTGAACCTGACCACTGACGGGAATGTTTTCGATATCCTCAATGTAAGGATTACCATGGCCGAATTCAATTTAAACGTATCGAGAAAAGGGTGAGATGGGGAGTATTTCCACTCAAAGCATTTTCCAATCGGCTACGTCCGGTAGATCCGATAGGTCATGGCGCAGCTACCTTGGGAGCATCGCTGTCCACTGCGTCCTTATTTTGTTGGCACTAACCATCACAATTCCCGTGATCCAGCCAGTTCGAAGGCCAACCGAAAAGATTATGCTGGTGGCGCCAATTTTATCGGAGTACAAGGCGAAGATCACGCCTCCGGTTCCTATACACACGCGGGCGCCGGTTGCGCCTCTCATACCCAAACCAACGCCTCTTCCGCCGAAAGCATTGGAGGTGGCTGCGCCCAAGCCCGTGCCTGCCAAGCCAGCAGTCATCGCGGCGTCTCCGGAAATTAAAGATGTACCTCGCATCCCTCCACCCGTCGAGCTGAAGCCCGAACTGCCGGCTGCTCCGGAGCCGCCAGTGCAGACTGGCGTTTTTCAGCAAAGCGTCGATGTAGCGAAAAACACGCCCCCGGCTAAGTTGGTTGTGGGCGGATTCGGGGATCCGCCATCAGCAGCAAACGCCAAACCGGGACTCGCGCCCGCCAAGGTGGGCGCGTTCGACGAAGCCAGTGGAAGCGGCGCGAATAGCGGGCATAACCAAGCCGCGGTAAAGGAGGGTGCGTTCGGCAGCGCTACTGTTGCGGGCAACACCCATGTCAGCGGCGCGGTGAAATCAGCCGGTTTTGATGAAGCCGCGCAGGCTCACAAGAAAACCGTGGACTCCAACGCCGCGCAGGCCCTTAGGCCGGTTGAAGTATTATCCAAACCGCGGCCAGCCTACACAACTGAAGCGCGGAGCTTGAGAATAGAAGGCCACGTTTCGCTTGAAGTGGTATTTCTTGCGACCGGTTCCATCCGCGTGGTACGCGTAGTACATGGGTTGGGCCATGGACTTGACGAAGCGGCTGAGCAAGCCGCCAGGCAGGTGCGTTTCAAGCCCGCCACGCGCGGAGGAGTACCTGTCGATACCGACGCTACCATCGACATCACCTTCGAGCTCACCTAAGGAAAAGAGAGCGGTCCACAAATGTTGCTTATCAAAACTGACAAGTTAAAGCCAATCATCTATTTACTTTTAGCGGCCGCCTTTATCGCCGTGCGTCCAGTTGACGCGCAACCGGCGCATAATTTTGACGAGGCCCTGAACCGCGCCATTGAAAACGAGCGCGCGCTCATCAAAAAACTGCAAGACCGGCAGCCGGTGATTGAGACCTACGTTCAGCAGATGAGGAAAGACAAAGATCTGGGGTCTGTTCCAAAAAACGACTCCTATTTCCTCGGCGAACTCGACCTGAAAAAAGGAATCGTCGACAAGTCGTTTATTCCGACATCGCGCACCAAACAGGTCCCGCACCTTTTTAATTCGCTGGTCACCACGCAATTTAATCAGCGTGGATTCGCGGATGAAATGTTCATGAATGCAACGGACTTGGACCGCTCACATTACCATTTTGAGTACGTCCGGCGGGAATTCCTGGGAGAGGTGCGCTGCGTTGTGGTGGATGTGCAGCCGCTTCCTGAACAAAAGAAACGGCGCTTCTCGGGACGAATCTGGATTGAGGACCGCGATTACAATATTGTGCGCTTCAACGGAACCTACGATTCCGGTCAATCGCATGACTACGGCCACTTCGATTCCTGGCGTATCAATGCCGGCGGACTCTGGCTCCCCGCGTTTATTTATTCGCAGGATGAAGGCTCCCATATGGGTCCGTGGGCGGCCCCGGCTTTCCGGGCGCAGACCAGGCTCTGGGGCTATGAGCGGGCGAAGGAAAAGGCCGATGAGGCTTTCACCAACTTGACCATCGAAACGCCCGGTGTGAAAGATGAAAGCGATACCGCGGCCGTGAATTCGCCTGTTCAGTCATACCGCTTGTGGGAAGAGCAAGCAGCCGGCAATGTCATAGACCGCTTGCAAAGGGCTGGACTGATTGCGCCGAGCGGCGAAGTGGACCAGGTGCTCGATACCGTATTGAATAACTTGGCGGTGACAAATAACGTCGCCGTGGATCCGCAGATCAAAGCGCGCGTTCTCTTAACTACTCCGCTTGAATCGGTGGCGGTCAATCACACCATCCTGATCAGCCGCGGGCTGATCGACGTATTACCGGATGAAGCTTGTTTGGCGGGCGTGCTGGCGCATGAAATGGCGCACGTGGTGCTAGGCCATTCCATGAATACCAAGTATGCATTCGAAGACCGCCTTCTGTTTGACGATCCGGACACGTTGAAGGATTTGCGCGTGCAGCGCACCCAGGAGGAGGAGAAAGCGGCCGACGAAAAGGCGATTCAACTATTGCAGAATTCCCCGTACAAAGACCAAGTGTCGAAGATCGGACTGTTTCTCCGCATGCTCTCCAGCAGGAGCGATGACCTTCCGCATCTCATCCGCCCGCTGTTAGGAAATAAAATGGCCGATACGCATCAGGATCTGCGGCTAGCGGGATTGATGGAGAAGGCGCCGGAATTAAAAGTGGACGATAAAACGCAGATTGCCGCTTTGCCGCTGGGCGCCCGCGTCCGGATGGATCCCTGGTCGAATCAACTGCACCTGATCAAAACACCGCAGGTTCCGTTGGCCAACGCTAAAGAAAAATTGCCGTTTCAAATCACGCCATTCATTCTGAATTTGACGCGAGAGGAGAGCCGCCCTTCGAATGCTGATGCGTCCACTCCGGCGGTGGCGGCCAAGCCGTAGAGTCAAGCTACAAATGAAATTCCTGGCCGATATTTTGCAGGCAGACGCGCTCGGGCGCTGAGCCGGCTGCTTGCAGAATGCGGTGGATCGGCTCCAACCGCGGCTCACGGCTGAGCTGGAATGTTTGATGATGCACGGGCAGAACGAACTCGGCTCCGGCGTGATTGGCCATTCTCCACGCTTCTTCCGGGTTGCAATGCACGCGAATCCAAGGGTCATACGCGCCAATCGGCATAATCGCCAGGTCTACCGCTTTGCTCGAACGCTGGCGCTTGAAGTTATCGGTATAGGCCGTATCGCCGCCAAAGATGAGCCTGCGGCCGCCGATTTCGATCACGTAGCCGTTATAGCCGCGATAAGTATCGCCGCGTACGCGCGCTCCCCAATGCGCTACCTCAAAGGCCGAGATTGTGGCAGGACCAGATTGTACCGATTCGCCCCAACGCACCTCCTGTACGCGGGCGTAACGCCTGATTCTCAATAGATCAGAGGTGTGGGAAGCCGTCACCACTTGCGTGCCGGTATTCTCCAAGCGGCGCAGACTCGGCAAATCGAAATGGTCCATGTGCGCGTGCGAGAGAAGAAGCAGATCGATGGGCGGAAGATCTGAGATGGGTGCGGCCACGTCCACTATGCGTTTCAGCCCAACCGTCATGGGTCCTAGGCGCAAACCCACTCGCGGTCCGAAAACCGGATCGGTCAGAATCGTAAATCCATCAATCTTAAGCAGCACGGTGCTGTGCCCTAGCCAGGCGGCATGCAGCCCCGAGTCCGGCCAAAGCTTCGGTTGCGGTTGTAGCGGAGCCGGCTCAATGCCCCGCGCATAGTCTTCGGATATTCTGCGAAAAAAAGCGGGCGCTGCTTTGCGAAGGAAACGCGCTGCATCCGGCGCCTGTCTGAGGCGGGACGGCCGCGGTTGCGGACGCCGGTGGTCACGAACACCAGAATGTTCTCTCACTCCCTCTAGGATAGACGCCGTCTGATCTACTTGCTGAGCAGCACCGTAGGATCAGTCTTCCCTACCCTGCGCGCGGGCAAATAAGTAGCGAAAAGAGCTACCATCGACAACGTGACAGCGACCACAACAAAGCTCACCGGGTCAGTGGGCTTCACGTCATAGAGCAGAGTAGCAAGCAGACGCGTCACCCCGAATGCGATCACTAATCCGGCCGCCACGCCGAGCAGCGCGGGTTTCATGCCTTGCGTGATAATCAAGCGCAGCAGATCAGCTTTATCCGCGCCCAGCGCCATGCGTATGCCAAATTCAGGCGTCTGCTGCTCAACGGAGTAGGACATCAAGCCATAGATGCCGATAGCCGCCAACACAAGCGCGATGCCGGCAAACACACTCAGCAGCAGCATGTTGAAATTCTGCCGGGCGGTGCCTTCGGCAAGCACCTGATCCATGGTCCGTACGTTGGAAAGAGGCATTTGGCCGTCAACCGCCTGAATTTCATGAACCATGGCCGCGGTTAATGAGTTTCCAGCCAGGTTGGAACGAATGCACCAGGAAAACGGAATGACGGAATTGGCTAGCTGTGTCAGACCTTCCGGCTGCTGATTGATGGGGATGTACATCACGGCCAAATCCTTTTCGCTCGCATTGGTCTCGCGCACGTCGCCAACTACTCCGATAATCTGCCTTGGCAGATCTTCAAACTGCGGGCCCAGGCCTTTTCCAATGACGAGTACCTGCCCAATTGGGCTTTCCTTGGGCCAGTATTTTTTGGCCATCGACTGATTGATGAGGACGACGCGCGCCGAACTGCCATTGTCTCTTTCGGTAAACGCGCGACCGCTCAAGGTGGGGACTTTAAACACCGAAAAATAGTGAGGCGAAACCGACCGCCACTGCTCATCACCGTTGTAGCTTTCGCCTGCCTTTGGTGGCCGGCCGGCAATCTCGAATGGCAGATCGATACCGCCGTGGGTTGGTAATTGAATTGCCATCGCCGCCGCTTCCACTCCGGGAATGCTTTCGATCCGGCGCAGTACTTGCGTGCTGAAGACATCGACTTTGCCGGTGGTCGCATAGCGCTGCCCCACTAGTGAAGTTTGCATGGTTAGCACATGATGCGGATCAATACCGATATTGGCCGTGCTCAGGCCGATAAATGTGCGAATCAGCAGCGCGGCTGAAGCCAGCAATACCAATGCCAGCGCCATCTCACTGGCCACCAGCAGCTTTCTAACACGGTTGTGATGGCGGCTGGTGGAAGACCTGCCGCTGGCCTCTCTCAAGGTTGATGAAAGATTTGGATTGGAAATTTGCAAAGCGGGGAACAAGCCGAATAAGATGCCCGTGAACAAGGAAATGGCGATGGTAAACGCGGCAATGCGCCAATCCACAATGCTAAATATGCTCTGCCATTGAGTAGGGTCTTTCAAACGTGGAATGTCTCCTGGAACCAATGTCAGCAATATGCGGACGCCCCAAACGCCGAGCAGAAAACCAAATACCCCGCCCAACCCGGCCAGCATGACGCTTTCCGTGAGCAACTGCCGGATAACGCGGCCGCGACTGGCTCCGACGGCCGCGCGGATTGCCAATTCTTTTTGCCGCGATGCAGCGCGCGCCAGCAGCAGATTGGCCACGTTTGCGCAAGCAATCAACAGTACGAGTCCGACCGCTCCTAGCAAAATCAGCAGAGCCGCTCTCACATCCCTGACCATGGAATCACCTAGCGGCGTAACCGCCACGGTCTCATTCTTATCCATCCATTTGGGATACGCGCGGCGGAAATTTTCACCGCTTACCTTCATGGCCGCGCGGGCTTGTGCGAGAGTGACACCGGGCTTCAGACGGCCGGCCGTCGCGAGATAATGCCCTTGATTGGTGCTGTTGGGATCGGCTTGCAGCGGAATCCACACATCAGCGGGAGGCTGAGCATCGAATTTTGCGGAAACGATTCCGACCACCGGATAAGATTCACCGTTGAGTGTAATGGAGCGCCGCAGGATGGCGGGATCGGAGCCAAAGCGCGTACGCCATAGCTTTTCGCTTAAGATGGCGGCTTTCGGCCCGTTGGGTGAATCTTCCGAGGCGGTGAACGAGCGGCCCATCATCGGCGAGGATAGAAACACTTTGAAGAAATCGCCTGAGATGTGAACGCCCTTGATCTGCTCCGGGCGGTCGCTGGTGCTCAGGTTGAGTCCAGGCCCTTCCTGGTCATAAAGAGCCATGCTGGAGAAGACCGTGTTATGCCGCCACGCTTCATATTTCGGAATGGAAGTGGAGGAGCCTATGCCGCCGTTTGAAAACTGGCGAGCCACCTGCATGATGCGGTCAGGTTCCGGATAAGGCAGCGGCTGCAGCAGAACCTTGTTGACCACGCTGAAGATGCCGGTGTTCGCTCCGATGCCGAGCGCAAGCGCCGCTACTGCTACGGCTGTGAACGCCAGGTTATTGCGCATCATGCGCGCGGCCTGGCGGATATCGGCCCAAAGAAACTCCATGCTACCGGTTACGAAACCAGCGGCGAACGAGTTCCGGGTTTTATTGTTTGACGGCGCCGCTGCCGGAAGGGGCGAACGTGATCTTCGATTCGGCTTCAAACTTACGGTATTCGCGGAATTCTATCCGGTTCCGAACGTTGTGCGAACCGGTGTCGAGTGTAACCGATGCCTCGACGGGCAGCAGATGCATCTGTCCGCCGATGTCCACGGAGTCATAATCAATGACAGTGGCGATACTGCGGGTTTGAATTTCGCTTGGAATGTCGAAAGGGACACTCGTGATTCGCCAAACGGCCCCAGTGTCCGGGTCGGCGTAAATCGAACCGCGATACGGAACCACGGCGCGCACAAAATCACTAAGGCCGAGCCGCAGGGTGGAATGTTGATTGTCCACTAGATAGTCGAACACCGCGACGCGCTTGCCGCGCAGCGTTTGCCAACCATTCCACATAAACGTCGCATTTGTTTTTACGCCGAATACGTTGCCAAGCAGAATCCCAAACTCACCTTCCGTCTGGAGCGGCTGGCGCGGAATGCGGCCGGCGGACGGAGGCTTGTCGTTAATCGTCTCCAGGGTGCGTTCCTCGCGGCCGTCGGCAAATACAAGCTTGGCGCCTAGCGTGTCCAGCTTGCGCCAGTGCTCGGGCTTCCGGCCGGCTTCAAACTGATGCGTGACCTGCTGGCAAATGAAGTTGGGCAAGTTTGATACATAGTCCTCAGCATACCGGCCTATTTGCTCCAGCAGTTTTTGTTGCTCCACGCTCAGCGGCAGGCTAACAACACTGGGCGCGGAATTTTCAGTTTGCTGCTGCCGGCAAACCGCGGGAGACGGAATCGCCAGAAGTGCGCCAATCGCGCAAAGACCGGACAATGAGAGATGCTGCAACACGCGGGGCAACCTTAATCTAAGAGCGTTAGTCCTCAGGGACGAACTTGTATCATACGCGCTTTCAATTGACGCGGCAGGGCTTGTGGTTTGTTTTTGACGGTTTTTGAAGAGTACGCCTTAGTCCACCTCGCAAGGAGAGCCGTAACGGTAATGCTGGGACTTAGTAAACCCTAGGGCACTTGAGATCCAGGCGGACTCAGGTGCACACTGAATGGCATGAATAGCAAAGTGCGTACAGCATATGAAGAATGGCAGCGTGCCGTGCGCCGGCATGACGAACGGCTGCGTGATGTCCGGAGATGCGGATTTAGCCCCACTCAAATCTGCGACATGACGCAGGGAACTTTGTTGGCATTAGATGTCGCTTTTGCCCGTTATAAAGCGGCAGAAGCGGAGCCGGAGGGAGCCGCCGATTTACTGGAGGCGGCTCTTCGCGCCCTGGTAAAGCCGTTTCCGGACGGTCACGGCTCCATACATTAAAGAAATGGCTTGATAACTATTGTCCGTTGGCGGGCTGCTTGGACAGACTGGCTACGTTGCTCTTATCCACGACAAACGCTCCCGTATCAACGAAGGTCGGAATAGGTGAAGTCACGTTTTTCGCCCAGTCGCCGGCAAGCGGCGTAGGCGGATGCTGATGTATATCGGCAAGGAGCTTCGTGGCGTAATAGGCCATGGTGAAGGGTTTCTGCGCGATGGTGGCTGAAATAACGCCCTTGTTGATCCAATCGATAGTGGCCGGGTCGGTATCCATGGCGATGATGGTGACTTTGCCGGTTTGGCCGGCGCGGTTTACCACGTCCGCCACGGCGGTACAGGAAATCGCTTCCAGGCAGATGAACGCATCCACTTTGGCTTTCGCTTCGACCAACTTCTTGGCGCTATCGAAGGCAATGTCGGAGTTGCCATTCATGTCCACCGTCTGGGTGATTTTGATATCCGTATGATCGGCAAAAGCAGCCTGATAGCCTTGCAGACGGTCTTTCAGGTTTGGCTGATTCATTGTGTAGATGACTACGTTTCCCTTGCCGTTAAGCAGCTTGGCCGCCAGTTTTCCGCCGATTAATCCGGCATTGTAATTGTCCGTTCCCACAAAGAACAGGCGTTGGCTATCGGGAGCATCGGAATCAATGGTGAGAACGGGGATGCCTTGGCCGATCGCGGCGTTGATATCAGGAGTCAGAACAGCTGCGTCGGCGGCTGAAACCAGAATGCCCGAAGGTTTTTCAGCGAGCGCTCTCTTGAAAGCATCATGCTCGCCCTGAACATCATGTTCGTCAGGGCCCTGTACTTCAGATTTGACTTTCATTTCGGCGGCGGCATGGGCGAGACCCTGAGCGGCGGCTTGCCAATAGGCAATCTTGATATGGGACGCCACCAGAATATATTTTTCCGCTGGATCATGCGCGGAACCAGCACAACTGGTAAGCAGAAAAAAAGCGGCCGGAATGGCGGCCAATGACAACGTAGAAACGTTAACCCTTCGCATAAAGTGAACCTTTTGAGCGGGAAAATATCGCGCCTGAACGGCCTAAGCCGGTAACGCTACCCTCTTGAAGAATACAGCACCTAACGACGGAAGCGTGATTGTCAAGGACTGCGTTTGTCCATGCGCGGAAATGGGCACGGATTTCACCCCGCCGAAATTGCCGTAGCCGGCGCCGCCGTACGTTTTGGCGTCGGTGTTTAGAATCTCTTTCCAGAAGCCGTCCCGCGGAATTCCCACGTGATAATTGGGGCGCGCGACGGCGCTGAAGTTGAAGACTACGGCAATGCTTTCGCCGGAGGGGTCTTTGCGCAGAAAACTCAAAACGTTGTTCTCGGCATCGTCCGGTTCGATCCACTCGAAGGTTGCGGGCAAAGTTTCCCCAGCGTGCAAAGCCGGCTCTTCGCGGTACAGGCGATTGAGATCGCCGGTAAGCAAGCGAACACCTGCATGGTCTTGGGCATACGCTCCGTTTACCAGCAGATCCCAATCGAGACCATGATCATGCGCCCACTCATTGAACTGGCCAAACTCGCAGCCCATGAACAGGAGTTTCTTGCCGGGCTGAGCGTACATATACGCGAGCAGCAGACGCAGGTTGGCGAATTTTTGCGAAATATCACCAGGCATCTTGCCCAGGAGCGAGCCTTTTCCATGCACCACCTCGTCATGCGAGAGCGGCAGGATGAAATTTTCGCTGAAGGCATATACTGCGCGAAACGTGAGCTTCTGATGCTGGAATTTACGGTAGACCGGATCCGTTGAGAAGTAATTGAGCGTGTCGTGCATCCATCCCATGTCCCACTTGAAGCCAAAGCCCAGACCGCCCGCATAAACCGGCCGCGAAACCAGGGGCCACGCGGTCGATTCTTCGGCAATGGTCTGCGCGCCGGGGAACGCGCGGTAAACGTCTTCGTTCATGCGGCGCAGAAATTGAATGGCATCCAAGTTCTCCCGGCCGCCGTGGCGGTTAGGAACCCATTCGCCGGGCTTGCGTGAGTAATCAAGGTAGAGCATGGAAGCAACCGCATCCACGCGCAGCGCATCGGCATGATATTGGGATAGCCAAAACACGGCGTTGCTGAGCAGAAAGCTGCGAACTTCTCCGCGGCTGTAGTCGAAGATAAAACTGTTCCAATCAGGATGAATGCCGCGGCGCGGATCAGCCGGTTCATATTCGTGGGCTCCATCAAAATAGCCGATACCGTGCTCGTCCTGCGGAAAATGCGAGGGCACCCAATCGAGAATGACGCCGATGCCGTTCTGGTGAAACTTGTCGATTAACTGCATGAACTCTTGCGGCGTGCCCATGCGGCTGGTGGGAGCGAAATAGCCGGTAACCTGATAGCCCCATGAGCCGAAGAACGGATGTTCCATCACGGGCATCAATTCGACGTGAGTAAAGCCCATCTCCTTGACGTAGGGGATCAGTTGGCCGGCCAGCTCGCCGTAAGTGAGCAAGCGGTTATTCGGGCCGCGGCGCCAGGAGCCCAGATGCACTTCGTAAATGGACATGGGTGCGTGCAGGCCGTTTGCTTCCTGCCGGTTGAGCATCCAGGCAGCGTCGTTCCACTGGTAATTCAAATCCCAAACGATAGAAGCTTTGTGGGGCGGCGTATCTTGAAAGACGCCGAACGGATCAGCCTTTGCGGCGCAGTAGCCGTTTAGCCCTTCCACCTGGAATTTGTAATGCGTGCCGGGGTATGCGCCCGGGGCGAAGCCTTGCCAGATACCTCCGCCGACGGGCGCTAACGGCGCGGCCTCCTGGCGCCAGTCATTGAACGATCCGATAACGGAAATAGAACGCGCATTTGGCGCCCAGACGGCGAAGCGGCTTCCGCTGTTTTCAAGTTCGAAGTGCGCGCCTAATACTTCAGGGAGACTGATGTGCGTGCCTTCACGGAATAGATACAGGTCATTTTCAGTGAGGCTTCTATTGTGAATTGCCATTCGTGGTTAATTTGAGCTTCTAGAGAATAAGCTCAAAATACCGCGTAAGGGAATGTAAACCCAGTCAGGCCGGTTGTTCAGCTCATACGCCACTTCATAAAGGGCCTTCTGCAGCAGAAAGACGTCTAGCAAAAATTTGTTCGTGGCAGGATCAGCCGAGATGTAAGGGTAACCGGTGGCCATTTCAAAATAGGCTTCGAGATAAGCGGCAGTGACTTGGATTAACCAGAAGGCCGCCCACGTTTGATTTTTTCCGTGGGTTTCGGGCGCGGCATAGGCGGCGTAATCAAAAGAGCGTAGCATGCCGGCCACATCCCGCATGGCGAGGGCCTTAGCGCGCCGCTCCGCCAGCGGACGCGCGGGCTCGCCTTCGAAATCGATAATCATGAAGTCGTCCCCGGTGAAGAGGACTTGGCCCAGATGGTAATCGCCATGAATCCGGATACGAACGGGACCGTTGGCTGGCGCGTCGTTTAATTTGGCTAAACGATCGAAAATTTGTGGTTCCAGCGCCAGCACTTGGAAGGCTAACCCGGCCGTGGGTTCGTCTAGACTAGACAGCTTGAGACGCAGCAACTCAAAGACGCTGCGGGCTTGTGCCGTGATCTCTTCGCGAAGTTGGCCGGCATCGGCTGCAGTAAACGGCTCGGGCGCAAAGTCACCTATATCCTTACCAGCAAGCGCGGTATGCATTTCGGCAGTGCGGATTCCCAACAGGCGCGCCGAGGCGAGATAACCGTCCAATAAATGCGGTGAGTCGGGAGACAGTTCCGCACGCTTGAAAAAGGCGGCAAGCTCATCCATCGTGTACTTCCATGCGTCGCCGTGGTTGGGCACGAATTGTTGCAAAATTCCCGCTGTGTAACTACCGGCGGCATCCTGATATTCGAGACTGCCGAGAAAGGCGGGGGTATTGCGGAAGCCGTGTTCGCTGAGAAAGCCGCCGACTTCAAGATCGGGATTGATCCCCAGCTCAATCTTACGAAAGAGTTTGAAGATGAAGTGGCCGGGATAGATGATGGACGTGTTGCTTTGCTCGGCCCTGGAGACGAAGCTTTCCAGCGGGTTCGCGGACAACTGGAAGGCGTTGGCGTGGGCCGCGGCAAACCGTCCTTTCGCGCCGCGAAACGCAGCGTTGGCGGCAACGGCCTTCAGCAGCGCGTCGCGGAGGTGCGGATTTGCCAGAGCATCAATGGCCAGAGCCTCCGGCGCGCTGGTAGTCAGGCACGGAACTTCCACCGGAAGAACATAACGGTCACTGTCTTTTTCTAAATATTCAACGTCCACCACCACGAGGAAAAACTCTTCGCGGAGAGCAACCACGTCGTGCACGGATACATGCTGAATGCTGCGCGCCTTGGCGCGGTACCAACGGCTTGCGGTGAGATACTTCGGCAGTAGCTCTTCCAAGCGGTCTAAAAAGACCGGTGTAAACGGCTCAGAGAAAATATTCAAAATCGGCCTCGCCTCGTAGACGCCGCCGGATGAGGAATATGTGCGCGGGAATCGAGGCTGGGTTGAGCTCCACGTAATTCCTGCGGCCGGTCCACACATAGCGGGCATCGCTCAGTTGGTCATGTACCTGATAACGCGAATCCTCTTCGATTTGGAATTCGTCAAGGGGCAGAGTTACGAAACCCGCCTGGGTGCGGAACGGGTCCAGATTAACGACGACGACAATCAGATTCACGCCGTCAGCGGAGCGTTTGCTGTAACAGATGATCTGTTCATTATCGACGGGATGAAAGTCGAGCGACCAATCGCTTTGGAGCGCAATATTATTGCGGCGCACGCGGTTGACCGCGGTGATGAGGCCGCGCAGGCTGGCGGGCGCATCCAAATGCCATTGGCGAATTTGATACTTTTCGGAATCTAGATATTCTTCGCTTCCAGCGCGCACGGGCCGCCCCTCCAGAAGCTCGAAGGCCGGTCCATAAATACCGTAGTTCGCGCCAAGGGTGGCTGCGAGCACATACCGTAGAGCGAAGCCGGCACGGCCGCCAGTTTGCAGGAACTCAGTTAGAATGTCAGGCGTATTGGGCCATTGGTTCGGACGGAAAAATTCCCGTACCTGGGTTTTGGTTAGTTCGGTGAGATAGGTAGTGATCTCGTATTTCGCATTGCGCCAAGGAAAGTAGGTATAGGACTGGCTGAAGCCCAGCTTGGCAAGCCGGTACATGATTTTGGGACGGGTAAAGGCTTCGGAGAGGAACAGGACCTCGGGGTGATCGCGTTTCACCTCAGTGATGCACCACTCCCAAAAAGGGAACGCCTTGGTATGAGGATTATCGACACGGAAGATGCGCACGCCCTGTTCAATCCAGAACGTGAAGACGCTCTTCAATTCGAGCCAGAGCTCCAGCCACTTAGGCGTTTCAAATTCGAAAGGATATATATCCTGATATTTTTTCGGCGGATTTTCGGCGTATTGAATCGTGCCGTCAGGGCGTTTGCGGAACCAATCCGCATGCGTCCTGATGTAGGGATGATCCGGCGCTACTTGAAACGCAATGTCGAGCGCGATTTGAATGCCGTGTTTTTCGGCAGCGGCTATCAAGCGGCGAAAATCCTCAACCGTGCCGAGTTGCGGAAGAATGGATTTATGCCCACCCTCGGCCGAACCGATGGCCCACGGGCTGCCCACGTCGCCGGCTTCCGCCGTGACCACATTGTTTTTACCTTTGCGAAACATCTCCCCGATGGGATGAATAGGCGGCAGGTAGAGGACATCAAAACCCATGTCCGCGATGTACGGCAGGCGGGCTTCACAATCGGCGAAAGTTCCGTGGCGCGAGGGATCCGGCGAAGCGGAACGCGGGAAAAGTTCGTACCACGCGCTGAAGCGGGCACGCACGGGATCAACCACGATGACGAGCTCACGGTCAGACTCGCTGGCGAACCGGCGGTCCGGATAATTCCGCATGACATCGTTCAACGCGGACGTGGTAGCATCCCTCCGGCGCGATTCCAGGTCTTGCGAAACGCGCAGGGTTTGCGCTTGACCACGCAGCCAATCAGCATCCGCGCCTTTGGCCCGTGCGGCCGCAGCGTCAATTAGATTTGCTCCAATCAGGTAGTCGACATCAGTCTCGTTGTTGGCCTGAATGCGTTTGATAAGGTCGCCGCGCCAAGTCTCCCAATGATCGACCCAGCCCTGAATGGCGTATCGATAGCGGCCCAGTTGAGAGACGGTGAATTCCCCGCCCCAGCGGTCATTGACCAACAGGCTCATGGGGCTTTCCTGCCAATCTGTCGCTTCTTCGGGACGATACAGCAGCGCCGCCGCAATGGCATCGTGCCCGTCGGCAAAAATATCGGCTTCCACGATGACTGTGTCCCCGATGGTTCTTTTAGCGGGGAAACGGCCGCCGTCGATCTCAGGTGAAATGCTTTCGATAATGACGCGTCTGCGTCCGTCTTGTTGCGGAATTGGCATGTTTATGATTTTTTATTGGCGTCAATGAGGGATTGGTACAGCTCGATGGTTTGAGCGGCAATGGCAGTCCAACTGAAGTGCTCCTCTACTCTTTTGCGGCCGGCGGCCCCGAAACGCCGGCATTTATCCGTGTCGGCCAGTAGCGCGGCGAGCTTTGTCGCTAAGTCACGGGCGAATTGGTCCGGATGTGTTGGGAAGCTGGTCGCTGGATCCTGATCAAAGGGAACTAGGAACCCGGTTTCATTTTCAACAACCACTTCTAAAATACCGCCGGTGGCGCTGGCGACTACCGGGGCGCCGCACGCCATGGCTTCAAGATTGATGATGCCGAAAGGTTCGTATACCGACGGGCAGCAGAAAACCTGAGCATGGCTATAAAGTTGAATGACTTCGGGTTTAGAGACCATTTTTTCAATCCAGACAATGTGCGGATTGTAGCGGCGCGCCTCTTCCACTTTTTGACGCATCTCCGCGGCCAGTTCCGGAGTATCGGGAGCCCCGGCGCACAGAACGACCTGGGTTTCAGGCGGAAGGTAGCGAATGGCGTCCACTAAGTGGGTGACGCCTTTTTGGCGGGTAATGCGACCTACAAATAATACGTAGGGGACGGCGGGATCAACGCCAAAGCTTTCGAGCGCGCTGGTGTTGCTGGTCTTCCGGTATTCTGTCAGATCAATGCCGTTGTAAATGACATGGATGCGCTCTTCCGGGACCGGATACACGCGCAGGATGTCTTGCTTGGTGCCGTTGGAGACGGCGATGACCGCGTCGGCATCGAGGATGGCAGTGCGCTCAATCCATGAACTCATGGCATAGCCGCTGCCGAGTTGTTCGGCCTTCCAGCCACGCAGGGGTTCCAGGCTGTGGGTGGTGAGCACGAAGGGAACGTTGTAGAGTTTCTTTGCGAGAAAGCCCGCCATGGAGGCGTACCAGGTGTGGGTGTGGACCACGTCGATGCCCGAGAGCGCTTTGACCTGTGTGAGGTTCAGGCTGACCGTTTCGAGCGCGGCTTTGAATTTGCCGTCCGTGCCGTTGCTGATTTCCGTCCACGGCTGCGCGCCGCGCACGTGTAGGTTGTTTTCATCGGAATGCTGCTCGCCCCAGCAATGCACTTCAACCTCAATGTTGCGGGCTAATTCCCGGCTCAGGTATTCAACGTGGACGCCCGCCCCGCCGTAAACGTGTGGCGGATATTCGCGTGTAAAAAGTGCCGCTCGCAATCAGTCTCCTTCAGCTACTCACGAAGCTATCACGCTGAGGAAACCGTTTGGGTTGAATTCTATTCGTAGCGCAGGGCGACCGTCGGATCGATCTTCGCCGCGCGGCTGGCAGGAGGAAAACTCGCGAGCAGAGCGGCGACGGCGAGCGAAAGCCCGGCAACGGTGATACTCACCGGATCTTGCGTGCTTACTCCATACAGGATGCCCGCAATGGCGCGAGTGGCCATGAATGCAGCTAGCGTGCCGATTAGCGCGCCGATCAAGACCATGCTGAACACGTCCCGGAGCACCAGCCATAAAACAGACGAACGAGTCGCGCCGATTGCGATGCGGATGCCGATTTCGCGCGTCCGGCGGGTCACGGCGTAGGCAACGACGCCATAGAGCCCCACGGCTGATAACAGCAACGCGAGCAACCCAAATAATCCGGAAAGCGTAGCGACCAGGCGCTCCACCAGAATGCTTTCATCCACATCGTGTTCCAGAGTGCGGATGTTTTGTAGCGGAATCACCGGATCCAAAGAATGGATCTCACGCCGCAGCAGAGCTGCGAGTTGCGCCGTCGACCCAGCCGTGCGGATCACAAGTTCGCGCTCTTCGGCAAAACGCCGCCAGACCGGGACGAACATCGTGGGTTCGGCGGCGCTTCTGATGCTGGCGTAACGAGCGTCCTTCACGACGCCAACAATCTCATAAGGCTTGCCGGTCCGGAAAGGCCCACCCATGTCGACATGCATACCAATGGCGCTGCGGTCTCCGAAAAAATGCCGCGCGAATGCTTCATTCACAATGGCCACGTGCCGGCCCGGCGGGTCTGGCAGCTGCATTCCGGCAAAAAGATGCTCCGGCAGTTCGATGGCAATAGCAGGATTATCCTGCTCATTGAATTCGCGGCCCAGGAGTATGGGTGTTCCCAAAGTTTCGAAATAGCGCGAGCCTACGGCGTTGAACCAGGTATGGTTCCCTTGGCCCGGCTTTGAGGTGTAGCCCTCCACTGTTACGCTGCCGCCCCAACTGGAACCGGTAAGGGGCGTGATTAAGGAAAGACTCGCCGAATGCACTCCCGGCAAAGCCGCCGCTCGCGCGCATAGGCGGTCGTAAAAGTCGCGGGTTCGTTGAGCATTGTAACCAAACCGGATTGGATTAACGGAAACGAGCGACACGTTTTCACGCACAAAGCCGGTATCGCGTTCGCGCAGATTGCCAAGCGTACGCGCGAACAATCCCGCACCCACAAGCAATGGAAGCGACAATGCAACCTGCAAGATCACGAGTCCTTTCCGAAGTGTGAAGCGCCCGGCCCCAATCGAGCCGGGTACATCGTCTTTCAAAGACGGAACCAGATCAGGCCGGGTGGATTGCCATGCCGGCGCCATGCCGAATAGGAGACCCGTGAGGATACAAACGGTTGCCGTGAACACGACGGCCCGCCAGTCGAGCGTGGCGCTGAGGCCCGCGAGCTCATAACCTGGATGCGGCATAAACCGCGAGAGGATGCGGATCACTACAAGAGAAACGAGAACCCCGCTCACGCCGCCCAAAACGGCTATGAACATGCTTTCTGTAAGCAATTGTGAGATCACACGCCAGCGGCTTGCTCCCACTGCCAATCGAACCGCGATTTCACGTTGTCTCGCCGCGCCGCGAGCCAGCATCAAATTGGCCACGTTTGCGCAGGCGATCAACAGCACGAGTGCAACGATGACGAACAAAATCAAGAGAGGCTTCATAAGCTCATCCGCATAAAATGAAAACCCGCGGGCGGCCGGAGAAAGAACAATCTGGTCCGCGTTGCCGGCTAATTGGGGGTTGGTGAGGCTCCGGCGCTCCGCTGCTTCCTGCTCTTTGCAGATGGCAAACAATTCGACTTCCGCGTGCTTGAAGGAAGCGCCTGCTTTCAGCCGGCCAATAGCGGCCATCCACCAAGTATGGCGGTCATTCCAACGTTCGAAGGGTACATGAGTTACCTCGCTACGCATCATGATGGGTAGGAACAGGTCAGGCTTAAGCGCCACGTCCGTGCCAGTGAACCCACGCGGAGCTACGCCTATGACCGTAAACGGATAGCCATTGATGCGCAAGTTGCGTCCAATCGCCTGGGTATCGCGATTAAAATGCGACTGCCAATATGAGTAACTGAGAACCACATAGGGCGAGGCGCCCGGAGCACGGTCGTCGGCTGTGTTGAAGACGCGTCCCAATGCAGGAGAAACACCAAGCACATCAAAATAGTTTCCCGAAACGAAGATGCCGTAAGAAAGCTCGGGCGCGTACCCCGTGGCGTTGGTCATTTGAACGCCGATGGGTTCAAGGCCAAGACTGTATCCTGCCAAGCCGCTGAACACGGTGTTGTCGTTCCGCATTGCCTGGTAATCAGGGTAATTCCAGGTCATGCTTACCCGTTGGGGGCTATGCGCCACGAGATACAACTGTTCAGGGATTTTCACCGGAAGCAGCTTGAGCATGACCGTATCAACCAGCGAAAAGATGGCGCTGTTAGAACCGATACCGAGCGCGAGCGTGATCACCGTAACGGCGGTGAACCCTGGGTTGCGCCGCAAGTCCCGCAGGGCATATCTTAGGTTCCGTTGCAGGTCGTCGAGAAGATTCATTCGGCGCATATCGCGGCATTCCTCTTTTCGCTGTTCCATGCCCTCCATCGACTGCATGGCGATGTAATGGGCGTCCTCCGGTGTTTTGCCACGGGCAATCTCTTGTGCGATTCGTTGTTCGAGATGAAACCGAAGTTCCTCGTCGAGTTCGTCCTCAATCCTGGTACGCCGGAACAACGACCGCAGGCGAAGTGGAATTGTATATAGCCAATACTCCAGCCGCATCATTCAAGACTCCCGCCGCCCGAGTTCGCTGGTTTCCATTCGGCCGTGATCCAGCCTTTTTGCTCAAATTTGTGCAGCGCCGGATACGGCGACGCGCACCCGTGCAGCGGCTCCAATGCCAGAAGTTTCAGAAGCAGCAGGTCCAAGCTGCCTTGTACCAGAGCCGGAGATTTGCTCATAAGCCGTCTTCTTGCTTACCGAGGTCAATTATACAACTTCATGCCCTCGGTAAGCAAGGACATGAAGTTGTATCGGACTTATCTCTCAACCACAAGCCGGTAGAAAAACGCGCAGACCGAATCGACAACAGTAACAAAACCAGTCATCGCAAAAGTGAAAAAAAAGACAACGAATGTAGTAGAGCGCACCTGTTTCCAGGTTGGCCAACTCACCCGCATCATTTCCAAGCGAACGTCATCGACGTAGCGCCGGAGTCTTTCCACCGAACTGACACGATTCTCTCCTTGCCCGATGGATGGAGATATCTCGGAGGATACATCGTCCTGAGACATCAAGGACCACCTTTCCAATTTTTTATGAAGTGAGCAAAGACAGGTGAAGTGAACTGTACGTGATGGGCGGCGCTCTATCCGGCGCGGTGGGAAGATGCACTTTCAGCGGCGGCCCGAATTGTTCGCGCCAAGTTGTGAAGCCGGAGCGCGTATCCGGGCGTAGGATAAACGCAATTACAAAACTTGGAACAAAGAGATCAAGCGGATGGTTGTGCGTTGGAGCACAGCAGACGGCTAAAATCAGAACCAGAACCAGCAGTAGTGGGACCAGCGATTTTAGCGTCGCTCAGTGGCGCATCGATTGATAGTGTACTCTACCGCTTGAATCGCGCAGGCGAAAGGAAATCGATCGGATGACTCGTGCGCCGGTCAACCGCTAAGTCCGCCAGTATCTCGCCCATTACGCTCGTGAACTTGAATCCATGCCCGGAGAAGCCGGCCGCTATACACACCTGCGAATGGCGCGGATGAATCGCCACGACAAAATGCTCATCAGGAGTAAGCGTATACATGCAAGTCGCGGCTCGCAAGAGTAGGCCGTTTAGAGAAGGAATGAAACTCTGAAGATAATTTCTAATCTCAACAACGTCGGCGTCGCGGATTTCGCGGTCAATGTTAGCGGCCGTGCAGTGCTCGCCACCGCTATGCATGGCTGTTTTCACGCCATCCATCGAGCCGCCCGTGGCGGGAAAGCCGTAGAAGCAATGGCGGCCATCCACATCCCAGACATAAATGGGAAACTGGTCCGGTTGAAATTGGTTTGACTCCGCAGTGGGTTGGAACCAGCACATCACGTGGCGGCGAACATCAAAAGGAATTTGTAAATCAGAGAGAATCTCAGGCGCCCATGCCCCTGGCGCTATCACTAATCGCTCCGCTTCATAGGTAGCCCTGCCGGTCTTCACCAGTACGCGACTGCCTGATGCATGCGCGGTCCACGCGTGCGCAACTTCGTGAAAGTGGAGTTCAGCACCCTGCCGTGCAGCCAATTGTAAATGAGCGTGGATGGCAGCCTCAGGCCGCAGATAGCCGGCTGCGTCCTCATAAACGGCCAATTCGTCCGGCCGGGGATGTAACACCGGAAAACGCCGGCGCATTTCTTCGGCGTCAAGCACCTGAAACGGGAGATTGTATTGCGTGGCGCTGCGGATGGTGCCTTCCACTACCTTGCTTCCGGGGAGCCCAATCATCAAGCCGCCGGTTTTCCGCAGAATGTTCGCGCCGGAGTCGCGCTCTAACCGTTCCCAAAGCTCATAAGCACGCTGGGCCAAAGGCACATAGCTGGGATTTTCGTGATACGCCTGCCGAATGATACGCGAATCACCGTGAGAAGAGCCATGGCTGTGCGCAGCGCCAAACTGTTCCAGGCCGAGAACACGCTTGCCTCTAGACGCCAAATGGTAAGCCGCCGCGCTTCCCATACCGCCCAAGCCCAATACGATGACGTCGTACATGTTTGCCATTAGCTTTTAGACGGCGTGATCCAGTATTGAAGGAAAATCAGATCGAGAAAGCGATTGAATTTGTAGCCCACCTCCCGCAAATGCGCCGCGCGCTCAAATCCGAAGCGCTCCAGAAATCGCAGCGACGCCACGTTCTCTGAGTCCACTCCGGCAATCATTGTATGTTTTCCGAGCATCTTGGCCCGATGGATCAAAATCTTTAATAACTCAGTTCCCACACCGTGGCCTCGCGACGAAGAGTGAATGTGTATCGTTCCCTCCACCGTGAATCGGTAACCTGGCCACGGCCGGAAATCACCGAAGGTACCGAACCCCACGACTGCGCCGCCATCAATGGCCATTAGTATTGGATAGCCTTGTTCCTGCCGCGCCCTCCACCAAACGAGCCTTTCTTCGCGAGTGGTAGGACGGTCATTGTAGATCGCGGTCGAGTTCGTCAGCACCTCGTTGTAGATAGCCGTGATTTCATCGAAGTCTGCCTCGACAGCATCTCTGATTTCCAAATCTGTCTCCCGCTATTTAGGATAAAACTTCATTGGGCGAAAGATGGATTGCTTTGGACATTTTCGATGACCGGGTAATCGCGTCTCGATAAAGCCCAACGATATACTCGAAGGTTTCCACAATGCGAATCCTTCTGATAGCCCTGTTTGCCAGCTGTGTCCTGTTTTCCCAAGAAAATTACCGAAGTTGGCAGCAGGTCGGCGGCCCGGAAAACATCCA
>DASXGT010000120.1:0-46757 GCA_036488895.1 Bryobacteraceae bacterium | reverse complement strand
TCTTCGAGCGCTTGCGGATTTACCGGGCCCAGCGCTTCAATCTTGCGCCGCGCTTCTTTGTACTTCACGTCCAATTCCTGCAGGGCGGATTCGTCCGGTAGAGTTTCCTCGCCCTCCACTAATTGCGAAAGGGGCAGTTCCAACTCGTTTTGGCAGGTTTCTTCGAGATGCTTCAAATCAGACTCGGCGCGCGCTAACACGACTTGCAGCTCCGACCGTATTTCAAGAGTGGTCTGCGCGCCTGTCCGCAAGCCCTTCAACTCTTCTTCCGCGGCCGTCAAGCGAGCCCTTAGCTCGGCCTCTTGCGCGGCCAAACGCTGCACGTCAGCCTCAGTCGCCGCCAACGAACCCTTCAAGTTTTCGCTCTTGGCGCCCAGTTCTTCATTGCTGGCCAGGAACTGCTTTTTCTCGCCGGTCAAACGTTCGGTCTCACGCAACAGATTGGCGCTGCGATTGGCAAACTCGCGCACCTGCGCTTCGAGACGGGCGCGGTTGGCGCCGATGGAACGCCGCCGCTCTTCCAAACTGGCCAGATTGGCGCGCAATCCGGCGTGCTCTTCCGCCGCGCGCGCGACTTCGCTTTGCAAGCTGCCCAGTTCCTCGCGGGCAGCTTCGAGCGCCTGCTCCTGTTCGTGGCGTGCGTTGTCAGATTGCTCCAATTGCGCACGGTCGCGCGCGGCATTTTCCTGTAGTTTTACGCCGTCGCGCGCAATGCGCTCGAGCTCCAGGCGCGCATGTGAAAGGCGCTGCTGCACGCGCTGCAATTCCTCGGACAGCTTACGGCTTTCATGATCGAGCGCGAGCACGTCTTTTTCCTGCGCTTGCTGTTGTCCGCGCAGGTGTTCCAGATGCTCGGTTAAGCCCGCAATGGCGCGCTCCAACTCGACGGCGGCGGTTTGCGCGGCAGTCATTTCGGCGTGCTTGGCCAACTCCAAATGCGATATTTCCCGCAACTCGCGCTTCAGGCCCAGAGGACCCGCGCCGCTCTTCTTCCCTCCGCTGACCGCGCGGCCGTGATAGCTCACGCCATCCGCACTTAAAAACCAGCAATGCGGAAATTTTGCAGCTAGCTCCCTGGCAAGCGTTCGCTCAGCCGCGATGTAGCAATTGGCAAGGCGCGGCAGCAGATGCATGGGCAGACCGGCTAGTCCGTTGCTGAAGCGCAAGGCTTCGGTCAGCCGGGTTAGCGAACCATTTTCGGCGCTTGGCTGGGCGGCTTCGGCCGGAGCATCTTGGTCCGTTTCGGCGTGCTCGGCCAAAAATGTCGCGCGCCCGTTCAACTCGCCGCGCATCAGATCCACGCCGCGCTCAGCGTCTTCCCAGTTGCGCACCACGACGAACTCCAGTTCGTCATGCAGAAACTCTTCAACCGCTTTTTCAAACTGCGGATCTACTTCGAGGAAGTCAGCCAGTACGCCAACGGGCTTAAAGCCGCCAGTGGCGCCTTTTTCTGCCTCGGTAAACAGGCGTTTGACCGTTTCCGTGGTGTAGCTGCGATGCTGGATCACCTCTTCGAGCGAATCTTTGCGCGCCTTGACGCGTGAATATTCACCGCGCAAACGGTCCGCTGCCTGGCGGCTCGCATTCAGCTGCGCGCGCTTGCCTTGCAGCTCCAGCTCGACTTCCTTACGCTGATCGGTGAGCGAAATCAGCTCGGTCTGACGAGCGGCCAGGCGTTCGCTCAACTGCGCTTTAGCCTGCTGATTACGCTGCAAGTCGCTATCGGATTGCTGTTCTTCCGCCCGCGCGCGGGCGGTGTCGCGATCCGCGGCGGCAAGCTGCGCTTCGAGTTGCGTAATGCGGTTCTTGAGTCCCGAAGATTCGCCCAGAAAACGCAGGACCCGCTGGCGCGCTGCTTCCAACCCGCGCTCGTGCTCGGCGAGCCTGTTCTGCGCCTGTTGACGCTCTTCCGCCTTGGCCTCAAGCTGCGAACGCGCGTCGCCAAACTCGGTTTCCAAAGCATCCCACGCGGCTGTTTGCTGCTGTAGCTCTTCGCCGCGATCCCGCTGCTGTTGGGCAAGATTGCCCAATTCGGTTTCGCCGGCATTCAGGCGTCCCTCAATCTGCTGGATCTGCTTAATTTGATATTCCAGCCGCCCGCGCGCCCGCTCGGCTTCCAGATTCAAGTCCGCCAGAAGCTTGCGCGCATTGGTCAATTGTTGTTCGTTGGCGTAGGAGGATTCGAGGAGAGCGGTCTGCTCCGTCTCACGCTCGCCGATCGCGGTTTGCGCAACCTGCAGTTCAGCCGACGCCAGGTTCAACTCAATCGCTACTTTGGCGCTTTCACGCTCCAATTGACGAAAGCGGGCGGCCAACACTTGGCGCAGATATCCGGTTGCTTCGGCCTTCAACTCGCCGTAGCGTTTGGTCTTGGCGGCTTGGCGCTTCAGTGAATTGGCCTGGCGCGTTACTTCTTCCAGGATGTCGAAAACGCGCGCGAGGTTTTGTTTGGCGCTCTCCAGCTTGGCTTCGGCTAACCGTTTCCTGGTTTTGAACTTGGTGATGCCCGCGGCTTCTTCGATTACCCCACGGCGATCCTGCGGCTTGTTGCTGAGAATCTGGCCGATGCGGCCTTGCTCAATGATGGCGTAGCTCTCCGGCCCCAGGCCCGTACCCAGAAACAGATCCTGGATGTCGCGCAGGCGGGCCTGCTTGCCGTTGATGAGGTATTCGCTCTCGCCTGAACGATAGAGCCGCCGGGTGATGGTGACTTCGCCGGTGCGCTCGGCGGTTCGCTGGACGTCGGTCTTGGGCGGCGCGTGCTCGGCCGCAGGCTCAACGACCGGCTCGGCAGCCGGATTTTCCAGAACGGCAGCTTCCGGAGCAGCAGTTTCCACTACCTCGATGACGTTAACCGGCTTTAGAGCCAAGCCCAATTTGGCTTCATCGGGCACCAGCGTCATGGTGACCGAGGCCATGCCCAAAGCTTTTTTATCGCGGGTACCGGCGAAGATCACGTCTTCCATGCGCGCTCCGCGCAAGGTTTTCGCCGACTGTTCGCCCAGCACCCAACTGATCGCGTCGCTCAAGTTTGACTTGCCGCAGCCGTTAGGGCCCACCACGGCAGCGATACCACTGCCGTTGAATTTCATTTCTGTTCTATCGTAGAAAGACTTGAACCCGTGAATTTCAACTCGCTTCAGTTTCAGCAAAACGGACACACCTCTTGCGATTGTCTCTCGGGGGGTGCCTTTATCCTAACCCAAGGCCGCATGGCCTGTAAAGGAACAGCACCACTGTGATTGGTGGATATTTTTTTACGGAACCACATATATTGGGGTATACCTACCATGCCGTACGTTGAAAGCCGCGGCGCAAAGATCTATTGGGAGGAGCACGGCTCCGGTCCACCCGTACTTTTGATTATGGGGCTGAGCTTTACGCATGAGATGTGGTTTCGCGTACTGCCTTGGATAACCAAGGGATACCGAGCTATCCTTTTCGATAATCGCGGGATGGGCCGGAGCGATGTTCCGAAGGGTCCGTACCGCATCAGCCAGTTGGCTGACGACGCCATGGCCGTGCTGGACGCCGCCCAGGTACAAGCAGCCCATGTGATCGGCGCCTCCATGGGAGGAATGATCTCACAGGAAATCGCGCTGCGCCATCCGAAACGCGTGCTCAGTCTGCTACTCGGCTGCACCAGCTATGGAGGATTGTTTGCGCGTTGGCCGGATCTGTCGCGGCGGCCGCGCAAACTTCCGCTGGCGGAAAATAGCGTACTGGACCGCGAGTTGGCAATTGCGCCGTTGTTGTACGCGGATGCAACGCCGTACGAAAAGATCCTGGAGGATATCCAATTGCGATGTAGATGCAGATGGACCTACAAGGGATTTTGGAACCAGTTTGCGGGGATTCTACTGTGGAATTCGTATTTACGCCTGCCGAGGATTAAAATTCCGACGCTGGTGGTGCACGGTGATGAAGACCGGCTGATTCCGCCGCAAAACGGCAGGGTGGTGGCGTCGCGGATTCCGGGCGCGCGCCTTGAGATTATTCAGGGCGCCGGACATATCCTGACGACGGACCAACCTGAAGCCTGCGCTAAGCTGCTGATAGATTTCCTGGATGAACAAGTTTTACGTTTAAGCGAAGCCGCTGATAGATTTCCTGGATGAACAAGTTTTACGTTTTAAGCGAGTTAAGCGAGGCAGCCCATTGAACCGTAACAAACCGCATCTGAGATGTATACTCACTGTGAATCAATTCGCATTTGCGGATATTCTAGTGGAATCCTATTGGTTCGCGGCATAAGGACTTGAGTGGCTGACACTTTCATGCGCCCTTTTAAAATTTTCCTTGCGGAGGACAGCCGGGCTGACGCTTATTTGATTGAATTGGCGCTGCAAGAGCACGGAATTTCCTTCGAACTGCTGACCGTTTTTGACGGTGAAGAGGCACTGAAGGCGGTGGGAAGCTTTGGGGAAGACGCTCCCTGTCCGGACATTGCCCTGATCGACCAAAACATGCCAAGGGAAGACGGCGGAACGGTGATACGGCTGATCCGGGAACATCCCGGCTGCGCTTCCATTCCAATCATTATCATGAGCTCCGCCGAATCGAAGAATGATCAGTGCCTAGTGGAGCAGTTCGGCGCGGTGTTCTTCCGGAAGCCTAATAATTTGCCGGCGTTTCTGGAGCTAGGAGCGCTTACAAAGTCGCTCCTACCCACGCGGAACTGAGCCTAGGCCCGGGCCACTGCCTTTTCCGTAAGAGCTGCTACACCGGGAAGTTCGAGTCCCGATAGAAATTCCAGAGAGGCTCCGCCGCCGGTAGAGACGTGGGTGATCTTTTCGGAAACGCCGGCCGTTTTAATGGCTTTTTCCGAATCTCCGCCGCCGACGACAGAAATCGCGCCGGACTCGGCAACGGCTTTGGCCAATGCAACCGTGCCGGTATCGAAGGGCGGCATTTCGAAAATACCCATGGGACCGTTCCAAATGATGGTTTTGGCTTCCCCGATCACCTTGGCGTATTCCGCTATGGTGATCGGGCCGATGTCGACCGCAATATCGTCCGCTCCGATGGTGGTGACAACCCGATTCGCCGCGCCGGGCTTGATCTCCTTTACAACCACATGGTCTATCGGCAGCAGCAATTGATGAGGCGCCGCTTGCAGCAACTGGCCGGCCAGCGCAATTTTGTCCGGTTCGACCAGAGATTTCCCGGTGGATTCATTCTTGGCCCGCATAAATGTGTAGGCCATGGCCCCGCCAATTAAAAGCTTATCCACGACTTTCATCAGATTCTGGATCACTTCGATCTTGTCGGAAACCTTGGCTCCGCCCAATAAAGCCACGCACGGCCGCTCGGGTTCCTTGGTGACTTTGGTCAACCATTCAATTTCCTTATCCATCAACAAACCGGCAGCGGCCACCGGAAGATAAGACACGATTCCCACGGTGGAAGCATGCGCGCGGTGCGCCGCGCCGAATGCATCGTTCACGTAGATATCGGCCAAACCGGCAAGCTGTTTGGCGAATTCCGGGTCATTTGCTTCTTCTTCCGGATGGAAACGCAAATTCTCGAGAAGAAGGACCTCACCTGCCTTGGGTTTGAGGGCGGCGGTTTCCGGACCGACGGAATCCGGCGCAATTACGACGTGTCTTCCCAGTAATTCTTTCAGTCGAGCCGCCACTGGTTTGAGACTCATCTCCGCGCGGGGTTTCCCTTTCGGCCGACCTAAATGGCTGGCCAAAATCACTGCCGCGCCATGCTCGAGCGCGTATTGAATGGTTGGCAGGGAGGCGCGTATGCGCTTGTCACTGGTAATCTCCTGCCCGTCGGCCGACAGAGGCACGTTGAAATCCACGCGGATAAACACGGTCTTACCCGCGAGATCCAAATCTTTAATTGACAGCTTGGCCATGAGGCTATTTTAAGAGCACCCGCGTTGAGGAAGTATGAAAGTGAAGGAAACCCCTTCAAACTGTGAAATATATCACTAAGAAAGCCCTATTTAGAGCTCACTTTTCGGTCGAATAGTACTTTAGATACAGAACTACCGAGTCTGAGGTCCTAAAGCCGGAACGATTCGACAGATCAAAAATATAGTAACCTTAATAAAGGTTTTCTGGACGTAAATCAGTATTGGGGTTCTGGGGAGCACAGTACGGAAGTTCTAGGAAGCGAGGGTCCAGGAGAGTCTTAGGATGTCATTACCTTCAACTTCAACTTCAATCCGCGTCTTGGTTGCCGACGGCCACCCCATCGTGCTTGAGGGATTGCGCAGCGCGCTTGGCCACCAACCCGGCATACAAGTGGTAGGCGAAGCTTCGGACGGTATGGAAGCGATAGAGAAAACTGTCGATTTAGATCCCGATGTAGTGCTGATGGAGCTAAAGCTGCCGCGCGTGGACGGATTGACCGTTTTGCGCAGCATTCAAGCGCGTGCCTCCCGTTCCAAAGTCATCTTGTTTTCCTCATCGGAAAACAAAGAAGAATTCGTGGAAGCCATGAAAATAGGCTGCCGCGGCATCATTGCCAAGAGCGCTGCGATCAGCCTGATTGAGAAGAGCATTCAGAAAGTGCATGCCGGCGAGATCTGGCTGGATTCGCATACCACCGCCGCCGTTATACGCCAATTTTCATCGCCTTCGGATTTTCCCGCCGTGCACGCCTCCAACGGAAAGACGACACGCGAGCGGGCACAGTTGAGCCAACGCGAGCGGGAGATCATCATTCTAATCGCGCAGGGTTACAAGAACAAAGAGATTGCGGAAAAGATGTTCATCACGGAGCAGACCGTGAAGAACCACTTGCACAATGTCTTCGACAAGCTGGGCGTTTCAGACCGCCTGGAGCTAGCGCTCTACGCCATCCACAATAGTCTTCACATGAAAGCGTAGTACCACCCCTACTCGAAAGTACCGGCAAGCCGGGCGACAATTGAACACTAGCCTCGTCGTCAGTGATAAGTGGGATGCCCAGTTTACGTGATGAAATTACAAAAACCATTCACCGCCTAAAACGGCGCCGTGGTTCCAGGCCTTCCGCGGCATCCCTGGCTGAAACGGTTGTCTCGACCGATGTACGCGAGGGTAAGACTTACCACTCGTACCGCATTCTGAAGCGCATTGGCATTGGCGGCATGGGGCAAGTGTATCTGGCGTTGGATACGCGTTTAGACCGGAAAGTGGCGCTTAAGTTCCTGTCCACCCAGTTCACATCAGACCGCGCCATGCTAAAGCGGCTGCAAGAAGAAGCGAGCACCGCGTCGCGGCTGAACCATCCGGGGATTTTGACCATCTACGAAATTGCCGAGGTGGATGGCGAGCATTTCATTGCCAGCGAATTTGTGGAGGGCGAGACGCTGCGCGCGCTGATTGAAAAAGGGGAGATGCCGCCGCAACGCGCGCTGGAACTGATTACCGACGTGACATCGGCGCTGGTGGCCGCGCACCTGGCGGGCGTGGTTCACCGGGATATTAAACCCAGCAACATCATGGTCCGGGTGGATGGCTTGGTCAAAGTCATCGACTTCGGTTTGGCCAAAAGCACGCACGCCGGTGCAGGCGTGGGCGAGCCGTTAAGCAGGCAGTTCAGTAGACAGTTGAGCAACCCCGGCGCAATCGCCGGCACGGTGGAATACATGTCGCCGGAGCAGGCGCGGGGCGACCCGACCGACCATCGCTCAGACATTTGGAGCTTAGGCGTTGTGCTTTACGAAGCGCTGTGCAATAAGCTGCCGTTTGACGGTGAGACCGAAAGCCACGTGGTTGTCGGAATCCTGGACAATCCCGTGCCGCCGCTTCCCTACAATCCTGAATTTCCGCGCGGGGTCACGAAGATTTTGGACCGGGCGCTGGCAAAAAACCGCGAGCAGCGTTACCAATCCGCCCGCGAGATGCTGGCCGATTTGGAGGCCCTTGCCGCAACCCCGCAGCGAGTCAGCGCGTTCAGACGCTTTGCCACCCTACCCGAGCGCAAAAGCACGCGGCTGCTGCCCTTGACAACGGTTGGCGTAGTTCTTCTGGCGGCGCTGGGCATCTGGTGGTGGTTTTTCCATGGCAAGGAAATGGTGCTGGGGCCCGATTGGTTTGAGCCAGGACCGGCAGAACAGATCACCCATGATGGCAACGTGAAATTGGCGGCCATCTCACCGGATGGTAAGTATCTTGCGTACACAACGCGAGATGGCGAAACCGAAGAACTGCGGATCAGGAACCTGGCGACGAAAACAGAATCCCAAATGCAGCCGTTCGAAGACATCTCCTTGGGCCTTACCTTTTCGCCGGACAGCCAATCTCTGTACTATTTACTGAAAGACCGCCACGAATGGGGGCGATTATTCAGCACGGGCGTCGATTCAGTCATACCGAAACTAACGCTGGAGAATATTGATGAACCGATCACGTTTTCGCCCGACGGAAAGCGCTTCGCCTTCATGCGCCGCGTGGAAGAACAGCGGACCAGCCGCGAATCGATCGTAGTGGCATCAGCGAACGACACTGGAGAGCAGCACACCATCGCAAGCAAAGCCAACACGCAAATCAGAACGCTGGCATGGTCGCCCAACGGCAACCGGATCTCGGCCGTGGTGCACAAAGAAGTCCTCAACCAAGCGGCACGATCCACACTTTCGCTGTTTACACCAGGTGGCGCGGTGAAGGAAGAATTCCTCAATCCAAGCTTACGAACCATTAAACATCAGGCGTGGTTGAACGGCGGTTCACTGCTCGCCTTTTCCGCCATGCCGCAAGGTAGCGAGCACGTCCAGTTATACGAATTGTCTATTCCCACCGGGCAATTCCGCTCCATGCCGTCGCCCACGCTGACTCCGGATAGCTTGGGAACCACGAGCGACGGAAAAACTATTGCGGCGGTCCAGATGAAGCAGACATCGGCCATCTGGGTTGCTCCGGCGGCACAGTTGGACTCCGCGACTCAACAAGTCAAAGAAGGCGACCGCATCGATTCTCTGGCGTGGTCCAGCACAGGCGGATTCATCTTTCCTTCTAGCCGGTCCGGCAGCATCAACCTGTGGGAAGCGGCATCGCCGGCAATAGCACGGCCACTCGCTGAACCAAAGACGTGCGTTGAAACCAGCCCGACGCCGGTTCCGAACAGTACGCAGGTGATTTACTCTTCGAACTGCGCGGGTGGGGATGATTTCAACCTTTGGCGGATGGATGTAAAAACCGGGCAGCGCGTGCAACTCACCAGTGGATCGAGTTACGACGAAAGCCCAAACGTCACACCGGATGGGAAGTGGATCGTATACACCTCGTGGCCTTCGAACATTCCTTCCATATGGAAGATGCCGGTAGGCGGTGGAGCCGCTACGCCGCTATTTCATGTGCAGGCGCGGCGTCCGGTTGTGTCTCCTGACAGCAAGAGCGTTCTGTGTCAAATCCGCGAATTTCTCGATGGCCCTTGGCGGGTGGCGGTTCTCTCCATGAGCGATGGAACGGTTCAACAAGAAATGCGTGATCTGCCGCACACCGAAGATAGCGTGCTGCGTTGGAGCCCTGACGGCCAAGGGATTGATTTCGTAAATAATCGCGGTAAGGCCTCGAATATCTGGCGAAGAGAGTTCAATGGCGCTCTTCGGCAATTGACTCACTTTGAGACAGACCGAATTTATGACTTTGCCTGGAACGCAAATGGCACTATGCTTGCTTACGTGAGGGGGCGCGCGGAGAGCGATGTTGTATTTTTCCATCGCACTACTGCCAAGCATTAATTACTAAGAGGAGACAAGCAACATGGCACAAGAAGAATCGGGACCGAACGGTCCACACCCGAAAGAAATAGAAGGCGATCCGGCGGTGGCAAGTTCCACGGGCGCTGCCGCCGCGCGTGACGATAGCGACGGCGGTGATGAGGGATCGGGCCCCAATGGTCCGCACGTAGAAGTAGCAGCCGCATCAGGGCCTAACGGTCCGCACCCGAAAATAGCAAAGCGCGCGGCCGCAGGCGCTGAAGGCGGGGCAACCGCACTTGAAGATGACGGATCCGGTCCTAATGGGCCGCACTAAATCGCCATTCGGCCCACGGGCCGTGTTAAACGCGCATTAGGCCGGTACAGTAGAAGGTAGCCTCAAGCCTACCTTCTATACCGTTTCCTACTACAGAAGAGCAGCGCATCCGGCGCCAAGCCATCGAAGACGCTCTAGCCACAAGTGTTCTTGTGCTCGATGGCGCCATGGGCACCATGCTGCAAGACCGCCAGCATAAGCTGGATGCTATTATTCGGCGTGTCCGAATCTAGAAGATCAGACGAAGCTTTTACGGCCAGAGGAAATTGGCGTTGAGCTGACGGAAGGATTTATGATGTCGCCGGAGGCGAGCGTATCAGCGCTGGTGTTCCATCATCCCGATTGCGCTTATTTCAGCGCCGCGATGGAAGAGAGTGAAGTGGCGCTGGTGTAAGGTTCCGGATTACGATTCGTCGAGGTCAGCCCACATCGCGGCAACGCTGATCTCAATTGCGTTGCCGGCGGTTAGAGTTTCGCCTGCTTCGCGCAGGGCATCCACGCTAAACATCCAGGCTTGACGGCGTTCTGGCCAAATGATCCAACACATCGGGGTCCCGGCTTTGATCAGGCGTTCGGCTTTATCTATCAAGATCGATAGCGGTTGATCGGGTGAAAGAATTTCGACGGCGAGAATGGCCGGATCGGCTAAGTCGCCATCGATATAGCGAGCATTTCGCCGAACCACCGTCACATCCGGGATGACGCGGTCGTCACCGCAGAGGACATTCAGTTCGGGCAGGACGCGCACGTTCGGCTGCGCCTTCCCAGAAAGTATACGGATGAGATAGGACTGTACAAAGGCGTGCAGTTTCTTCGGCAATGGCTTTTGGACCTCGCGCCCATCGATTCGTTCTAAGTGATACGCGGGATCAATGAGAATGGTGCTCATCGTTATCATCTTATCGCCCGGCGCGGCGGTCTATTGATTGAGCGTGAAATTCACCAGAATGTTGGTGATCACTTCTACCGGCTCGCCGTTGAGCATAGTCGGCCGGTATCTCCATTGCAGAATGGCCTCGCGGGCAGCGTTTACCAGTAGAGGATGCCCACGCACGAGTTGAAGATTTTCGATGGTTCCTTGCTTACTGATGACTGCCGTGAACTCCACTACCCCTTGCACGCGCGCCGATCTTGCCAGCGCCGGATAGGCCGGTTGCACTCTGTGGATTAGGTTGGATTCGATAATCCCGCTGCTAACGTGTACCGGCGCGGGCGGGATTTTCTTTATTGCCGGAGGCGGCGGTGGAGGGGGCGCAACCGGCGCTGCTTCGCTGAAGTTTCCTGTGCCTCCGCCTGTGCGGGTTGCTCCAGGAACTCCATCCGCAACACTGATATCAGGAGCGGCAGCCAAATCCTGTGCGGGATTAACTTGTTTGGGTATTATGCGCGGTGCAAATAGCCAACGTTCATTTGAAGCAAAAACTCGCGGCCGTAGTTTTAGCTGGGTTTTTTGAACTTGCGCGCGAGGCGGAGCGGGAGCGGCCAATACGCTTCGCAATTGCGCGCTTGGCAAGACCTGTGTATAGATCAGCGGAATGAGCGTTAGCACTGTCAGTCCAAATACTTGAAGCAGCAACGAGAGCAGCATCACGTATGGTTTCTTCATCGCACTTATTCAGACTCCACTTACTAACTCAGGGTTCCCGCAAGAAGCAACCGGGTACACTGCTGATGTGAACACCTCCATGCATCGCCGCGAATTTCTGGCCGCCGCCTCGCTTGCGTTGGCCGCGCCTTTCCAGACGCTTCGGGCCGCCGAACCCTCAGCCCAGTTCCCCACCGATCCGGCGCATCGCCTTTCGGTATCGACTTACCCATTTCGCTCGGTCATCGCTTCTCCGAACCGGCCTCAAGCCAATAAATCTGGAGCGCCGAAGATGACGCTGGCGCAATTCGCCGCGACCGTCGTGGAAAAGTTCCATGTCTACGGAATAGAACCGTGGAGCGCGCATTTTGAATCTCCCGAACCCGCATTCGTTCACCGGCTTCACCAGCAGTTCCAAGATGCCGGTATTCGCGTGGTCAATATTCCGTGCGATGTGCGCGTTCAGCCTTGCGGCACCAGCGAACAAAAGGCCGCCACGCAAGAAAGTTGGCAAAAGTGGATAGAGGCGGCGATCATTCTCGGATCACCCAGCATTCGCGTTCATGCCGCTGTTGCGCCCGGTGCTCCGCCAGATGACATAGCTTGCGCGGTGGAATCGCTGAAAGCGATCGCGGCTTATGGGGCTACGAAGAACATCGTCATCAATCTCGAAAACGATAATCCGAAAGGTGAAAACCCGGAGCGCATTTTAAAAGTCATTGAGGCGGTCAACAGCCCGTTCCTTCGTTCGCTTCCCGATTTCTGCAATTCCATGCAGATTCATGATGACCAGGAATACAATGCCGACGCGCTGACTAAGCTTTTCCCGCACGCCTTCAACATCAGCCACTGCAAAGACGTTGAAATTGTGGGAGGCAAAGAGTTGCGCGTGGATATGAACCGTATTTTCGCAATTGCGAAGAAAGCCGGGTATCGCGGTTTCTTTTCCATGGAGACGGAAGGTAGTCTCGATCCGTATGCGGGCACCAGTCATTTAATTGCAGTGGCGATGAAAAACTTGTCCTAGGGCTTTGGCTTGTAGAACGCTAAATCACGGCCGGTCATTTGTTTTGTTACGAAGACGATTTGTCCGGCGTGCTCCTGCAAATGTCCGGTTGCTTGATAAATTGCGTCGAGTACCGAGACTTCCCTGCCCTGCGGCGTGATCCGATCGATCAGGCGTTCGGTAGGTAGATTAGAGATAGTCTCCACGGCATCGGTGACTGTTTTTTCAAATAGCGCGGCAAGCTCCGCTTTGGGGCCGTCCTTGGCCGCAAACTCGGCATCGCGATGACGAATATCGTCCTGGCCGGCGATGCCGTATCCAACCCACTGCCGGATGTTGCCGCAAAGATGCAACACCAGGTTTCCGACGGAGTTCACGTTTTCGTTACTGCGCAGCCAAACCTGATCCTGACTGAGCAGGGCCAAGCACGTGGAGACGTGCCCGGCCATGCGCTTCATCTTGGTCGTTGAGTGATCGAGAAAGAGACGTGCTATTTCATCTGACATATTTGCTTCTTCTAGATTAGGGCGCGGACGGTGGAGGCACGCGGCGCTTGGTGGCTTGTTCAAATGAATAGCCGAGTTCGAGCAAGCGGCCTTCACTGCAAGCCATACCGGTGAAGCTAACACCCATGGGCTCCGGCTTGGCGTCAAAGCCTACTGGAAGCCCGGGATTGGGAGCGTTTGGCACTAGACCGAATGGCACAATCACGGTGGGATAGCCGGGCCGTGCGGCAATGCCCGCGCCGCTCGCGCCAGGGAACAACAGCGCATCCAGATGATTGGTCTTCATGGCTTCATCAATGCCGTGCGTTCCGGCGAGGGCGATGTCTTTGGCGCGGTCGGCTTCGTAGCGCGCGCGGTCCGCGGTCAGATCCATTTCGTCGGAAATGTCGAGGTTCGATTGGCCGTAGCGAATGGCGCCGGCCATGGTGTGGGTGATGTTCCATATGCGCAGCTCGGTGAGGGTCTTCACCGGCGCGGAAGGACCTAGCGTGGAGAGCCATTGATTGAAATCGCGTTTCATACCGTACTTCAAGACGACCGAGCAGTTCGCGTCTTTGCCCTTGTAACCGTTCACGCCGGAACAGGAACCCCACAAGGCAAAATTATTGTTGAAGTCTTTGGTGGTGATGCTGGGAATATCCACGGGGTCCACAATGATAGCTCCCTGCTGCTTGAGGATGTCTATTGCCTCAGTCATGACGCGCGCCTGTTCCGGGCTGAGTGGGCCTCTGCCGCCGTTGCGGCCTTCTCCACGCTGGCGCCCAGGCAAGTCGATGTTTTCGTAGAAGAAGGCGCGCGGGATGCCGATGCGAGCGCCTTTCAATCCATCCACCTTCAAGAATTTGGCGTAGTCGCGGCCAGGTGGAGGCGTGCAAAGCTTAGTGGCGGGGTCTTGCGGATCAGGTGCGGGGCTTTCCAGCGCGCCCAGCATAATGGCTGCATCGGTCACTGTTTTCGCCATGGGTCCGGCGGTGTCCTGATCGGCTGTGATGGGAATCACACCGTAGCGGCTGATGCGGCCCACGGTCGGTTTTACGGCCGCCAGCATGTTCTGGTTTGACGGGCTCAGGATGGAGCCGGACGTCTCACTGCCCACGTTGGCCGCCCAAAAGTTTGCGGCCGTGCCGCCACCCGAACTGGAGCCGCCGGTGGCGAGCACGGGCCGGCCGTCATCGCTAGCGGGCCTGGGATCACGTCGCGGATCATACGGATCATAAGCAAAACCGCGCATGGCGTTGTAGTTGCCGGGCATGGGCGTGGGGCCGCCTGCCACCCAGTTGGCGAGTTCCGTCAGCGTAGTTTTAGCAACGATGACCGCGCCGGCATCACGCAGATTTTTCACCAGCGTGGCATCGTACGGCGGGATGTAGCCGTCAAAGGCCAACGCGCCGCCGGTGGTGACGATGTCATGCGTCAAGATGTTGTCCTTGAGCGCGATGGGAATGCCGTGCAATGGGCCGCGCACTCTGCCGGCAGCACGCTCGCGATCCCGTTCGTCGGCTTCGGCGAGGACATTGGGATTCATCGTCATGACGGCGCGTATCTTGTCCTCGTAAAGACCGATTCTGGTTAAGTATTGAATGACTAATTCGTGCGACGTGATGCGCCCCTCTTCCATGGCGGCGCGCATTTCCGGAATGCCGGCTTCCACGACATTGAATGGCACAGCTTTGGGGGGCGGCGGCGCGGGCGCGGGTTTTACTTTCTTCTTGTGATGAAATTGGGCGCTGAGCGTGGCGCACGAAATGGAAACCAGTATGGTAACCAGAGCGGCTTTTTTCATGATTCAGTTTACGCAAACGCACGAAAAACATCGTAGACGCTGGGGAGTCGCCTGGCTGCTAGGCGTGGGTGTGCTGATCAACTACTTCGACCGGATCAATCTTTCGGTGGCCAGCGATGCCCTACATAAAGAGTTCGGCATTACCGCTTTGCAGTTCGGCTATCTTTCTAGCGCGTTCAATTGGACCTATACCGCGCTGCAATTGCCCATTGGTGTGTTGCTGGATCGCTTTGGCGTGAAACGGCTGGGCCGGATTGGCGCTTTTCTGTGGAGCATCGCCACATTCGGCGCGGCCTTAGCTCCGGGCGCTTACACGTTTTTCGGCATGCGGCTCCTGCTGGGAATCGGGGAAGCGCCCAGCTTTCCATCAAATGCCAAGGCAGTGGGGCGCTGGTTCCCACGGCACGAACGAAGCTTGGCGACGGCGATGTTCGATGCGGCAGCGAAGTTCGGACCGGCTGTAGGAGTGCTGGCGGTTGGCGGCGTGGCCGCGCGTTTCGGATGGCGCTGGAGTTTCGCGGCGACAGGCGCGCTGAGTTTGCTCTACTTTTTAGTCTTTGCGATTTACTACCGCGACCCGGACGAAGATCCGCACTTATCGGCTGCGGAGCGGGAATATATTCGCGACGGAGAAAGCGGCGGGCCGCTGGGTAAAGGCGCTTCGCTCGGTTATTTGCTGCGGCAACGAAAAGTGATTGGGCTTGGCGTCGGATTTTTTGGCTACAGCTATTGCTTGTACCTGCTGCTGTACTGGATGCCTACCTATTTTTCGTCGATGAAATTGGATACGTTCCACTCGTTGCTCTATACCAGCGTGCCTTGGGTATTTGCTACCGCGGTGGATCTTTTCGTCGGCGGTTGGTTAGTGGACGCGCTGGTGCGGCGTGGCTATCGGGACACGGCGGTGCGCAAGACGGTTTTAATTGTGGGCACGTGTTTCGGACTTACTATTGCTGGAGCCATGTCCACAACGAATCCAACGGTCGCGCTGTTTTGGTTTAGCCTGGCGCTCGGGGGGCTTGCTACCGCAGCGCCCGTGGGCTGGTCTATTCCTTCGCTCATTTCTCCGCGCAACAGCGTTGGAAAAGTGAGCAGCATTTTAAACTTCGGCATTCAGTCCGCGGGTATCGTGTCGCCGATCGTCACGGGTTACATTACGGGCGTCACGCATTCCTTCTCGCATGCGTTCGCGGTTGCGGCGGTGCTGTTGCTCTCTGGCATTCCCGCTTATATTTTCCTGCTGGGAAAAATCGAACAGGTTCCCGAGCCTTAAGCAGAAACTTTTCTTGATACCGCGAATCGTTGGTCGATATCAGACCGTAATTCGCAACCGAGACCAGGACCAGGTGGAACGGTAACGAAGCCGTCGTCATTTTTCGGGACGGCCGTTACGACTTCGGGATACCAACCGTTGTAAAACGCGCGCACTGATTCCTGGATGAGCGCGTTCGGCAGATTCAATGACAGATGCGTGGACGCAGTAAACACGACCGGACCCGTGCAATCGTGCGGCGCCACGGAAAGGTGCCAAGCTTCGGCCATGGAGCCGATTTTGCGGCCTTCCGACAACCCGCCGCACCAGGATAGATCGAGCATCACCACACCGGCGGCGTCTGTTTCCAGCAGGTCACGAAAAGCCCAGCGGCCGGAGAGAGTTTCCGATGCGCAGACGGGCGCGGGAGAGGCCGCCGCGTAGCGTTTGAGGCTGGCGAGACTGTCCATCTTGATGGGATCTTCATGCCAAAACGTGCGAAAAGGAGCCAGCGCCTTGGCGATGGTGATGGCGGGAATCAATTGCCATAGCGAGTGGAACTCCACCATGATGTCCATCTTGTCTCCCACGCGCTTTCTGATTTTTTCGAAAGGCTTCAACGCTTTCTTCAGATCTTTATTTGAAATATATTGGCCGTTGGTTTTTTCCGCAGCGATATCAAACGGCCAGATCTTCATGGCAGTGATGCCTTCAGCCAGCAGGGATTCGGCCAAATCGTCCGCGCGGGTCAAAAAATCATTTAGGTCGTCAAACCCGGATATGGTGGGGATGACGGCCGGGGTTTCGGTGCCCCAGTTTTGGACTGATTGACGCTCCGCCTTGCGCATGTATTGAGCACCGGCGCAGGTGTTGTAGGTGCGAACGCGATCACGGGTCCAACCACCCAACAACTGCACGATCGGCTGTCCGGTAAATTTTCCGAAAAGATCCCAGAGCGCGATATCCACCGCCGAAGCCGCGCGTACTTCGACGCCGGCGGAGCGGAAACCTACATAGGTCACCAGATCGCGCGCGATGGCGTCAATTGCAAGCGGGTCGCGGCCCAGCAGGCGGGGAGCGAGTTCCTCATGAATGTAGGTTTCCACCGAGCCGGCATTGAAGAACGTCTCGCCCAGTCCGACGGGGCCTTCGTCCGTGTGAACCTGGAGCCACAGGAGTTGCGGGAATTCGGCGATTCGTATCGTTTCCAACTTGGAAATGCGCATACAGTTTAGATTCCAGCGTATCGTTAGGGGGCGATAGACTATAGAATCCAATAACGCCATGAACCTTAAATCGCTATTCTTTGTCCTTCTGGCAATAGCCGCGCCGTGCGTGAATGCCGAGGTTAGATTGCCACGGCTTTTTAGCAATCACATGGTGCTGCAGCGCGATGCGCCGATTCACGTGTGGGGATGGGCGGAGCCGGGTGAAGCCGTATCGGCCGCCATGAACGGTGCGACACAGACTGCCACCGCGGACCGGCTTGGGCATTGGAGCATTTACTTGCCCGCGCTTGCGGCCGGCGGACCGTTCGAGTTGAAAGTTTCGGCTAGTAATAGCATTCAACTTTCCGACATTTTGATGGGTGATGTTTGGTTCGCATCCAGGCAATCCAACATGGAAATACCGATGATCGGTTTTCCGGGATCAGCTGTGATCAATCATTCGGAGGAGGAGATCGCGCAAGCGAACCACCCGAACATCCGGTTGTACCTGGTGAAAAAGAAAGCGTCCGATTATCCGCTGAACGATTTCGCGGATGAAGCGTCATGGAGCATCTGTTCGCCGGAGACTGTGCGTAAGTTTTCTGCTGTCGCTTATTTCTTCGGCCGCAATTTAAACGAGTCCGAGCACGTGCCCATCGGCCTGATTGACAGCACGTGGGGCGGCACTCCGGCGGCGGCCTGGGTGAGCTTAGGGGGGATCGCTTCCGATCCCGCGCTGATGCCAGTGTTTGCCGACCGCGCGAGAATGACTGCCACGCAAGCAGACATTCCGGCTATGCTGGCGGCCGAAAAACGGGAGGATGCAGCCGCGAAGGAAACAAACAAACCGGCCCCCGTGCATGCCTGGCATCCCGATCCTGATTCCTGGGGACCGGCGGCGCTGTTCAATGGAATGGTAGCTCCGGCCGTCGGGTTCGGCATCAAAGGCGCCATCTGGTACCAAGGCGAGTCAGACACAACCGGGCCGCTTGCCCCGCTTTATGAGAAGACGTTTAGCGGGTTGATTACGGATTGGCGCAGGCATTGGCAGCAGGGCAACTTCCCGTTTCTATTTGTGCAGATCGCCAATTTCAAGGGTGGCGCAACTGCTTTATGGCCGGTGGTTCGTGAGGCTCAACGCCGCACGCTAGCGCTGAAGAACACAGGCATGGCCGTCACGATTGAAATCGGCGACCCGAACAACGTGCATCCTTCGGATAAGCAAACCGTGGGAGCACGCTTGTCGGCCGCGGCGCGCGCGATTGCTTACGGCGCAACTGTGGAATATTCGGGTCCGGCTTTCCGGCAAACCAGCGTGGAAAATAACAGCCTGCGTGTCTGGTTCGATCACGCCGGCGGGTTGAGCGCGAAAGATGGCGAGGCGCAGGGCTTTGAGATCGCCGGGCGCGATCGCCATTTTCTTCCGGCTAGCGCGCGCATTGACGGGCAATCCGTTGTGGTGAGTAATCCGCAAGTTCCGAATCCGGAATATGTTCGCTATGGCTGGGCCAACGCACCGACGGTGAATTTGTATAATTCGGCGGGGCTGCCGGCGTCGCCATTTACTTCGGAAGAAGGAATCCGGATGCCGCCGGAACGCTAACGAGTTTGCGGAGCGGCGCAGCCTCTATCCTAAGAGGTGAAAGCTGTATGCCGATTCCATTGCCCACTAATATCCTGATTCATATTTCTTCTGAATCGGGTATTCCACTGAAGAGCCTTGTCGCTACGATCACGCTACTCGACGAAGGGGGCACGGTACCCTTCATTGCGCGCTACCGCAAAGAAGCCACCGGCAATCTGGATGAGGTCGCCATAGGCCTCATTGAGGAAAAGCTTGGTTATTACCGCGAATTCGTAGACCGCCGCGAGACAGTGTTGAAGACGATTGAGGAACAAGGGAAACTCACTCCTGAGCTGAAAGCGAAAATCGAGGCGGCGCTCGAACGGACCGAGCTTGAAGATTTGTACCTGCCTTACAAGCCGAAGCGGCGCACAAAGGCGATTATCGCGCGGGAGAAGGGACTGCAACCGCTGGCGGATTATCTTTGGAATCAGACTCCCTCTACTTCTCCGCTGGATGTGTACGCCGGCAGTTTCATCGATCAGGAAAAAGGCGTGGCTTCCGCCGAAGAAGCGCTGGAGGGCGCGCGCCATATTATTGCCGAGCACATCAGCGAAACGGCCGATTTCCGCAAGCATCTGCGCACGCTGATGCTGCAGGACGGCGTTGTGGTCTGCAAAGGGGTGGAGGGCGCGAAAGATCCGGAAGGGAAATTCAAGATGTATTTGGATTACCGCGAACCGGTGGCCAAAATTCCGTCGCACCGCATGCTGGCCATCAGGCGCGGCGCTAATGAGGACATTCTCTACTTCCAAATCGAGCTGGATTCGCTGCAACCGGTGGGTTATTTGAGAAGCCAGATTCTGCGGGAGCCCGGCGACTGGACGCCGCACCTGGAGAGCAGCATCGAGGATGCATGGAAGCGGCTGTTGAATTCGTCAATTCAGACAGACGTCCGGTTGGAATTGAAAGAGCGCGCCGATACGGAAGCGATTCGCGTATTCCGCGAGAACCTGCGGAATCTGCTATTGACCGCTCCGGCCGGCATGATTGGCGTGCTGGCTGTCGATCCCGGGTTGCGCACGGGCTGCAAAATTGCAGTCGTGGATGACACCGGGAAATTTCTGGACCACGGTGTGATTTATCCGCTGGAACCGAAGAATGACGTCGTAGGCGCTAGCCGGACCCTGTTGGAACTGATGCACAAATATCCGGTGCGGGCGATTGCTATTGGAAACGGTACGGGGTCGCGCGAGGCATCGGCTTTCGTGCAGGATTTTCTGCGCGAGACCAAGCTGCAGGATATTTTCAGCATCGTGGTGAGTGAATCCGGCGCTTCGGTGTACTCGGCTTCGGAGATTGCGCGGCAGGAATTTCCGGATCTCGACCTTACGGTGCGCGGCGCTATTTCAATTGCGCGGCGGCTGCAGGACCCGCTGGCGGAGTTGGTGAAGATTGATCCGAAGTCGATTGGCGTTGGGCAATATCAGCATGATGTGGATCAGCGCAAATTGAACGAAGCGTTGGGCGGCACGGTTGAGATTTGCGTGAACCGCGTGGGCGTGGATTTGAATACCGCGTCTTTCGCGCTACTGCGCTACATCGCCGGAGTGAATGAGCGCACGGCGCAAAAAATAGTGGAGTTCCGCAATAATAACGGGCGCTTTAAATCGCGCGTCGAATTGATGGCAGTGCCGGGCTTCGGGCCGAAGACGTTTGAGCAGGCAGCCGGCTTTCTGCGGATTCGAGGCGGTGAAAATCCGCTGGATGGGACGGCCGTGCATCCGGAGTCGTATTCCGTTGTCGAAAAGATTGCCGCTTCTTTGAGCGTCCGGGTAGAAGAACTGATCGCCAAACCTGCATTGCTTGATTCCCCGAAGGTGAAGGAATTGGAGACTGGTGCGGTGGGAAGTTTTACGCTGCGTGACATTTTGGAAGAGCTTCGCAAGCCGGGGCGCGATCCTCGGGATCAGTTTGCCGCTCCGCAATTTCGTTTGGATATCCGGTCTCTGAGTGATTTGCAGCCGGGGATGATTTTAGAGGGGAACGTTACGAACGTAACGAACTTTGGGGCGTTTGTGGATATCGGTGTTCATCAGGATGGACTGGTGCATGTGAGCGAGTTGTCAAACCGGTTTATTAAAGACCCCAATGAAGCGGTGAAGGTGGGGCAGATTGTGAAGGTGAAGGTAATTTCGATTGACATTGCCGCTAAGCGGATTGCGTTGTCGATTAAGGCGCTGATGGTTTCGGATCTGCCGAAGGTGAAGCACGGCGCGCCTCCGCCGCGCGGGCCGAAGGTGGAGGCGCCGAAACCAAGCATGGATGACAAGTTGGCGGCGCTTGCTAGTCGTTTCCGGACGCGGTGAATATACACAGTTCAAAAGCTCATACGTCTCTTGCAACTTCCGAAAAGATTTTCTAAGGAGCCTCAGGTCAAAAAGACAATGACCGCCGGACTGCCCACCGGCGTGTAGCGGCCAGTGAATCTAAGTTTGCGTCCACGCCCGTCCACATCGTAGGAGGTGATGGCATCGCTGCGCTGGTTGCAGGAAAACAGGAAGTTTCCCGTTGGATCGATGGTGAAGCTACGCGGGTAATCGCCTCGTGTCCATTCCTCACCGGCCAACTCTAAGCGGCCTTCCTGGTCCACTTCGAAAATGGCGATGGTGTCGTGAAGCCGGTTGGCGGCGTAGACAAATCCGCCGTCGTGCGACACCCTTATCTCGGAAGTAAAATTCGTACCGACGAAGCCCGGCGGTAGGGTGGATAGCGTCTGGCGTTCTGCCACGACTCCGCTAGCAGCGTCGTAGCTGTACACGATTATCGTGGAGGACTCTTCCTGCAGCGAATAAAACGTTCGGCCGTTAGGATGGAAAGCAAAATGGCGAGGCCCGTCGCCGGGGGGAACTGAAAGGAATGAAGGACTATTAGCGATGAGTTTGCCGGTAGTCCTGTTGAGCAGCCAGCTATAAATCCGGTCTTGCCCCAGATCCGCCCCGAAAACAAACTTGCCGCTTGGATCGGACTGAATCATGTGCGCATGCGGCGCGTCGTGCCCACTGAAGGCGAAGCTGCCGGGCGGCGCGTCGGTGGCAGGTTCTGTCTGGCCTTTCGCCTGCACTGAGCCGATGTCGGTTTGGACATCCGTGGCATCGTGAAGCGATCCATCCAACTGAATGGGAAGAACGGCGAAAGTTCCGCCGCCATAATTCGCGACGAACACAAATTGGCCCAAAGGATCAACGCTCAGAAAGGCGGGACCCGCGCCTTGAGAACTCACCACGTTGAGGAGAGTGAGACCGCCGGTGGTCCGGTTGATAGAGAACGCGCTGACCGAGCCGAATGTGGTTCCGTTAAAGTTGGAAATCTCATTTACCGCGTACAGATATTTTCCATTCGGAGCAATTGCTAGCCACGATGGAGAGGGAACCGTTGAGACGACGTTGACTTGTGTCAGAACGCCGGTCGAGGGGTCGAGGCTAAAGAGATAGATGCCTTGGCCATTGCCACCCGCACCCGGGGCTCCCGTGTATGTTCCAACGTAGGCTAGAATCGGAGCGTGGGTGTCATGCCCATGATCGTTGTCCAGCTTCATTCCGCTTGCCACATTCGCGGCAGCGAAAACCCCGGCGCTCCTCAATAATCCGCGGCGCGAGACCGTGCCTACTGGGTTGTCGCGCATCCTGCTTCCAGATTTCATGGCTTTGTCCTCCTTTTATGGCGTAGCCGCTCGAAGCGATTAGAATCTTATACCAATGCCGCGGAGATGTCTATAGCGTCATTCGCGCTACTGCGCGCTACTGCGCGGGCGCTTTAAATCGCAGATTGGTTATTGCGCCGCTCGTTGCAAGGAAAACGTAAGCACTGGTATACGTTGCCGCTCCCTCACGGTCACGGCTCGGAACAAGTGGCGGCCCTGTTTTTTGCGTTGGTCAAATCGATTTTGGCTTGGATTAAGGCGGTTTCGTGGCGGGTTTTGTCTTGCCGTAAGGCGAAGCGGCGGTTATCCAGGTCTCGTTTGAAGGCAACTTCTTCCTGTTTGAGTTGGGTGCGGCGCAGGCGCTCGACATCGTGGAAGGCGCGTTGGAAAGAACGTTCAGCGGCGCTCTGATAACGCTGAAATTTGGAGTAGAGCTTGTGATGTTCTTCGGTCCAGAGGGTGCAGTCGGGCTGTTCTTCGTAGATGGCGTATTGTGCTTTGTCAAAGGCGTTCTGCGCGCGGGTTAGCTGCCATTGTGCTTCGGCGGCGGCTAGAAACCAGCTTGAGAGAGACGGGGTCGGGGGTTTTGTAGGACTGGAGCCAGCCGGGCTTTGAGCGCTTCGAATTCTTCGGGATCTTCGTCCGGCAATAGCAGGCGCTTGGAGCAGCAACCATGTTTCGTCGAATTTTGGCTGGCTTTTTGTTTGCCTTCGCGAGTGCGCGGTCACGTGCAACGGCGGCTGGATTCGGTCTCAGGTACGGATACTGCGGCGGTTAGTAACATGGCTTTCCGGTACTACGTTCGCTTGGCGATGTTCGGCGAGAGGCAGTGTTTTGCCGGTAAGTTGATGATTTATCAGGCGCGAAATTTTTCCGGATGAGGCGTCACTAAAAGCCCAGACGCCCCACTGCGAAACGAACTCGCGGTTGGGTTCGTTTTTTCAAATGCCTTTCAACGAGCCTTGAAAGGCGGGTTTAGAGTTGACTTCCCGCGAAACGCATTAGCTGCACGCTGAAATTTGTCATCGTAGACAATGCCCCTGTAGCCGGACTATCTTGGCGCTGAAACATGTGATAGGGAATGACCCAGCCGGTGTCGGCTCCTGGGGCCGTTGGCGAAAGCATTCTCATCCAATACGCTTCAACGTAGAGACCGGGGACTCGTAAGAGACGCGGCTCATATTGAAGCCGAGCCATGTCCGGCACCTGGGGGTGATCTGTGGAGGCAACTTGCAGAGCGGCCCAAACCGGAGATCCGTAGGAAATGCGGAGCACTCGCGGCGGTGAGGACAGGTCTACGTCTCCGGCTATCACGGTGTCCTGGGAGTTTCCGTTCGCGAAATAACGCCAACACACTTGCTTCGCTGCCACGCCCGCGTCGGCGGTCAGCAGCAGATCCCGCAGATCGACGTTATAGACGGGTAGAGGATTCGGCATAATCACAAAGTCCTTGGGAATGCGCTGCAATTGCGCTAATTGCGATAGGCTGGCCTGAAAGGCCAAGCTCCGCGCCACTGACATTGGCCAGGAAATAATCGGCATAACTTTTCTCCTACTTTTTTCTTTCTATTGCGGCTGCTTGACTAGAAATGCGTTGGTCCACTCCCCAGCGTTCAGATAAGAGTGGACAAACTGGTCATAGGGAATGGTGCAGTTTCCGTAGAATGGGTCGGCAATGTCCAACCACTGTTCACCGGACGCGGTGACCGGGCAGCCACAGATGACGACGAAGTGTCCGTTATCGTTTTGTCCAAACCATCCGATTCTGCAGCCCACGGGCAAACTGTTAGTTACTATTTGCGTGAAGATGTCTTGGGGAGAAAGCGGAAGTGCAACATTTTTCAACGCATTTAGCTTGTCAAGGACGTCTTGCAACGTCGCAGTGGTGTCCCGGTCGACGGGGAAGGGATTGTTGCAGCAGTCGTCCACCCCCAGCACCAGATTGGCGATTTGGCACTGCGTCATGGTTGCGTCCGGAGAGAAGTAGTTTTTGATGCTCGCGCCTACAGCGGCCCAGCACCACTCCGTGTGCGCTTGCTGCTCTATTTGGTATGGATGTTGCATGGGTTAGCTCTTTTCCTCCTTCTCTTCCTGATGAAGATGGGAACACGGGCGACAGATGAAAATGTTGGGACCGATGATGGTGATGGGGGCTGCTCCGGAGCCAGTAAATCTGCCACTGCCAGGGCCGGGGTCATCGGCTGTGGACCCTCCAGGGCCAGGGTCGCCGGTCGAGGAGCCCCCCGGCTTGGGGCTCGTGGCGTTTGGGCTCTTATTCTCGGCGTTTGCGCTTTTACTTTGTTGGAATGAAGCCTGCAAAGCATTGCTCGCCGTGAAAGTGGGGAGCGGTTGGGAAGTGCCTGGTTCGACTCGCTGCGTTATGGTCAAGCCATCGTTCTCTAATTTGATTTTGTATTCAGTCAACATAGTCCTCATTTCTCCGGGTGCGAGGCTAACAACTGTATAAAGCGAGAATCTTTGTGTAAGTCCGCCACGTCCGGCCAACGGCTCACGTCAGCAATTACGCCCCTAGCTGACGCGGCCAAAATGGATATGGCGTCATTCCGGCGACCCAACGCCTCATAAGTGAGTGCCGCCAGAAAACGCGCATCCGCCTCTGGTGACTGCTGCAAAGCCTGGGCAATTTCAGATTCCGCCCGTCCGCGATCGCCCAACTGCGTACATAAATATGCCAGCCCAGCCCGGACAACTCCGTCGCGCGGGTTTTTGGCCATTTCCAATTCGGCCAACTCTAGTCCGCGGCTATATGAGCTTTTGGCGTCTGACTTGCGCCCCACCCGGCGATAAGCAGTTCCCAAGTCGAGCCACCACAGATATCGCTCCGGCCCCAGCGCCAACGCTCGCACAATCACCGGAACCGCCTGTGCATCTCTTTTCTGGTACATGAGCACCAGCCCCAACGTATGTAACGCACTTGGAGTTTCCTGGAGACGAATAGACGTTCTAAGCTCATTTTCCGCAGTATCAAGGTGTCCCAGATCTAACTCCACTGCGCCTATCGCGTAATGTAGTGGCGCCTCATTGGGAGCGAGCGCCACTGCTGTCCGAAACTGCTTGGCCGCCTCTTCGTAATTGGCTCGCTTATAGTAGAACGATCCGAGGGCCTGAAAATTTCTGTATTGTTGCGGGTCGACTTCTATCCCTTTGCGAAACGATGCCAATGCCTCACCGGGCTGACTGTTCCTCCGGTAAGCTTCTCCTAGACGCCGGTAAGCGTCACCATTGGCAGGCTCGAGTTCGATCGCCCTCAAGTACTCGGCCGTAGCCTGTTCGTACCAACCTGCGTTCGCCTTGAGTAAACCTACAACAATGTGGACCTGCGGCAAGTCCGGATTACGGCTCTCCGCTCGCCGCACTGACTCTGTTGTCCGGTTCAGCCATGCTTTGTCTCTGGTTGCAAAATATTTGAGCCATTGCGCTTCCGCGAGCCCCGAATACGTGAGCGGCGAATCAGGATCAACCGTTACCGCTCGTTCGAAAAACCCAAGCGCTGCGTCAACGCCACTGTCACGCCGCACGGCCGATAACCCGGCTAAGTAATCTGTACGCGCCGCAGCGTTCACCGTTGCCACTCCGGCTAGCGGCAGGTGCAGCGCACCGGTTACCACGCCCGCTAGAGCTCCAGGCGCATAGCGCATCTCTTGCGGCTTGTAGTCCGCGGTCCACTCTTTCGTGTTGACGCCGGAACGCACGTCTGTTACATAAGCGTGGACCTTGATCTCTCCGGGCCGCTGCTCCAATGTTCCTTGCAGCACGTGGGTGGCTCCTGACACCGAGTGTGCTTTGTCCACCGGAATGAATGTGAACTTCGTGTGCGGGCTGCTTTTCAAGCGGGCGAATTGGCTGGCTGTGCCGCGCAGTAGGTTTTCAGAAACGGACGAATCGCCATTGCTGGACGTGAAGGGGAGCAGCGCCAGGCGCACGGATTCCGGCGGAGCTGTCGCGCGCTGATAGGTGACCACACCGGATGCAATCGCCAAAACTGCCGCTGCTGCGGCCGTGAGGAACCACCGCCTGCTACGCGGTGGACCGAGCGCACGGGCCACTTCGTCGGCATCGTGAAAACGCTGCGCCGGATTTTCTTCCAGGCAGCGCGCTATGATACCGTCCCATCTCCCATGCCAGGCTGGAAGCTTCCAGGCTCCGCGTGCGCTCAGGGGCAACGTGGAAACTGTGCCCACGTCACCGGGTTTCCGGCCGGAAACCAGCTCCCAGAGAACCACGCCTAACGCGTAAATATCGGACGCGACGGATGGCTTTACGCCTTCCCAGAGCTCCGGCGCCATGTAGGCTGGAGTTCCGGCCAGAACCTCCGTTGGCGAGATTCGTCCGGGAGCACTTTGCCGGCGCGCCAGGCCGAAATCCATGATGACGGCTTGCAGCGATCCGTCCGGCTCCGCCGTCAGGATTACGTTGTTGCTTTTTAGATCGCCATGAATAACATTGCTGCGGTGCGCCTCGGCCAAGCCGGCGCATAGTTGCAGGGCAATGGCGAGGCTTTCTTTGTTTGATAACGGCCCGCGGCGCAACCGGTCGGAAAGCGTTTCGCCTTCCAGGAACTCCATGCTGATGAAATCGAATTCGCCCTGAGGGCCGCAGGCAGTGTGGATCTCAAAGATGTTGCACACGTTGGGGTGACTGATGTCACGCGCGTTGCGCACCTCCGGCGGAAGCTGCTTCCCGAAGCCCGCTTTGGCGCACTTGATGGCCACGCGGAGCTCCATCTTTTCATCCATTGCTTCCCAGACGATGCCCATCCCGCCGCGCGCAATTTCACGGATAATCCGGAAGCGATTAAGCACGAGCTGTCCCGGCTCGAATGGCGCATCGCCTTCAACAGGAGGATCGAAGGGATCTAAAAGGAAACCGCCCATGCGTTCTTCCGCCTGGACATAGGTCCACACACGGCTGAACAACTCGGGATTGTCGTTTCCGCACGCGCTTTGGAGATAAGCTTGGCGATCTTCTTTGGGACGAGCCAGAACCCGTTCCACCAAGCTCATGAGGAGATGATCAGACTTTGTGGTCTGCTGCATGGCCGGATTCCGTCTGTTCAAAGAGCCACCGGCGGGCATCGCGCCACATGCGCTGCATGCTGCGAAGCTTAATACCCATAACATCCGCCGCTTCTTCGTCGCTCAATCCAACGAAGTACTTCAGTTCCACGAGAGTGCACCATTCCGGCTGGCGCTTCGCGAGATCATCCAAGAGCTGATCGACCGTGATAGCGAAACCGATTTTGGCGCTATTGGCGGGAAGAAACGCCTCCAGCTTTTCGAGAGCCACGAATTCGGCGGCGGGCCGTGCTCGCGCCTGGTCAATGAGGTGCCTGCGCATAGCGCGGGCGGCTATTGCGAAAAAATGCTGCCGGTTTTGCCAATCCCGATCCTTGGCGGCAACCAGACGAATGTAGATCTGGTCAACTAACTCGGTCGCCTGTAAGGAGTGGCCCTTCCGCTCACCTTTCATCAAGTAACGCGCCAGACGCCGTAAGTCAGTGTTTACACGGCCGAAAAGCTCATTTTCAGCATTGGCGCTGCCTTCGCGCCATTGGTGGAGAAGTTCGGTGATCTCGCCTGTCGGTTCCGGCATAGGCACCTAAATGGTGGGATAGATGCTGCACGTTGTCAATATGTTTCAGTACTTTCCCCGTTTTAATACTTCCAGGAAAACAAATGTGGCGGGACTTTTCACGGTTTCCGCTATCTGGGGTGCGGCTAGAAAAGCTGGTTCAGACATCAGCCACCACCGCAAAGGAGCACCAAATGAAACGCTTATTTTTCGCCGCCGGCTTGTTTGCGGCGTTCGCATCCACATACTCTTATGGCCAAACGCCTGCTTATACACAGAAAGCGGTCGCACAAATTCCTTTCGATTTCCAAACGGGCGATGTCTTCATGCCCGCGGGGAAATACATCATCAGTCAAGTGGGAGATTTGCTCACGGTTCGGGGCGAAGCCGGGAAACCTTCGGCCATGCTGCTTACTGCGGTGACGCCAACCCGGCGTCCGGCGGCCGGCCCTGCTAGCTTGACGTTCACTCGTTACGATAATGATTACTTTCTGGCGAGGATCTGGAGTGCGGACTCCCGAGAGGGCCGCGCTGTCCCGAAGAGCAAGCGGGAAAAGGAGCTTGCGCGGCGCATGACTTTTGCTAAGTCAGACGACGTGGCAGTGCAAACAAATAATCTTCGTGCCGCTAGCGGTAAGTAGGCGCGCTTGGAGATGTGCAGAGTTAAAGGGCAGGCGAAAGCGTCTGCCCTATCTGCACGACTACTTTGCCGCGGCCGCGCTTGGTTGCAAGCTTTCCGGTGTATGCATCGGAGGCGCGGCTGAACGGCACCACCGTATCGACCACCGTTTGCAATCGCCCGGAGTTCAACAGCGCTCCGATTTCGATTAACTGCTGTTGATTCGGCTCGACAATGAAAAATGCTTGTTTCACACGCTCTTCCGTTTGATGCTCGCTTTGGGCCGCGATGGTAATCATTCGTCCGCCCGGTTTCAGGAGGGTCCAAGATCTCTCCAGCGTGCTACCGCCGACCACGTCGAATACGAGGTCAAAGCGCCGGGCGTTATCCGCGAAATAATCCGCAGTATAGTCTATGACCTCTTCGGCTCCTAGTCGCCGCACGAAATCAAAGTTGCGCGGCGAAGCAGTTGATGTAACATGAGCGCCGCGGGATCGGGCTAGCTGGACGGCAAAAATACCCACCGCGCCTGCCCCGCCCTGCACCAGGACCCGCTCCCCCGCTTGGAGCTGGGCGCGATCAATCAAACCTTGCCACGCGGTTAACGCCCCGATGGGAACAGAAGCGGCTTCGACATGGCTGAGGTTGGAGGGCTTGGGCGCAATAGAGGATGACGCTGTGATGCAGTATTCCGCAGTAGCTCCGTCGGCAAACCAATCATTCATGCCGTAGACTTGATCGCCGCTGCGCAGCCCGTTCACGCCCTCCCCGATAGCAGCGATGACGCCTGAGAACTCATGTCCCGGGACCGGGCGGCTGCGGATATCGCCTTGTTTCGTATGCGATGTTGGATACCACAGCAGTTCAGTGGGCGTGACACCGGCGGCATGTATCTGAATCAGCAAGTCGCCAGGACCGGGCCGCGGCGTGGCAACGTTTTGTTCGATTAATTGAAGCGGGTCCGGATCAATTACTAGATACAGACTTTTCATAGGGCACCATTGGCACTAGTGGCCCGTTGCAAGGAAAACGTGACCACTGGTATACGTTGCCGGCTCCTTCACAGTCACGGCTCGGAAACACAAGCCGGAAGTAACGAATTTACCGCGGCAGGACACAGTTTGACTGAAATTACGCACCGGGGGCTTTGGCCGCGAGGATCTCCAGCATTTCTACTTTAGGTGGAGTCAAGAACAACTCTTCGGCCCTGGCGAACAGGGCTTTGGCAATCTCTCCGGTCAGGTGCGCATTGCGGGCTTCATCATTGGGAAACGTATCGAAAATACCGTATCTCGCAGGCCCAATCTTCAACGCGTACCACGTGGTAGTGCCGGTTTCTTGTAGCGCTAACGGCTGCGCCGATTTCAAGAAATCTTCTACTTCCTTTTCTTTTTCCGGCTTGGCATCCAATACCGCTAATAAAGCAAGATGATCCATTTATTCCTCTCACTTATTTTAAAGCATGATGATGCCGCGCCGAATACCTTGCGTCACCGCCTCCGTACGGCTAGCGGCGTCCAGCTTCGCCATGATGGAGGCGACGTGAAATTTGACGGTATGTTCCGAGATGCCGAGGCGGTGAGCGATGATCTTGTTGCCTAGGCCATCAGCAAGCATTCGGAGAACCTCAATTTCACGAGGGCTGAGCGATTGTCCGGGCTGGAGCGGAAGCAGGCCGCGGGCGCTGCCGCTGGACGAGGTAAATAGTTCGTCCAAGAATTGCGGATGCACCGTGACGAGACCAGCGGCGGCAGCGCGAACAGCGCCCGCGAGCTCAGCGGCATCCACCTGGCGAGGAAGTAAGCCGCGCACGCCGCCGCGCACGGCTTCGGCGGCCCATTCGGGCAGAGGCGGGTCCAGGAGCAAAACGGCCGCTAGCTCCGAGGGAAACTCGTCGCCAGGCTCCTCTAGTTCGGCTACAAGCACGTCGACCGGTGTATCCGAAGTGAGCGTTGCGGCTTCCTCCAACGTAGCCGCATTGCCAACCACCTCAAGCCCCTCAGAAACAAGGAGTGAGACCAGGCCGGCGCGGATGAGCGCGGAGGAAGCGGCAATCAGAACACGAATCAAGCGGCCTCCGCTCGCCCGGGACCAAACTCTACGGCAACTTCGCGAACAGCTGCACGGTTGCCGCGAAGGAATTGGAGACGCAGAACGCGGTTTTGAGCGCTTTGCAGGGCGTCCGCCAGATCATCCGGTGCTTGAATGGCTTTTCCGTCCACGCCGGTGAGGATGTCGCCGGGAAAGAGCGAGGCGCGCTCGGCGGCGGAAGCGGGCTTGGTCTCAAGAATCATTAAGCCAAAGCGGCGCTCACCAGGATTCAACCACACGGGACGCAAGACCACTCCTAATAGGGGACTGGATGCGCCCTTTTCCAGGAAAGCAGCAACGTCATGCGAAGGAATGGCGAGGGCCAAACCGCCCGCAACCATGGTATTGATTCCAATGACGCGGCCTTGCGCGTCAGCCAACGGGCCGCCCGAATTGCCAGGCGCGAGGCGAACGTCCGCTTGCACCCACGGCAAGCGGCCCAGTTGCGGAATGGGACCGAGCGCGTGGAGCACGCCGGTGGTGAGCGCGCCGATAAAGCCGAGCGGGTTTCCGACGGCGATCACCAGTTCACCGATTCGCAATGAGTGGGAATCGCCGGGAGTGACGGCTGGAAGGTCGAGCGCCTTGACTTGCAGCTTGGCCAGATCCCGGCGAAGGTCGCGGGCGGTAACGGCGCCGGGATAGCTGCGGTCGTCCCACAGTTTGACGTCAACACGATCTTCCGATGCGACGTGCGCGTTGGTGACGATGGTTCCGCCGGTGGTCCAGATCACGCCGGAACCGCTGCTACGCTTGCCGATTGTGATCTGTACGGTAGAGCGGCGCAGGCGTTCCGCTGTTTCGCCAAAGCCTGGGACCATCGCGCTATTCCTGTCTCCGCGGGCGCTCTTCGATAACGATGCTCCGCTCAGCCCGCTCGCCGCCATGCAGCAGCGTGACGGCCAGTGTGTTTCCGATAGCGGCCGCAGCCAAGGCCTGCTGGACATCGTCAATGTCTTGTACCGGCTTAGCGTTGATGGTCAAGAGTATGTCTCCTAAGACGACGCCGGCTTTTTCGGCGGGCCCTTGCGGCTGGACGCTTAGAACGATGACGCCATTCTCATTGTCAATTTTATTTTTTTCGCGAAGGTTAGCCGGGACGGGGATGGACTGGAGGCCGATGCCCATGTAACCGCGCGCGACGCGGCCGGTGCGGAGCAGTTCCTCCACAGTGCGATGAATGGTAGAGGTTGGAATGAGCAGCGCCGCAAAGCGAGAGAGGCCGCTGGTAGCGATGCCGTGAATTGCGCCGGCGGTATCGACGACGGCCGCACCGGACAGACCTGGATACAACGAGACGTCGAGCTTGATTAGGTTGTCTAGCATGCCGCCGCGCCAGGTCCGCGACGGACCGGCTACGGTGCTAACGATTCCCATGGCCGCCCGCGCGCCGTCGCCGGTGGAGCGGCCGATGGCCAGAACCAGGTTGCCCACCTTGGGCGGCGACGGATCATTTGCTTCGATTCCGCCCACAGCTTCATCGATGCGAAGTACGGCCAGATCGGTTCCGCTATCCCGGCCGGCGATGGTTGCGCCGACCGAGCGGCCATCCGGCAGAGTCACGTGGATATCGTCTTCGCGCTTAATGGTGTGGTCCGCCGTGACGATGACGCCAGGACGCCAGAGCACGCCACTCGCGGGAAAGCGCCAGCGGGCGTTGATCGCGACAACGGATTTTGCGCTTTTCTCGACGACGTCCGCCAGTTCGTGGGAGAGCGTTGTTAATGGACTATTCACTGCTGAGTATTCTCCTGATCTCAAGCTTGCGCCTAATGTGGATATTTGCGCATCGGCCGATTGGCTAGCAGAGGACCTGGAAATCCGGGCAGGTAGCCTGTATCCATGGACCGAGTGTTGCGGGAAACGGAAGCATGCAAGCAGACCTTCTTCGAGCGGCCCACGATCGAGTTGGCGCGTAATTTGTTAAGCTGCGTGGTGGTTCACGGCGACACGGCCGGAATGATTGTAGAAACCGAAGCGTATTTGGGCGAAGGCGATCTTGCGGCGCACGCCTCACGCGGGTTGACGGAGCGCACAAAAGTAATTTTCGGGCCGCCCGGGCGCGCATATATCTATTTCATCTACGGCATGCATGAATGCTTGAATGTGGTGGCTGAACCGGCAGGCAAGGCCGGCGGCGTTTTGATTCGCGCCATTGAACCGCTATCAGGGCTTGACCTCATGCGGGAAAGACGGCATTGGAATGGTCCACCCGTTGGGTTGGGGAATGGGCCGGGTAAATTAACGCAGGCTCTGGCGATTACGCGTAAACAATACGGCGTGCGTTTGGATAGGGGTGAATTGACGATAAGGCGTTGGCGAAAAAAGCCGGAATTCACGATAGCCGCCACTCCTCGCATTGGGATATCGGAGTGCGTGGACTGGCCGCTGCGCTTCACCTGGGCCGGACACCCTTGCCTGAGTAAGCGTTCGCGACAATAGGAGCCAATGAGAATCCGCCATATTGTTGTGCTTTTCATTTTTTCGTGCGGTTGCTTTGGACAGCAAACGCATAAGGCCCTGGATGCGGCGGTGCAGGCAAAGATCAGTCATTTCGGAGGTAAGGCGAGCCTCTACGCAAAGAATCTGCAGACCGGAGAGACCTACAGCTTGCGCGGCAGCGAGCCGGTGCGCACGGCCAGCACGATTAAGTTGGCCATTCTGGTTGAATGCTTTTTCGAAGCGGCGGAAGGCAAGCTGAAGTGGAGCGAGCCGATTACGGTTACCAAAGACGAGCAAGTTTCGGGCAGCGGACTGTTGCAGGATTTCACGCCCGGCGTTCAACTTCCGCTAAAGGATGTGGTGGATTTGATGATCGTGGTTAGTGATAATACGGCCACGAATTTGATCCTGAACCGGATTGGCGGCGATGCCGTGAACGCGCGCATGGAGAAACTTGGCCTCACGCAGACCCGCTGCATGCGCAAGATTCTGGGCGATGGTAACAAGCTGAACGCTGAAACGAGTGGAGTGACGAAGGAAGGCGCTAAGCCGGAGAATGCGCGCTGGGGACTGGGACGCAGCAGCCCCCAGGAGATGGTGACGATTCTTGAAAAGATTTATCGCGGGGAACTGGTCAGCAAGGAGGCCTGCGCGGAGATGATTGAAATCTTGAAGCGGCAGAGAGATCACAGCGGCATTCTGCGGGACAGAAAGAACGTTAAGGTGGCTAACAAGGCCGGCGCGCTGGACCGTTTGCGCAGCGACGTGGGCATTGCGTATCTCCCGCAGGGCGCCATTGCCATGGCATTTACCGTTGACGATATGCCGGAGGTCAACTGGACGCCGGATAATCCAGGCGAATTACTGATCTCGTCGTTATCGGAAATTGTAGGCAACGGCTTATCAGGCGTAGCGAAGTGAAATTAGAGGGCTACTCCGCTTGACTAGCACTGCAAATAATGGTTTCTTAAGTTAATCCGGCACAATCGCTTCCCTTCTCCAAGCCGCGTTTGCTGCGACCTCTGTGCGGACTTTTACTTTCAATGAATATTAAAAGAATCGTTCTCATCAATTTATTTGCACTGGGTCTGTTTGGGCAGGAAGCGCCACGCGTGCCCGGGCCACCAGCCGCGCAGCCCAATGCGACGCCGGGAGCCGACAGCCGGCTTGATCAAGTCCTTAAAGAAGTGGACGACCTAATGTGGGTCTTGAAACTGGGGGATATTGCCGAAGTGGATAAATCGGAATATACCAGCCTTCCTCCCGCACATGCGGCAAATCCCAAGGCTCCAGGAGCTACCAATCCTTTAATCATCCGGGCCTATACCTTCATTCCCAAGAATCTCGATAAATCAAAAAAGCAGCCGCTGATTGTGTTTGTTCACCAAGGCGTTCACGCCAATGAAGACACGCGCGATGTGCATTTGATCCGGGAACTTGTATTGCAGGGTTATTCCGTGATCTCATCGGACTACCGCGGAAGCACTGGATATGGACGTCCCTTCTATGAGGATATCGATTATGGCGGCCGCGAAGTAGACGATGTCTTCATCGGGATGCAATGGATGTTGGAGCGGTATGACTTTTTGGATCCCAAGCGGGTCGGAATCATTGGCTGGAGCCACGGCGGAATGATTACGTTGATGAACATCCTACTGCACCCGCAAACGTATGCCGTTGCTTATGCCGGAGTGCCTGTTAGCGATCTCATCATGCGATTGGGCTACGAGCCGGAGTCTTATCGCGCGCTCTATTCAGCTCCGTATCACATCGGCAAAACCGTTCGTGACGATATTGCCGAATATCGCAAGCGGTCGCCTGTCACTTATGCGAAAAACCTGCAAACGCCATTACTCATTCACGGCAATACCAATGATGAAGACGTGAACGTAATGGAAATCGAACATATGGTTGATTCGCTAAAGGCGGAAGGCAAGAAATTTGAATACAAGATCTATGAGAATGCACCGGGCGGCCATTATTTCAATCGCACGGAAACCAAATTAGCGCGGGAGTCACGGCGGGAGATCTACTTGTTCCTTGCCAAGTATTTGCATCCCGCCACCCCGGTGCAATAGGGTTGTTATAAAGACGCTAAAACTTCCCGGTAGAGGTATTGCGCGCCTTCTACTCCATCCCAGGGGCCCTCTTCATATTCCAGGGCGAAGATGCCGGTGTAGCCGGCATTGAGCATGATTCTGACGTTGCGCTGAACATCCGGATTCTTCCAGCGATTCCAGTATTTGGCGTGAACGTTGGTATGAGCATAGGGCGCCAGGTCCGCCAGTGCGTGATAGAGAAGATATTCATGTTCCCAGTTACAGAAGTCGGGGGAGGCTTCGCAGAACGGGTTATTTACTTCTTCAATGATGATCTTGATATTGATCGGATTGGCTGTTAGTCCCCAGTGATTTTCCAGGGTGACCTTTACACCGACTTTTTCGCCGTGATCGGCCATTTCCTTGAACGACTCGATGCAGTTGGTTAGATATTTAGCAAGCTCGTCGTTCTTGGGATAGGAGCTAGGATCGGCCACCGGAGTAGGAGCGATGCGGGGGCCACCACTGTTGACGCGCATTGATTTGGCGCCCAACATGGCAGCGCCATCCAGCCATTTCTTGGCCACTTCAATGCCGGCCTTGCGCTTTTCAGGGTCCAGATCGCAGATATCACGCGGCGCGTTGTTTGAAATATGGTGGCACTTGGTCCCGGTAGTGATCTGCTTGTTCGCCATCTTTTCCAACCACTTCTTTCCAGAGGTACTGGATGGATCGAATTCCGTCACGGTATGACTGCGTCCGTTGTTTCCGATCATGGTGCTTTTGACGTATTGGCTGTCGTCTTCCATGTCGCCGAACAGACCGGAAAAAATATCCATGTGGTAGACGCCCGGAAACGTTTTCTTGGTGAAGTCGGGGAAGTCGAGCATGGTGATCTCACCATACTTCTTCTTCATTCGGTCGTTTTCCGCCTTCTCTGCCATAAATGCGGAGCGGCTTTTGAAAATGTAACGGATGGGCCAGCTATTGGACGCAATGCGCGCGAGTTTTTCCTTCTCCGTTAGCGGGCGGTTCACGCCGGCATGGGTGATGGGCTCTGGGGTGGACGGCGCCTGGGCCGCGGCCGTTGTTGAGGCCACGAACAAACTTGCGGCGACACTCCCCCCAGCGCTTTTGATGAATCCACGTCTACCTGAAGCAGTGCCGCTATTTTCTTTTTTTAGATCCATATTCCTCTTCTTTCCTCGATCATTATGGTCAGAACTGTAATTTTAGAGCAAACTGGATTTGACGTGGATTGGAAGCCGCATTAATGCTGGAGATGGTGCCGAATGCGGGATTCCCGAGCGTGGAATTTGGATTCGCGAAGCTAGGCGTGTTCGTCAGGTTGTACGATTCAGCCCGGAATTGAAGCGTTCCAAACTCCCGGATCTGGAAGTTTTTGAATAATGACAAATCAATCCTTCTCTGCGGAGGGCCGTAGAGGGTATTACGGCCTACGTCACCCAACGTGCCAAAGGTTTGCGGCGCATATGCCGAGGTATTGAACCAGTGGGCCAAATTCTGATTCGATACGGAACTTGAGGCAACCACATTGGGGCGATCGCTCGAAACCGAAGGCCCCAGGTTTGCCTGCGGATTGGAATCGGTGATGGTGAATGGCAAACCGGTCTGCCAGACCGCAATGGAATTGATTTGCCAGCCGTGGAAGAGCTGCTTCATTGGACCTTGTAACGACTTACCAAAAGGCAGTTCATAGTTTACGGACGCGACGAAACGATGCCGAATGTCGAGATCGCTGTTGCCGCGATCATAGGTACCGATGGTATACGGGTTCAGATATACGCCAGCCGCGTAGCCGTTGCTAAATGTAGAAGCGTCGTCGATTCCATGTGCCCAGGTATAGTTAGAATTCACCGTGAGACCTTTGGTGAAACGGCGCTGGAAGGAGACCTGCAGCGCGTTGTAGCTGGAGGTACCTTGACTTTGCAGGTAACCAATCAAACTGACATTTGGAGCAACCGCCGCGAAGGGCTCGCGCGAGGCGGGGTTCGGAAGAGGCGAAGCTTGCGGCAAGTCAATATTGGGAATCAATTGAGCCAGGTGACGCCCTAATTCACCGACATACGCAACGCTCAGGACGTTTGCGCCGAGCTGCTTTTGCAAGTTGAGGTTGAACTGATGTAGATAGCTGGTACGGAAATTCTTGTCTTCGGCGTACAAGGAGCCGATTGGATTGGTGATGCTGGGAGTGGTAATCACGGGCAATCCAGCCGACAGCGGCCTATTTGAGACAGGGCCATAGGCGTAGGTAAAAGGTGGATTGTTCAGGTAAGCCGCGGACGTAATGTTGCCTGGGAAATAAGTAATTCCGTAGCCACCGCGAAGGACGAAGCCCTGACCCATGGTGGCGGCAAAGCCAACACGTGGCGCTAGATTGCTGTAATCCGTCTTTACACCAGCGGTCGCGGAAACTCCATTCTGGCCAGCCACAATAATCTGACCGGTAGTTGGATCGAAATTAGACAACCCGCTGTGCCTTTCAGTGAAGGGCGTAAACACGTCATAGCGGGCGCCAAGGTTCACCGTCAGCCAACGAGTAGCGCGCCAATCGTCTTGGATGTAGACGCTAGGCTCCCAGGTCTGATAATAAGGAGCCGTCAGTTCCAATACGCGTTGCGTGGAAAATGGAATACCAAATAAGAGAGAGGCAACGGCATTGCCGGTTGGTGCGCTTTGGAAGGTAAAGCGGCCAACTGGCGCGCTGGAAGAAAAAGCCTCGGCTTGCCGGCGGATTAAGGCCGCCCCGACTTTAATGCTATGCGCTCCGGCGGTGTAGCTGAACGTACCATTGTATTGGAAGGTGTTATCCACATAGATCAGCGGCAAATAAGGGGTATCACCAAGGGTGGCAAAACCGCTGACATAGAAGGGAGCCAACTGAGAAGTCGGCTCACTCACGTTGACGCCAGTCAATCCAAATTTCGCGGACAAATTTTGACCGAGAGGGTTGATTGGGTTAGAGGCGATGTTGACTCGCGTATAACCGGCCTTTAATTCCAGCAGCGCCTTTGCATTGAAAATGTGAACATAGTCCATCTGCGCGTTCTGCGCCCATTCCTGCGACGGACCGTCGTAAGAGACACCTCCGGGTTGAACTCCATTGACCGCGGGAAACACCGGCGGAGTGAAAGTGGCGACATCATTGATTGTGTAGCGCGCAAAGAAAAGATTGTTGTCGTTAAAATGATGATCCAGGCGCCCATCGGCCGTGTGACTAAATTGAGTTCTGCCAAAAGTGCCTTCGTAATTATTGGCAGTACCAGTCAGATTTTGATTCGGAAGCGGATACAACGACATGTAGTTGGCGGCAATTGGGCTGATTTGACTCGTGGGAATGATGTTACCAGCGAGCGGAACTCCATTTGGATTCGTAAGCTGGCTGGTGATAGCGGAAAAATTGCCGGTATGTTCCGCGGCGGTTGGAACCGTGGTGATTGTAGTAACGCCCTGGACAGCACGGAATTCCTCAAAATCGGCAAAGAAGAACGTTTTGTTTTTCTTGATGGGTCCGCCCATACTCCCACCGAACTGGTTTTGCCGATATTCCGGCTTTGCACCAATGGTGGAAAAGAAACTTCGCGAATCCAGCACATCGTTGCGGAAGAATTCATAAGCTGAGCCATGATACTGATTGGTTCCCGATTTTGTGATGACATTAATCACACCGCCTGCCGTGCGGCCCGACTCGGCTGTATATTCGTTGGTTTGCACGCGCACTTCCGAGATTCCGTCGATTGATGGCTTCACGCCAATGGTGCCAATGATGCGCTCGTTGTTATCCATGCCATCGATGATGTTATTGTTCATCGCGTCGGACTGGCCGTTTACCGAAACAGACGAGGTCTGGCGCCGGTCATCGGGCCGCGTACCGCTGCCGAGGCCGCCCGGTAAGCCTTCGTTTGCGCCGGCCGTTAACTGAACCAGGCGAGTCACATTGCGGCCATTCACCGGCAGATCTTGCACGGACTTTTCCGCCAACGTATCGCTTAACGTAGAACTATCGGCCTGCAGCGCGGGAGGCTGGGCCGTAACCTCAACCGTCTGAGACTGCTGGCCGATTTGCATGAGCGCGGTCACACGCGCGCGATCGCCTGACCCGAGGGTTAAATCGCCAACGCTGAAGTGCTTAAATCCAGTTGCGTCGACATTTACCGAGTAATGGCCGGTGGACAATAATGTAAAAACAAACTCACCCGCGGCTCCGGTTTGCGCGGACCGGGTTTCGTGAGTACCCAGATTTTCAATGACGACCTTAGCTCCCGCTACGCTGGCGCCGCTGCCATCGGTGACCGTGCCCAAGATGTCGCCGGTTGTGGCCTGAGCGGAAGCGGTCTGACGACCGATGAAAAATGCGAGCAATAGGGCAGCAATAGCCGCGGGCGCAGAACTGCGCCGGGTATTTCTTTGCGTTTCCATTCGAAAAAACTCCTTGAGAAAACCTGATTTTTTTCGAGAGTGGCTATACCGAAGCGCCGCGAATACGTGGAGGCGTTCCGTCTTAGAGCTAGGGTAAATCGAGGAGTTTACGCACAAAGAACTTCCGCGCTTTCGCGCGGGCAGCTAAAGATCCTAATCTTCCCCTGTTTCAGTACTCTCTTATGGTGGGAACGATTGAGCACGGCATTTTAATGACAGAATCAAAAAATATTTTTAAAACGGCTTTAGAAAGTTTGCCCATTGGGCTTTCCCACCAGGCGTTGGATACCGCGGCGCAGAGACTCGCCTACCGTCGGAACGGCGACGCCTAACATTTGGGCGATTTCCCGGTAGCGAAAGCCTTGGGCGCGGAGAAGCAAACAAGCTCGTTGTTGAACGGGGAGAGAGGCCAAAGCGTGGCGGAAATGAGCGAATTGTTCAGAATTGAGTACAAGCGCTTCGGGATCGAGTGAACCGTCCGGACGAGTCTCGGCCAGTCCGGTCCAGAGAAGGTCTCCTCCGGAAGCGTTCAGTTTTTGTCCGCGCGCGAAATCAATAGCCAGGTTATGAGCTACCTTGAAACTCCAAGACCGGATATTCGCAATGCGAATCCCTTTAGAAAGATGTTCGTAAAGCTTTAAGAAAACTTCCTGCGCGATTTCTTCGGCCGCGCCGGATTGTCCAATTAAGGCCACCACGTACCGGAATAGCGAATAACGGTGCGTCTCAAAAAGCTGCGTGACCCGTAATCTAATGTCTGTAGTTTGATCAATCTCTATAGGAACGTAATCGCAGACCTGCTCCAGCGCCAATGATTCTCCTTGCTGAAGTACGATCAACGCGGGCCGCACACAGACAATTTTACTCTTTCTTTACATCCCGTTCGCGCATCAACGGCGTTCAGGCCGCAAACTATTCGATAGGCTCAAAATGAATCGATTCATCCGCACGATGCTGGTCGCCGGGTTGGCAACGGCAGCGGCTGAGGGCGGCATACTTGCGCGCGGCGCGCGGCCGCGCATGATGTGCCATCGAACCGCCAACCGCGACATGCCGGAAAATACGCTGGAATCGCTTGCCCTGGCGGCCAGAATGGGTTGCAGCGTGGTCGAAATTGACGTGAGACGGACACTCGACGGCGAGCTTGTCCTGAATCATGACGGCATGCTGGAGCGCCTCACCGATGGCATGGGCGATGTGGAGCAAAGCTACTTCGAACAACTCAACCACCTGGATGCGGGCTCTTGGATGGGGACACGTTTTGCCAACATGCGAATCCCCCGCCTGACGGATGCGCTGGCCGTTGCCCGGGAGCAAGAAATCGGACTCGTGCTTGACCTCAAAGCGAAAGACATGGGCCCGGCGGTTCTGGCTTTGCTGAGACGGGAAGGCATGCTGAAGAGAGTGCGTTTTGGCGGCGAGTGGACCGATGTAAAAGCGCTGTATCCGGCAGCCAACGAAGATGCGGCAGTTTCCATTGAACCGACAGTGACGCGGGAGCAAGTAGAAAAGTTGCACGAGGCGGGAAAAATTGTGATCGCCAACTTCTCCGCGAATAGCTATGAAATGGATCTTCCCGCCATGCGCTCCGCGGCGACCGCCGGCGTCGATTGGATCAATGTCGATTATCCAAGATTGGGTGCTGACACTTTGGGGCAGCCAGTGGAATCGAAGATTGCCTCATTAGTGGCCAAGGCTAATACAGGAACATTAGATGGGCGGGCAGCGGCGATTCTCGAATTGGGGCATTACCATGGGTTTCACTTACACGCGGTGTTTTTGAATTGGCTTCAAGATAGCGAAGACCGCATTTCACGCGCGGCCGCGACGGCATTAGTCACTACGCGGCCGCCTGTGCCGGCGGCGTCTTTAGTGGAAGCGCTTCAATCGAAGCAAGCAACCGCCAGAAAGAATGCAGCTTGGGCGTTGGGCGCGCTGGCCGCTCCGGCTACCGATTCCCTTCAGCAACTATTGAACGATACAGATGCGGGAGTCTTACAAGAGGCTTTGCTCGCGCTTAGCCGGTGCCCGGGAATGGTTTCCGCAAATCGTTTACTGCCGCTTCTTTCGAATAATAATGCAGCTGTCAGAGGCGCGGCCGCGCTTGCCCTTGCGCGTCATCAGCCTGAGGTTGCCGCCAGTGCCATTCCCAAGGCATTAGCTCACGAAGAAGATTTCATCGCCAAGGAGTATTCTGCCTACGTCGAGCACGGCAAGCCTCCGCGGTCGCAAGCAGAAATTGACGTAACGGTGGAGCACTATCGCTGCCTGATGAAACTGATTGAGGCCGGAAGCATGCTGAGTAACGCTAACGCCCTCAAATTATTTGAACGTGAAGCGTTTCGTTCAGCGCCGGACTATTCGCCGGTAGCAGGGTTGGTTGCGGGATATCAGCTATGGGATCGCGCCGGTGAAGATCCAACCGCTATCATTCAGGCGTTGGGATCGAGTGATGTAGAAATCGCCAACCGGGCTGAGTGGATTCTTGTGAAGGCCGGACCCGCGGTACTTCCCACGGTCCGGCAAGCACTTTCATCGGAAATGAAAGCCGTGCGTGAGCGAAGCGTCCGGATACTTGCATGGCAAGGCGACAGCGACTCCACGGCGGCGCTGCAAGCGATGAAGAATTCCGGCGCGGCAGACCCGGCCCTCATCGATTGGGCCATCGGCAAGATTCGCAGCCAGGCATTCGGTGGGCATTGATCGATATGAGTGTTTCTTTCGAAGAACGCTTTGGGCGATTTCAGGCGCTTATCATCTTTGGCCTTGGGTTCTTCATACGGATCTGGTTGATACGGACCTATCCCGCGGTCTATGGCGGCGACACCGTGATACATCTGCGCAATTATGAGCACATTTTACTGGGCCATCAACTTCCAGCACTGCAGGTTCTCATCTTCGTCACACATAAACTCACTAGCAGCCCTTTCGCATTTCGCTGCGTGATGGCTCTGATCGGATCGGCTGCGGGCCTTGGGTTTTATTTCCTGGCAAAATCGTTGACCGATCTACAAACAGCGCTATGGGCGGTGTTATTTTTTGTAACCAATCCGTTCTTGAATGAGATTTCAATAGTTCCGTTTCAAGAAATATTGATGCTCGGCGCGTTGTGCTTCGCTACCTATTTGTATATTGAGAAACGGATTGGCGCGGCAAGTCTAGTGCTAGCACTGGCGTGCTTGACGCGGTATGAAGCATGGATTGCGTGCCCATTTTTCGCGCTCGACTATCTCCTGCAGAACCGGAAGACATTCAGGACGGCGGTTACGGCCGTAGCTCTATTCTGTTGGGCTCCACTGGCTTGGATGGGATGGCACCTGGGTTTGGCCGGCCCGGGATCCTACGTAATCGAAATACCCCAATCCGCCGATCGCTTCGTCCGATGGATTTATCTCGGGTGGATTATCGCCAAGAACACGCCCTTACCCGTATTGTTGTTCAGCTTGGTGGGGCTCTACTTTATTTGGAGTCGACGCCTCATCCGCGAAAAATGCATAAAGATAGCCGTTACATTTGCACTTCTTTTCGGCATTGCGGTTTTGTGTTCCGCGCATGGCGACGACCATGAGCGAGCCGCCAATGCGGAACGCTTTGTCAGCTCGCGCGAGGCGGTTATACCAATGGGAGCGGTCTTGTTACTTGCCGGAATGGGGGCAGCATTCCTTCTTCGGAAACAAAGGTGGAGCTTACCTGCTGCTTGCCTTATGGCCACAGCCATTCTGCTGGGTATGTTTCAGTCCTCGCATTTCGTAGGGAAAGAAGTGTCCCCGGCGGACATTCACCTCAGTTATGAATTGGCGCAATTCGCGGACGCGCATCTGCAATCGGGCGAGAGAATGTTGATTTTAGCCAGGCCGTTTTCCATCGCGGAATTGCATCCTTACCTTGAGAAGACTAGACAGATGGCGGGAGAACGCGGTTATAAAAGAGCTCTTGAAAATCTGCAAAAAGAAGATCTTTCGCCAATTGATTTTCAGCGAACGACCGTGCAGAGCCGAAAAGCGGATAGGCTCTCCGCGACGGGAAGCCCGAATGACTTCGCTTGGATTGCGGTCTGGAGTGATTCGGAGCCAGGCCCTGCTTTTACCAGCCAGCTAGAGAACCTACGCCCTGTAGATTTCTTGCATAAAGGCTCAACATTGATTGCGATCTATCATCGCTTGGGCACGAAGAAATAGAAACCCATCGCAGCTAGCAAAATCACGCCCGCACAGGCAGCCAATACCGGTTCATATCCCACGCGAGAGAGCATGGATCCTGCCAGCGCCGCGGCAAATATACCTGCGAGGGACGTTGCCAGGAAATTTAACGCGGCGGCGCCGCTTTGCTGGGAACGATCGACCCGGCTCATCAACATACTGAATAGGCCGGGCTCGCTCATGTATTGGAAGGACATGTATAGGATGTAGAGTAAGGTTCCCCAATGGGAATTCGAGACAACGGCCAGCAAACCCAGCGCAGCCGCCGTCGCTAACTGCATCATGGCGATGCCGCGAACATCACCCGTCTTTTTCAGGACGAAAGGCGCAAGTGGAATCGCAATCACTTGGGCGATTTGCCCATAGGAAAAGATCAGGCCGATTTGAGCAACCGTAACATGCAGGTGGCGTGAGAAGTACACGTTGAAGAATGGATTAAAGCCTGCGGTGCCGATGGTCCAGACGAATAGGGCTGCCAAAAAGGCGTAGATAAATGGACCGTATGGATACTGCTTTTGCACTTTTTCCGCTCGCGGTAAAGCCGGAAACCGAAGCCACAGGACTGGAATCACGGCGAACGCCACGCACGCCGAACCCAATAGAAGCGCCACGCGGCTTGACCCCGTAGACGACAGAGACGGGCTCAGATGCTTCAACAGCCCAGGCAGGCGGCCGCCAATTAATCCAGCTATGGCGCCTATTCCGATTCCAACCGAAGTGATCAAGCTGAAACCTAACGTCCGGTTCCGGTTGGTTGTCAATCCGGCAACCGCGGGCGGCATTGAAACGGCCCAGAAAGACAGGAAAAGCCCATTTAGAAAGGCCGCCGCCAGTAATGCTAAAGGCCAAACAGCAAGCGCGCGGAAGCCGGTGGCGGCCGCCGTTCCCAAGAGTGCAATCAAAACGGTGCTTCGCAAACCTGAACGATTCGAAATTGCGGCTGCGGGGATAGCGCCCACGAAGGTTCCAGCCGTCAGCGCGGCCGTAACCTGGCCTATGAAGCGCTCATCAAATCCGCTGCCGAGCAAGTAGAGGTTATAGAGTAGAAAAAAAACAAATTCACCAAAATCAAAGAGCACCGAGGCGGACAGAAACACCAAGAAATCACGGCCTAGTTGTTGACGAAGCCACCACCACTCAAGGCCGCGAAAGCAAGTAACGGGCATGGTTCGCGTATGAATGAGGGAGCGTTCGACCAGGAAACGCATTTGTTGCAACGTCGTGCCGTTTCTCTTCGATTGAGCGCCGTTGTTAGGCGTGTTTGCCTCCGCTGCGGCCTTCAGAGGCAATAACCGGCGTGAAAATACGCGAGCCTTCGCTTTGAATGATTTCAACAGACAGAGATTCAGCCAGACTTCATTCTTATTGGGAACAAACAGATTCTCGATTGGTGAAAAACCATAGCGGCCCAACCAAAGCAACACATCTTCCGGCAGAGATTCCGGCTCATTTTTTAACACCTCGGGCCAGCGGCATCCAAACCAGCGGCAGACCAGCGTGAACGCGATTAACTGTAATTGGCCCGATTCTCCGGCATGGTATCTTCGCCAACGGACCCAGAATTCATTGTCATCCGCGCGGTTCTGTATAAAGTAGGCCAGCTCCCACGCGCGTTGCAACCGTAGATCTCCGTGCAACAAGTGCATCATCAAGTGCAGCGCGGCAAAGGCCAACGCATCGGCTGGGTCCAGAACCTGGATGGAGTGACCCTCAACCGCGAGAGTACGCCGCCGGTTCCAAAGATCAAGCTCGCCAGGACCTGGAATGCGCTCCATCTTCTCGTCCCACATGCTGAAATGCAGGTCGATTGGTATGGGCAGATCGCTAGCGTAGTAATCGCCGCGCCATTCCCAGCTTGTCTCGCGGATCATTGGATCTAAGTGGCGCCCCTTTGACTTTCCGAAAGGCCGGTATCCCAGATCAAGCAGCGCGTCTCTGGCTTCAATGAGTTGCCCAGGCTGGCACCATAGATCAATATCGCCTTGCGCGCGCAGCCTTGGGTCGGGGGTAAAATCCGGCGAATGGGCGAAGCCCTTGAGGAGGCAGAAATCAATCGATCGTTGAGTGAAACAGTCAGAGATTTCGGTCACCGACGCTTTCAGCCGCTCAAATCGCTGCGCGTTGTCTAAATAGTTGCGATCAATCCTGGTAAGGATTTGCTCCGGCAGGTTGGGTCTGCAAACGCGGCCGAGTAGCAGAGTAAGTTGTGTGGAATCACAAAGGGCCAGTAGCTTTCGCCACTCGGTTTGATCTAAGCGCCCCAGTTCGCTGCAGTCCGCATGTGAAAACTGAAGCGCCCGCAACAGCGCGCCCCCATGCCTGGGAATGCTATTCACTTAGTTTCTCTTGCCGGCCATTTGTTCAAGCAGGCCGATCGCTGGAGCAAATTGCCTGTATGTGAGCGTGTACATTTCGGCGTCGAGCAATCTTTGGATGGCGGCGTTCCGGTCATTCTGAATAGATAGCTCCTCCGGAAAATGCGCGCAGGCCAACCGGCGGACGGATTCTTCCCGTGAAATGGGTCCCAAATGTGGGTGTTCAGGCTCGCTCTCCTGGCGGTTCAGGAACACGATATAGTCAACCGTGCATTCAAATGCAGTTTGAACATGCCGTAAAAGCTTGGTCTCAATTTCGACAGTCGGCTTATTATTTCTAAGCTCTTTCCGGCCCTTCAATTCTGGAAATAAAGACCAGGCAGACGGACGGAAGCGAATTGTTTGCGGATTCCCTAACACGGAACGGCCGGTC
>DASXGT010000043.1:0-14624 GCA_036488895.1 Bryobacteraceae bacterium | reverse complement strand
ATCGGGCAGTTTTCCAATTTAGCCATTGCGCTCGATCCTCTGCCCATCGTTGCACGGATCGCTACGGGCACGGCTCTGTTGCGCGACACAGTCAGTTTCGCGCAAAGGGAAGTAAGCATCGCCGGCTTCCTGGCCAAACTTAGCGCTCCGGTTGTGCCGCCTTGCGCTGGTCCTCTGGCTGGTCAGCATGTTGTGAACGGTTGGACCGTCAGCTTATGGCGGCGTGTCGAAATTCTTCCCGGCTGGCCGGATGCCGCCGAATCGGGCAGAAGATTAAACGCTTGCCATGCTGTGCTACGCGGCTCTGCCAATGCGGAGGCAATTCCTTACTTCGGAGTATTTGATGAGCTGCGGCAGTTATTGGCGCATCCGCAGGTACATGCCATGTGTCCGGAACCAGACCGGTGCATGATGGAACAGCAGGCACAGGATTGCCGCCTCGCGCTCGCAGCTTACCAATCAACCGCTCAACCGCTGCATGGCGATTCGCACCGGAAGAATGTCTTCCACACGCCAGACGGGCCGCTCTGGGCCGATTGGGAAGACACGATTCATGCGCCGATCGAATGGGATTTAGCGTGTCTGGTTGCAGGCGCGCGGATCGCGGGTACGGCTCAAGAAGCGGATTGGGCAGAGGCGGCGCTTGCGGCGTATGGTCCGTATAACGCAGCGGCGTTAGAGTTGTGCATTCAGACGCGGGCTTTATTCGGCGCTGCCTGGCTGAGCCTATTGGCGTCCGACGCCCAAGCGGAGCAGCGGCGGGAGCGGCTCAGCGTTTACCTGAACTGGTTACGCTTGCGCTAGGCGCAGTTCATCTTCGAGCTCGTAGATTCTATCTTCAATCGTCTTGACGGGCTTGCCGGCCGCTTGTGTTTCGGTGAGCTTTTTTTTCAGCTTGTCAATCTGCCGCTCAATTCCCGCGATTTTGGGTGAGGGCGGCGTGGGAGGAACCGGCGCCGGCTCGGGCAGCTTGGGAGTTCTTGTAGGGCGCGCGACTTTTTTCGATTTGACCGGCAGAGTAATTTTCTCGCCGAAATCTTCTAGCAACTCGCGCTGCACCTGCAGCAGTTCATTGGAGAGCGCGTGGAAACGCGTGACTAAATCTTTCTTGGCCTGATTTCTCAGTTTCAGGTATTGGGCTTTGGCTTCGCGATACTGCTCGATCGTGGTCGACATCGAAGGAGCCATTATACTTGTGCGGCGCTAACGGACGCCGCCGGCCAACACGCCGTGCGAGTGTTCCTGGTTGGCAACCGCCGCCGGAACGGGCCGTATCCAGCGTTGAATAAGATAGCGGACAGCATAGAAGAAACATCCAATCGCCACCGCAAGCACGGCATTTACGACCAGCACCGCGACAGCCGTAAAGAGAAATGCCAATGCGTCGGTGCGGCGCATGCGCGCGAGGCGACGCCAGGTACTCCATTCCAGCAGGCAGATACCGATGTAAGCCGTAACTCCAGCCAGCGCGGGAATGGGGATGTGCTGAATATAACTGGCGCCCAGAACCACGAACGCGAGAATGAACACGGCATGGAAGAGGTTCGACAGGCGGGTGGTGCCGCCGCAGCGCACGCTCGCAAGACTGCGGGCGGGAATGCCCACGCTCATGGGCGCCGCAAATACACCGGCAACCATGTTCGCAATGCCGTAAGCGCCGAGCTCGGCATCAGCATCCGCCGGTTTCAAATGTTTGTGGCGGCCGCGGAAGTGCTCAACCACACGCGAGGTCAGCAAAATATTGACGCTGGATACGAAAGCTAAACCGAACGCTTCGGGGAGAACGTTCAGCACGTCATTCGGCGTCCAGGAAAATGCCGCAAAAGGAGGAATCTGGAGGGGCAATTGGCCCACCTCTCTTTGATGCAATCCGAATACCCCGGCTATCAAAACCGAAGCAATCACGCCGATCAAAGGAGCGGGAGCCTTGGGGATGAAGTGCGCGGATAGGAAGGCGGCAAAAATGACGGCCAAGCTAATGATGAGGGCGCTCCACTGCGTTTGGGAGATATGCGATAAGACTTGCCAACTTTGATAGAGCAGGTTGTTCGAGGTGCGGTCCACCACGGTTCTGACGCCTAACATCACGCCTAGCTGCGAAAGAAACATCATGGCGCCGATGCCGCAGGAAAAGCCGGTCACGACTGGTTGCGGCACCAAGTGAATATAGCGGCCCAAGCGGAGCACGCCAAACACAAGCATGAACACGGAGGCGGTGATGCAGACTTTGGCCGCGCCGCCGATGCCCTGCGCTTGCACGGCGTGAGCAATGAAAGGGACGGTGGCGCTGGCGGTGCCACCGATGAGCACTGGATTACGGCCCAGCAGCGCCGTAATCGGCGCGGTGGCGATGGAGGTAACCAGGCCCAAGACAGGCGGCAGACCCATCATGTTTGCCATGGCAAGCCCGTACGGAAGGGCGATGAGCGCGGCAATGGCTCCGCCGGCCAGATCGCCGCTGAAGAGCTTCCAACTATATCGAAGACGCAGCAGTTTCAAGTGTTCGCACCCCTGTGTCTCGAAATTCCGGACACATTAGAATCGCACTCGGCAAGTGGCAAAACGAACGGGGTTAACCGGGTTACCGCGCGTAACTGAAAATGAAGACCGCTCCCTGACGGTCACGGCTCTGTAGGCGAGCCGCAGTCATCAGAGAGCGGAGCGGTTATTAGGCGTTGTAGACCTGGACGAAAACCTCTTTGAACTTGGCCATCTCGTCCTTGCTGCCGACGCTGACGCGAACCCACGTCGGCATCTCAGGCCAAACGCGGCCGATGTAGACCTTCTTCATAGCCATGGCAGCGTAAAATTCTTTGCCCGGACGCTTCACGTTCATCATGAAGCAATTGCTTTCAGATGGAATGAACTCCACATTGTGCTTGGTGAGGAAATCGAGAGTATCCACGCGATTGTCGCCCATGATTTTGCGGCGTTCGGCGACCAGATTTTTGGCTTTGAGGCTGGCCGTGGCACCGGCCATACCGGTGATGGGCATCGCGCCCGCGGTGTACGGCTTGATTTTGTCGAGAATGTCCGGACGCGCAATGGCGGCGCCTGCGCGCAAGCCGGCCATGCCGTAGAGCTTCGAGAAGGTGCGCAGAACCAGAACATCTTTATCTTGCGCCACGAGATCCGTACACTTCACCGCGTTCGGCGAAATGTGAATGTAGGCTTCATCCACAAGCACGATAGAACCAGCCGGCTTGTTGGCGACGAGCCATTCGATGTCGGCCTTGCTGGTGAGCGAACCAGTGGGGTTATTCGGGTTACAGATGTAATAGAGACCGCCGTTAGGAGCCTTGGCCAGCATGGCCTTAACGTCATGATCCCAAGTGCCGTTGCGCAGCGGCACGCTGACGACCGAAGCGCCAATGAACTTGGCGGCTCTCTCACCGGCTTCATAACCGGGTCCGGCTTTGACAAACGGACGCTCTTTGGAGCAATAGGCCAGCACGGCCTGGTGCAGGGGAGCGCTGGAACCGGCATAGGCTTCCACATACGAGCCCTCGCCGCGGGCGGTGGCTTTCACGCCTTCCTGCTCGGCCAGCGTGGTGGCCATATCGAAGGTGTCTTCGTATCTGTAGCGGCCGCCTTGCGGGATAATCTTGTGGATCGCGTCGGCAGCCTCGGCACAGGGACCGAGGGGATTCTCGTTGGCGTTGATCTTTACCGCATCAGCCGGCATGTTTCTGACCATCGAGAGTTGAGCCAAAGCGGGCTCGTTATAGAACGGCAGCGCCGCGCCTGCCGTCAAAACGGAAGCGATCCTTCCGAAATTTCGGCGTGAAAAGCCCCGGTGGATCAGATCGGCCTTTAGATCGGCATTGAGGATTTGTGACATCGTGTCTCCTGTTTAGTAACTGCCGGATTGCGGCAGCATTGGTTTTTTGACTAAACGGCGGCAGACAGAGCCCCGTTCATAACAAGTTAGATCATTTAGATCATACAGAACCGGCTGGCAAGCTGGGGGAATCAGAGATGAGGCTTTCACGCGGCGGCAGTCATTGCCCGCGCGCCATACAGTTAGGCTGGAGCCGCGAATTCCGAAGTGAAGCTTCATACCGAAAGGTGTTCGCCACGCTAACTAGCGCGAAGTTTATCACCGGCTGCGACGGGGAGCGCGCACTCGTCAAAAGCACTGGCCTCAAGAGTTACGGGGTTTGTCTTTTGACAGGCAAACGACTCGGAGGCTGACGGGTTATCAATAAGGAGTGTATCACCGCAGCCTCCTTGCTGCAAACACACTAATTAAAATGGTCAAATCCCCGACCGGTCGTATGCGTCAGGAGCGAAATAGCGCGCGGAAGCCTTCCCGCTCGAAATGCCGGTCGTTCGTGAGAATGTCCGTCAGCCCTTCCCAGCGCATCGTTTGCATCGAGATGCAATCGGCGAGGCTATAGCCTTTGTCCGGACGCTCTTCATACAGCTTAAGACCGGCCATGAAAGAACTGTGGCTTTGCGGAACGACGCGGATGGCCGGGCTGGGCAGGATATCCTGAACGCTCGCCGCGACCTCGCGCCGCCAAGGTCCGGGCGCGCCCGAGAAGAAGGTCAGGTATTCGGCGAGGACTTCCTCGGTCGTGACGATGGCGGACGAGGCGTAATCGGCGGTCAGAGCCACTGTGCGTTCGTGCAAGCTGTCTGTGAAGTCGGCGAGAGCGATCCAATAAAACGTATCGGCGAAGACAGCGCTCACGCCTCTTTCTTCGGCAGGCCGTAGATGTAGTGATCGTGCTGCGTCGCGCCGTCTTTCGGCATGGCGGCCATGATCCCGGCCGGTATGTTACGCATGCGCTTGAGAATGATATTCGCGGCTGTTTGCAGCGGCTTGTCCGGCGCTTCGCTAGCTGTGGCGGATTCATCGCGCGCAAGATTCCTGAACCAGTCTTCGAGGCTAAGGTCCTGTGCCGCCGCTTTCGCTGTCAGTGCCGCCGCCTGGTCGTCGGGAAGTTCAATCACCGTCATAGCTTCAATTCCTTCTGGTTTAGTTCTTTCAGCATAAAGCATTTAATCCGGCATTAAAAGAACGCGTTGACGCCCGGCGTAGCGGCTGGACGGCTGCCCGCCATCGCCTGCTGGAGCGCTTTCCGGGCAAAAGCAGGTAGATTCAAATCAGCCTCCAGCAATTCGCGAGAGGTGAGGCTTTCTTTGGTTACTCCCCGTTTGGTGTGGGCCGCGGAATTGGCCACCATGTGATAAATCTCATGCCCGATCACCAGGCCAATGGCCCGGCCAAGCAGCGTTTGGCGGTAGTTAGAGGTGCTAGCGCCAATGACGCGGCCGAGAGACTGACGAATCCGGTCGCACTCTACCTCACCAAAGTGCAGCACTTCGCCATCGCTCGAATAGGCCATGGCCAGGGGACCGCGTTCATCGGACAAGGCGTCAAAGGGTAAAGGCTCCATGACACAGGAACCCTTCATTTTGAAGATCACCAAATCAGCGAATTCCTGGGAGGGAGCAAGGTTGCCGCGATCGAGTAGAGCGATTTTCAGGCCTACCGGCTGAAGCAGCGTTTCCAGTTCGCGCCGTATGGCAATCAGGGATACGGACGCGTGGGGCTGTTCAAAATCGACCAGGACAGTGATGGGCGCGGGAGGAGTGGAGTTAGCGGCCGCGCTTAGCAGGGAGGCGGTGGCGAGAAGAACCACCAGGGGGGTCTTGACGATGTGCATGCGATTTCTCAACCGGGAGAAAATATTGACCGCAAACAGAGCGGCCAATCACAGTATAAGCCGGGAAATCGACGCGGCGCGGAAAGTCGGATTTATCTTAATGTAACAGACCGCTTATTCACGGAGGGCCGATGAGGACGAGTCGGCTGGAACTGCTGAACGACTTGTCCCGGCTGCTGCCAGGAATGCACTAAAGGTCAGTGTCAATCAAGTTTTATTGGTCGAACTAGAAGCCCTGGCTGTCGGAGTTCATTCACTGTTGCTTCCCTGCAACTCGCGAATCGTCGGCAATATGCCGAAGCGGTGCGGCATTCTCTACGCTGCGAAGAATCACCGTGAGACGGCTGGTTGTGTAAAGGGTGCAATTAAGGGATCGAGCGCCGCGCCGCTTCTCTCGGGTTGCGATAATACGAATGGAATCCGTTCTATGGAACAGCAGAAAAACCTACACGCCAGCATTCCCGCTGCGTTGCTTACGGAAGCAGAACAAGCCGCGTCCGCTGTTCACGTCAGCGTGGATGAATGGGTGCGGGATGCCATGCAACGCCGCCTAAGAGAAGAGCGCCGCCAGAGAATCTACGCCTACGGTGAACAGCAAGCTAAAAAGCTCGGCATCAAGGAAGAGGACGTAGAGCGGATCATCCACGAATTCCGGCAAGAGAATCAGCAAAGCAACGAACGCGGCCGCTAGCCAGTGACCAGCGTTACCGCCGATACGAACATTTACATTTCGGGTTTGCAGTTCAAGGGGCCAAACCCCCGGCGCTTTCTCGATCTCGCGGCGGAGGGTGCGTTTCGGCTGGATGTTTCCGACCATATCATTCATGAAATGCTGCTGGTGCTGCGTGAAAAGTTTGCCTGGAGCATGGAATTGCTACGGGAGGCGGAAGAGGAAATCCGCGCCTACACGCACCATGTCACCCCCACGCATACGGTGTCGGTCATCACCGCCGATCCGTCGGACAACCGGATATTGGAATGTGCCGAGGCTGCCTCCAGTGATTTCATCGTGAGCGGCGACACTCGCCACGTGCTGCCCCTTGGCAGCCATACTGGGATTCCCATCGTGACGGTGGCAGACTTTCTCAGGTGGTTGGATCGCACCGTCACGACTTGAGCGGCAGTTCCCCTGCCCGTTCAGCCTGCTTCCCTTCGGGAGGAGCAAACTTCGCAGATCATCGAGGAAACTATCCGCATTTCTGCGCGACAAGTTCAAGCGTTCACCAGAGCAACTAGAAGAAGCGCAGTCGTATCTTGCCGTTGCACATCTGCTGGATATGAAGGAATACGCGGGGATCAGGATGTTGACGGTGGGGGATTTCCTCTGGCGCGAGCATGGCAAAGCGTAATCGGCAGTGATAGTCTAACTGCTACTTAAGACATGTCACTCGAATGGACGGCGATCGACTATGGAAATCCGATAGATGAAAATCGCGCTCTTAAGGCTGAGATCGAGGCGGCTAAAGCCGCTGGATTTCATCACTCTGTGTAGACGACCCTATTCGGCGCGCAGTGTCTGGAGTGGATCCCGAGTCGCCGCTCGCCATGCGGGGCGTGCGCTAGCGGCTGCTCCAATCACCAATAGCAGGGTGCCCGCGCCCAAATACGTCAAGGGGTCGCTGCCGCTAATTCCGTAGAGCAGGTTCGTGAGGAGGCGCGAAAGCAGCAGGGCGGCCACGACGCTCAGACCGACGCCAAACACCAGCGGGATCATCGCTCCACGCAGAATCACGGCCAGGATGTCATTGGCGGTTGCGCCTAGCGCCACCCGTATCCCCAACTCGTGAGCCCTCAAAGTGGATGTATAGGCGACGACTCCATAGACTCCGAGTACGGTTAGAAGCACGGACAATCCGCTCAACACGGAGAAGATCCATGCCGAGAATCGCGGACGCCAGATGGAGTTCGCGATCACCTCTTCCATCGTTTCTACCGTGACGACGGGTTGGTTCGGGTCCACTGCCCAAACCTGCTTTTTAAGGGCTGCGGCCAGCGCCGCGGGTTCGCCGTCCGTTCGCACCACTATGGTAGACATGAATGTCGCAAACATGAACTGCTGATAGGGAATGTACACTTCGGCTATGGCCGGCAATTCGTAACTCGTCTGCGAGGAGTCCTTCACCACGCCAACGACAGTGGGACCGGGCGCATTCGGTCCCGCGGCGAGCTTTTCGCCCAGCGGGTTTCTGTTCGGGAACAGTTGGCGGGCCATATGCTCGTTTATGATCGCGACATCCGGAGCGCCGGTCCGATCGCTATCGGCAAAGGTGCGGCCGGCGATAAACGGGATTCCCATGGCGGCAAAGTACTCGGGGCTAACGGTGCGCGCGGATGTAGGTTGCGACTGGCCATCGGGGCCGGGAAGGTTCAGGCTCAGAGAAGTGCTAATACCGGAAAGCGGCAGGTTGTTCACGATGGCCGCAGCCTTTATCCCGGGAAGTATTTTCACACGCTCAAGAATCTCGCGATAATACGCCATCTGCCGCGGTCTGGTGTCGTACTTGCCGGCCGGACGCGGCTGCGTCAGTGTGCCAACCGGCACGCGCAAAGTGAGCACATGATCTGGACGAAACCCATGGTCGTCCTGCTGCAAACGCACCAGGCTGCGGATCATGAGGCCGGAACTCACCAGCAGCAAGAACGCCAAGCCCGCTTCCACTGCGATCAGGGTTGAGAAGAGCCGCGAAGAACCGCGAGGCCCTTCGGCTGCCTGTCCACCGCGGAATACAGCCTGGAGGTCGGTTCGGACCGCCAACAGGATGGGCGCCAGGCTGCACAGAGCAGCCAGGAGCAGGCACAGAGCGGTGTTGAATAACAGCACTCTTCGGTTGAGCCCGACTAACTGCAAGTGCGGGAGCACAATCGGGAGCGCGGCCAACTGCTTCGTCAGAAGCTGCAATAGCGATCTTGCTACGACGATCCCCGCGAAACTCCCGAGAACGGTTAGCACGAGGCTCTCGGATAGCAATTGCCGCACAATACGCCATAACCCGGCACCAAGCGAGGCGCGAATTGCGATTTCCTTCTACCGCTGTGCAGCGCGGACCAGCAGCAGACTGCCCACGTCGGCGCAAGCGATCAACATCACCAAACCGACGGCGGCCAACACGAAGATCAGAGTCAGCTTGTATTTTTGGTCTGGCATGTCATTCCACGGCGTCACCAAGATCTTGAAGCCGGCTCGATCTTTCGGCTCTTCACGTTCCATCTGACGCGCCACGATTGCCAGGGCACTGCGAGCCTGCGGAACCGATACTCCTGCATGGAGGCGGGCCACCACCTGAACCCAGGATGACGCCGGGGTCAGGCGCAGAGGCGTCCACAGCTCAGCCTCGGAATAACGGAACTCAAAATCCGGCGGCATGATGCCCACAATCGTGTAAGCTTCATCGGAGATGGTAATTGCACGGCCGATCACGCCCGCATCCGCGTGATAGCGCCGCCGCCACAGCCGATCGCTCAGCACCGCGACGTTTCGGGACCCTTCTTCATCGTCGGAGGCGATGAGTGTCCGGCCCAGCCGCGCGCTAACACCGAGCACCGGAAATAATCGTAAGGAGCGCACTGCGATGACCTGTTCCGGCTCACCATGGCCAGTCAGCGTGACTGTGTCCCTGATGTACGGCGCTACCTTTTCAAAAATGTCGTTTCGGTTGGCCCATCGCTGGTAGTCCTTGATCGGCACGCCGGATACCGCGCCGCTAGTGTTGCTCTCTTCGATGCGCATCAGACGTTCGGGAGAGGCGTACGGAGATGGCCGTAAGAGGACGGCATCCACAATGCTGAAGACGGCTGTATTCGCCCCGATTCCCAAGGCCAAAATGAGGACTATCGCCGCCGCAAGAAACGGATCTTTGCGCAGCCAACGGAGAGTCCAGAATAAGTCCAGCTGCATACTAACGAATGAGTATAAGCCAATTTAGGCATAGACGTGTGCCGCCTCACCGGGTAGGTTTAGTTGTTTACGGAGCCGGTTTTTACCGCGCGGTAGCTGATGTAGCGCAATAATTGTTCGGTTTGCAGGCGGTTGGCGTCATTGGCGGCCAGGCGCACAGCCTGATCGGCATAGGCTTGCGCATCGGCGACGCGATTCAGGTGGATGTAGCAATACGCGATCGTATAGGTCAGCAGATAACGATGTTCCGGGTGAACATCCGGCATATTGTTCAACGTGGAGAGCGCCAGATCAAAGCGGTTGGCCTTGGCCGCGGCGAATCCTAAATCGAAGCGGGCATTGTAATGGCCCGGGTCTAATAGGAGAGCTTTTTGCAAGAGGTCGATGACCGGGCCGAGCGGCGCGCCGGCTTCGAGGTCAAGATGCGCGGCGTAGAACAGGACGTCGGGCGCGCTGGAGTGACGCTCCACGGCCTTGGCAAAATGGGAGCGAGCTTCGGCGGGGCGGTTCTGGTTGAGCGCGAAATAACCCAGCGATTCTTCGGCCTCCGGACTGTCCGGATATCTTTTGGAGACAGCGTCTAACTGCGCGGCTGCGCCCAAGCCCGAGTAAGGATTGGCGGCGGCTAAATCGGCCAGCGCGAAATCGACTTGGGCGCGCGGGGAGGCGAGGGACTGCGGCTCGCCTGGGTGTGAAGCGGCTGGGGATGAAGCGGCTAAGCTGACGGTCCGCACGGGCAGTTGCCGTTGTTGCAGATAATCGTTCAAATCGGAAATGAGCTGGCCGGGATTTTTGTTGTAGAGGAGCTGGATCGCTTCGAGCGCCGGCGTCCCGTTTGAGATGAGTGAGAGCATGCGGGGAAACTGCGGCGCATAATCCGGCTGCATGGCCAGCATATGGGTTAAAGCCCAGCTCTCCGCGTAGAAGATGGCCATCTTATCGGCTTGCGTGTAATAAGGTGACGTTTGCCCGGCCGAGAACAATGTTTTTAGAGTGATCCAGGATTGCGTGCGAAGAGAGCGTAAGCGGCCGTAGGGCGGACGTCCTACTATCACCTGGCCATTGCGCGATTCCAGCGATGAATAAAACTCGGCTAACCCTTCATTCAGCCACAGCGGCAGTTTTAAGCCGGACCCACGGAAGAGAAAGTGCGTGTATTCGTGAACGCCTACCTGATAATGATCGGGCTCCAGGTCTTGCATGACGATGTAGTCGCCGGCACGCGTGCGCTGGTAGTAGGCACAGGCGGCGGGGCTCACTTGGTGAGCACTGAATTCGCGGGCGGAGCGAAACGCTATTACCCGTACTTTTGACTGGGGAGTAGTATTCGGCAAGCCGCCGGGCATTCCTAACTGCTGAAAGAAATCATGCAACACCTCAAAACGCTGCACGGCCTCATATGCTGTACTCTCGTCGTTGGTGGTGTATAGCTCAAAATGCGGCGTGGAAAAGCCGACCCAACTGGCGGCATCGCTTGACTTTTCGGGCTTTTCTCGCTGCCTGGCCATCGCGTGGCAGGAAAATATCCCAGCTAACACAAGCAGTACTGCTGACCTGCATCCAAAATGACGAGTCACATGACTCTATCGCTCGAAATAAAACTTTTTTAAGTCTTTTCTTTCCAGCAAATAGGTACCGGGAACACCTTAGAGGGGGTATACTTTAATGGTGATTTTGAGCCTAAGAGGGCTCAGAAGCCTAAATTTTAGTGTTTATACACAAGCCATCTTTCTGGGGAAGCATTGTACTTGCAACCCTGGCGTTCGGATCCTGCTCGCGTCTGAGCCATAGCCCTTCGGAATTGTTGTTCTACCGCGCTGACGGTGGAAGCACGCCGCACGAGGTAACCGCGCCGCGCAAGGTCTACCGGTATTCGATTGTGCCGGGAGGGGTGTATTCAAGCGAGGAATTAGAGCGGGCCCGGCGAGTGGACCCGGTTGTCACGGAGCACTATTCGGATTTTGGCAGCCAAGTGACGGTGGACAAGCTGGACTCGGATATGTTCGCTTACATTTCGTACCGGAAAGCGAACCGGGTCTACTGGTCGGCTCAAAAGCACAAGGTGCCGAAAGGCGAGACGATTCTGACCGACGGCAAACATATGGCGCGCACGCGCTGCGGAAACCGCCTGTCTCTGACGCCGCAAAAACCGATTGCGCTGGTAGAGCCGCCGGAATTAAATCGCGCGGAAGACCCACCGCTGATGGCGTCATTGCCGAGCCCGCCGTTGTTTCTTCCCGCTGGAGCGGCAACGCCCAATCTGGTGCCCGGCGCGACGGGCGCTACTCCTGGTACGGGTCCGACGCCGGTTTCCAGCGTGGCGACTGGTCCTTCCGGCAGCGAAGTTCCCGTGGGCGGACCGGTAGCGGTGATCCCTCCGCCGGGCGCGCCGATTGTCGGCCCGGTGTTGCCGGGAGCTCCTACTACGCCCGTGGTCCCGGTTTGCCCGCCTGCTCCGTCCGCGCAAATTAGTAAGAGCGGCCTGCTGCCGCGCGCGGTAGATCCGGCCGGGACTTGTCCGGTTACTCCTGTTACGCCGGTGACGCCGGTTGCAACGCCGGAGCCTTCGGAATTTGGGTTGTTGTTGATGGCGGGTTTGGGCGCTGGGTGGATGTGGCGAAAGCGCCGCTCTGCCTAGTTTAATTTTCAGGCCGAGTTGCGTTTCCGCAGCGCTCTTATCCTCCTCTTTGGCATTCGTCAGTCTACCGGACACACTCAGCTCAAGTGCTGTAACGATGTCTCTTGACCGCACACTTAATTCCAGGACTCTTGGTCGTATAATGCGTTAGCCTCGGATTTGAAGCTGCTTGGGGGATTGCGGATTATTGCTACCGATCAATTCAGCGCAAGATCTGTTCGTCGTACTTGGCAAATGGTGTTTCGGATTACAGTCGCAATCGGGGGCTTTAGGCCTCCGACTCTTGCTTGGCGCTGAATTAGAGCAGAGGGTCTAACCCGCAAAAAGCTAGAAATCGCTAAAGCTGCTCGCCCTAGGCAGCGAGCTATTTGGCGATGGCTATGGCTAAGCCATCAAGCTTGTCGCGAAAGATGGGCAAGATTATCGCTTCGAGGTCCCGATTGGCAGCGAGGTCCTCGTTAAATTGTCGAGCACCGCGGGCGTTCTCATCTTGCGGTTCCGCAGCCATCACCCGACCGTTGCGAATGACGTTGTCCGCCAGAATCAGCGTTCCGGAGTGCGATAATTTCAGCACTAAGGCAAGGTAGGCTGGATAGCTTGCTTTGTCGGCATCAATGAAGATGACGTCAAATGGTTTTTCACCGGACGCGATCATTGATCGCAAGCCGGCTTGGGCGTCGTTTGAAATTATCTCTACGGTTTCACTCAGGCCGGCGTGCGAGAGATTCTCGCGTGCCGTTTTGACATGCTGCGGATTTGCTTCGAGCGTGAGAAGTTTGCCGCCGGGTTCGAGCGCTCTGGCAAGCCAGGTGGTGCTGTAAGCGCCTAGCGTGCCAATCTCCAGAATCCTGTTGGGACGCACCATTCGCGTCAAAAGATAAATGAGTTTACCTTGATTTGGTGAAACATGAATCTCAGGAAGACCTGCGGAAGCAGCATTTGCTAGAGTGCGCTCCAACACCGGATCAGGTGGCACAAAAAGCGATTCTATGTAGCGATCAACCTGCTCGGATAGTACGTGGTCAAATTCTTCCATCCCCCTATTATCCGTGCGTGGCGGCGGACTCATTTTTGGGTTTTGGAAACCAGCGACTTTGTTCACTCCCATTAGATAAATCCCGCCGTTCGGCAGTTTCCTTTCCTTAGGCGCACCTTGCCGAGAAATGCGTAAACCGTGGGTGTGGATATGCGGGACTTGGAGTCCGATTCTAGGGATGCCCGACTTTCCTTGAGTAGCGCTTACAGGGCCGTCCCTTAATCGGCGCTATACTCGTGCAATGCGGAAAGCAATTGGTGCTTTGGCTGTGCTAATCACGGCACACATTGGCTTTGCGCAAACGTTCGAAGTCGCATCTGTCAAGGCCGAGCCAACCGGCAGTGAAGCGCCTCGGATGGTGGCGGTCATCGGCGGCCCGGGCAGCAAAGATCCCACGCGTATTCGATTTGTGAATCTTAGTCTTCGCGCCCTCACCGAAAGCGCGTATGGCGTAGCTTATTACCAAGTCTCCGGTCCAGAGTGGACCGAACAGTTGCATTATGAAGTGATGGCCACGCTTCCGGAAGGCGCCACAAAAGAAGAGCTTCGCAGCATGCTGCAAAACCTGCTGGCGGAACGCTTCAAACTGGCGATTCATCGCGAAGAAAAGACCATGCCTCTCTATTCGCTCACCGTTGCCAACGGCGGCCCGAAACTGCTAAAGCCCGCGCCGGACACGGACGCAAGCGACGATAGTGAGAAGCACGGGCCGGTAAACCCGACGCGAGACAAAGATGGTTATCCGAAACTCCCGCCGGGCACGTCCATGGCAGTGATGAGCGGACCCAAAGGTGATGTCGCACGCCTGCAGGGCCACAATCAAGCGATAGCTTATCTCGTGCAAAACCTAAGCGCTCAACTGGCCGCGCCGGTGCGAGACGACACCGGCCTGATTGAAAAATACGACTTTATACTCTCGTGGGTTCCTCACCCTGCCGGACAACTGCCATCCGAAACCGAAGATGCCGGTCCGAGTCTCATTTCCGCTGTCCGGCAACAACTCGGTCTTAAGCTAATCGCCAAGAAAGGCCCGGTCGAGATCATCGTCATCGACCACGCCGAAAAGCAGCCCAGCGAAAACTAATGGATAATTCGAGCAGCGGTTAATCGCCGGTCGGTTGGATTCCGGCGTTTTCGACCATGAGGATGACGGTTCTTTCGGGCGCCCGGGTACGATGCATGATTCCCTTCGGAACCACGAATCCTTGCCGCGGCGCAAGCTCAACTGTGCGCTCTTCCAGATCGATCAACAGTTGCCCCTCCACAACGTAAAAGAACTCATCGTCTTGATCATGCTTGTGCCAGTGGTACTCTCCCTCGATCACACCGAGCCGGATTACGGAGTCGTTGGTTTTACAGAGAGTCTGGTTGTACCACTTG
>DASXGT010000158.1:0-17237 GCA_036488895.1 Bryobacteraceae bacterium | reverse complement strand
TGGCATTCGGCCACTCGTTCCCGGTAGGCTGAGGCACCCAGTTCGTGCTTCACCAGCGAATTTACCGCCAAAATGGCGACGTTTTCAGGCAAGACGACGTGTTCGTGCGTCAGGCTGCGGCAATCAATCTGAAGCGCCGCGCCGTTGTGCCCAAAGACTGAGGCGTATTGATCCATAATGCCGCACGGCATCCCCACAAACTGGGATTCAGCGCGCTGGCAAAGCAGCGCAATATCGAGCGGCGCCATTTGGCGCGAACCCAATAGCGCGACGGCGGTAGCCACCTCGAGCGCCGCCGAAGAACTTAAGCCCGAACCCCCTGGTACTTCGCTCGCAATGTATAGATTGCAAGCCGCCACGGGGTAGCCCGCCAGCACCAGTTCACGTGCCACGCCCAATATGTAGTCGGTCCATTTACCGGCCGGCTTAGCTTCCGCGATGGTATCTACGGCGATTGAGAATTCCCGATTCATATCACGCGAATACACCCGCAGTTGGCCGTGCGCGTCAGGCGCTGTCGCCGCGTAACAGGCCATATCCAGAGCGATGGGAAGTACAAAACCGAGGTTGTAGTCGGTATGCTCGCCGATTAGGTTGACGCGGCCAGGAGCGCGGTACACCAGCGGTTTGGTTCGGGTCTCAAAGCGTTCAATAAATTGTTTTACGATTTCGCGCGGTAGGAAAGCCAAAGAAGACACACTCCAAAGATCAACAACGTCAGCCCACACCACAGGTTAACGTTGACGCCCGGCTCCAGCGGCGCTTGTACTTCTGGGCTGATCACTCCGTAGAGCAGTAGTATCGCGCCCAGCAAGGCGAAAAGAAATCCGGTCGGACGGCGCAAGTCATTCATGTTCGTTACCAGAAAAGAATATTGAGCGCCACCAGCAAGGCAATCACGATGATGGCCAGCGGACCCGGGCGCTGATACCAGGGCGCCAGGTCTACCGGTGGAATATCGGTAATGCCGTAGACCAGATTATGCAGTTCGCTCGCGGGCTTGGGTTTGGTGGCGAAACTCACTAGAATCGTCACGATTAGGCAGGTAGTCCAGGAGGCAATCGCGATCCAGTAATTCTGCGCCATGGCCGAGATAAATTCATGCTGATTCGAAATCCAGCCGCCTTTTCCTTCGGCGACTGTTAAACCGTGCATCAGGGCAGCGGCGCCCGTTCCGGTTAGCAATCCGATAAACGCGGCATGCCCCGTGGCGCGCTTCCAGAACATCCCCAACAGGAACGTGGCGAATAGCGGCGCGTTCACGAAAGCGAAGATGAGCTGCAGGAAATCCATCATGTTGTTGAAGGTGGTGGCCAGGTAGGCTGTCCCGATAGACAACAGGATACCCACCACCGTGGTGACCCTGCCGACCCATAGATAATGGCTGTCATCGGCTTTGGGACGGATGTAGCTTTGATAAATGTCGTAAGTGAACACGGTGTTGAAGGCCGTGACGTTGCCCGCCATACCCGACATAAAAGACGCCATAAGAGCCGTGATGCCTATTCCCAACATGCCTGAGGGATAAAACTGGGCCATGAGCGTCGTAAGCACCTGATCGTAGTCATAGCCCGCGCCGCCAGCTTTCAAAGGAATACTATAGCCGCTCGACATGCTCATCAGGGCCACCGCTGCAATACCGGGAAGAATGACGACAAAAGGCATAAAGAGCTTCGGCAAGGCGGCAAACAATGGCGTTTGGCGCGCGCCCTGCATGCTATTGGCGGCCATGGCGCGCTGCACGACCAGGAAATTGGTACACCAATAGCCAAATGACAAAACGAAGCCGAGGCCGGCCACTAAGCCGAAAATCTCAACACCCATTGGATTCTGGCTGGAATGCACGGCGTATTTCCAGGAGTGGGACATAACGGGCTGCAGGCGTTGTGAAATGCCGCCCCAGCCGCCCGCTTTTTGTACGGCCAGGAAGGAAAGCGGCGCAAAGCCGAGCACGATCAGGAAGAACTGCACCACCTCGTTGTAAATCGCGCTGGTCAGGCCTCCCAGCAAGGTGTAGCTCAACACAATCACCGCGGAAAGCAGGACGGAGTTGGTAAAGCTCCAGCCCAGCACCAATTCAAACAGCCGGCCCAGCGCGTACATACTGATGCCGGAAGAGAAGACGGTCATGACGGCGAAGGTGATGGCGTTCAGTCCGCGCGTCTTTTCATCGAAGCGCAGTTTTAAATATTCGGGTACGCTGCGCGCCCGGCTGCCGTAATAGAACGGCATCATGAACAAGCCCACGAATACCATGGCCGGCACCGCGCCGAGCCAATAAAAGTGCGCGGTCATAATGCCGTACTTAGCGCCTGAAGCGCACATGCCGATCATTTCCTGCGCGCCAAGGTTTGCCGCAATAAACGCCAGGCTGGTGATCCAAACCGGAACCGAATGGCGCGAGGTGAGAAAGTCTTCGCTGGTGGTGATTTTGCGCTTCGCCAGCCAGCCTATGCCGAGCACGAACAGGAAATAGATTACTAAACAGAGGTAGTCAATGGCGTGCAGTGTCAATAGCTGGGTTCCATCCCGACGCGATTGTATCGCAGGAAACAACATATTTCTAACGGGCTTGAAAAATCAGGCGTACAATTGATTACGGGTACGGGATGTAAAGGAGTGTAAAGGAGTGGCACAAATGCAACGCGCGTGGCAAACAGCAGTAAAGATCCTGACCGGGCTCTCTTTCGCGGCCATGACAGCGACGCCGCAGGCTTACACGATTTCCGCCAAGCCTGGCGCCGTCAACTACATTGAAGGAACGGTTTCCCTGAATGGCAAGGCTGTCTCCAACCGGGAGCTTCGGGCGGTTTTCCTGAACGTCGAAGATACCTTATCAACCGAGGCTGGAAAAGCGGAAGTTTTGCTGACGCCGGGTGTTTTTTTGCGGCTGGGCGATAACACTCAGGTGCGGATGGTATCACCTTCATTGGTAGACACGCAGGTGGAATTACAGCGTGGCGAAGCCATGATCGAAGTGGATTCGCTCATGAAGGACAACCATGTCTCCCTGATTAATCATGGGGCTTCCATCGTTATTACTAAGAGCGGATTGTACCGTTTCACTGCCGGTGACACGCCCATGGCTTCGGTCCTTTCCGGCAAAGCGCAGGTTTCCGCGGGAAATAAGACGGTGGAAATTGGCAAGGGTAACGAGCTTCTGCTGAATGGCGAGTTGAAACAGCAGAAATTCGATACGAAGAAGGAAGATGAGCTGTTTGCCTGGAGCAATGTCCGTTCCGAATCCGATGCCGCATCCAGTTACCAGACCGCCAGCAACGTTTCGACCATGGGATTTAATTCCTTTGGCGGGAATTTTGGCGGATTCGGGCCGTATGGAAACAGCTTGGTCGGCCCCGGTTGGTATTGGAACTCCGGCTTTAATTCGTATGCGTGGCTGCCCGGCAGCGGTGCTTTCTTTAGCCCGTTTGGTTATGGCTTTTACGGCGCGGGATTGGTTGGCTATGCGCCGGTAATGCGCGTTCCGATCGGAGGCGGTGGCGGCGGTCCGGTGCGGGTAGTGCCGGTGAATGCGAATAACCCTCCGGCTGTGCTGCGCCATCCCATGATGGGTGCAAAGGCGAATCTTGACCGCGCCACAATGTCGCCTGCGGCATATCAGGCGGCCCGCGCCCAGGCAGCCCGCTCGTTTGCCCAAAGAGGCGGATTCCGGACTGGATCGGGCATGTCGGCGCCTAGATTTGCCGGTAACGGCGGTAGCGTTCGCTCATTTTCTAGTGGAGCATCGGGCGGCGGTTATCACGGCGGCGGCTCGAACGGCGGTTCAGGCGGCGCCGTTTCCCACGCCAGTTCCGGCGGTGGTGCTGGTGGCGGTGGCGGACATGTGGGTGGTGGTGGCGCCGCTGGCGGCGGACACGGCCGGTAACCTTACAGGTCTAAGCTCAGCCTTCATGGGGGGAACATCACGTATGATGGTCCCAAGGCTATGCCATATCTGCTAAAAACTGAACCCAGCGTTTATTCTTTTGCCGATTTGCAGCGCGATGGGGAAACCATCTGGGATGGTGTCACTAATCCTACTGCCGTAAAGAACCTACGCGAGATGGAACCCGGCGAAAAGCTGGTGATCTATCACACGGGTGACGAACGCCAAGCGGTGGGCTCCGCCACAGTCGTACACGTGAATGCGAAAGATCCCAAGGTGCCGCAGGTGCGAATTAAAGTTGGCGAGCCTTCGGTGACTCCGCGCACTTTGACCGCAATCAAAGAACACAAAATGTTCGCGGATTCGGCTTTGGTGAAGCAGGGCCGGTTATCTGTCGTACCGCTCACCCAACAACAATACGAATGGCTAACGCTATGAATCTGACCCTCGACCATCCTGACGGAACTTGACGCGGAGTATGGTCGCATTCAGGTTTGCGGCGGATAGTCTTCCGCATCAACATCCGGGTCTACAACGCAGGACGCAGGCCGGGAGTGATTGGCGGCCGTTCGCCACTCACCATCTAACAATTCCACACTGCTGAGTTGGTCGAGTGCGATGCAGCGCCAGTTATCCGGTGATCCCGCTGGTTTCAGGCCGCTGCGGCTTTCTCCTCCGAACTGGTAGCAAAGCACGCGAAGCTGTCCATATTTGTTCCGCCCTAAACGATGCGGGCAGAAGAGACGCCGACAGTCGTGATAGAGCGCGGAAATGGGCCGTCTGCCCACTACGGCTGTATGGATAATCCGGTAAATGCCGTCCCGTTGCCGGGCACGGCCTGTTCCTGGAGCACCTTCCACTTCTTCAGGTTAGTGGATTCGTCAGCTTATCCGTTGGCGGCGCGAGATATTCGTTTCAACCCGTGATTTTTCTTGGCCGCCGGTTCCTGTTCTTCGGTTTGGTGCTGCTCCGCCTTAGCCGCAGGCTTACGCGGCAGTTCCCCTAGGCTCTTCTGCAGAGCCTGCATCAAGTCAATCACCGGTGCGCGTTTGCGGGGCGCTTCGGCTCCTACTGTTTGCCCGTCGCGCTTGGCTTCGATCATCTGCATCATCTTCGTTTGGTATTCATCGTGATATTTTGACGGATCGAAATCCGCAGCCAGCCCTTCCACCAGTTTTTCCGCGAGCGCCACTTCCTGCGGTTTCACGCTGATGTTTGTATCTTGCCGGAACTCAGGAACTTCGCGCACTTCCTCGGGATAGAACATGGTATGCAGCAGCAATCCGTCCGCGTGGGGACGCACCACCACTGTGTATTCGCGCTGGTGCATGGCGATCTTGGCAATGGCGCTAAATCCCGATTTCTTCATGGCCTCGAAGAGCAGATGGTAAGCTTTTTTGCCAGCTTCCTCCGCGGTCATGAAGTAGGAAGCATCGAAGTAAATGGGATCGATCCCATCGGCCTTGACGAACTCCAAAATCTCCATGGTGTCGCTGGACGCGGGCGCGATACCTTTGATCTCTTCGTCATTGACAATGACGTAGCGGTCTTTCTCCACTTCGTAGCCCTTCGCGAGTTCGCTGCGTTCAACCACGCGCTCGCAATGTGGGCAGAAAATCTGCTGCTTGATGCGGGTGCCGCAGACCTGGTGAATCTGGTTGAAACTCACGCGTTCCGTGCGCGCCGCCGCGAACAGGCGTACCGGTATGGTGATCAGCCCGAACGTGATGTAGCCCTTCCAAACTGTCGAAGCCATAAGATCGTACCTTCTTTTACTGGATGCGGCAGCCAAGGCGAATACAACAAAATCCGCGTTCCGGGCGCTCTCTAAAACAATATACTTTCGATATGTCGTTTGCAACCGGGTACTTAGCGGAACCGTTCGGGCGAGGCACGGACTTCGTCCGGGAATCTCCGGCTAGTGCACCGAAGTCCCGCCCTGTTTTAGTATCCCCGCCAGCGCGCGCAGGCGCTCTGCGTCCGCCGGTGTTTTTGCGGTGCCCGCTTCCTTGTCGAGGCCCGCGGCGGTGACATGGAGACGGGCAAGTTCCTTACCCGGGGTCCGTGATTTTTCCGCCTTAAGGATAGCCGCATTGACCGCCGCCGCGCGTTTCGGTGCAAGGGCATTGCTGCGGGTGAGCTGATCGAGGTACGCGCGGGCAACCACAAAACTTGAGGGCCAGGTGATTTTCTGCTGGTTCTGAACATTGAGCTCGTCGTAATGCACCAGCTTGGCGGCGTCAATTTCATTCTGCGAAATGAATTTGTTCGGCGTCAGCCGGAATACGTCAATGCCGCGCGCGATCTCAGAACCGTAGATGTAGCCGTTGTACCAATAGGCCGACCAATCGCCGCCGATGATGCGCTTTTGGGCGTCGATCGGGCCACGATCGAAGTAACCAATCTCAATCGGATGCGCGGCGTCGGTAAAATCCACGATTGAAATGCCGCCCTGGTACCACGCCTGCACTTCAATATCGCGTCCGGGAATCGGAATCAGCGAGCCATTATGCGCAACGCAGTTCTCCATTTCCGTTTGCGCAGCCGGCATCTTGTAGTACGCAGCCAGTGTTAGTTTGCCCTTTGACAAGGTGAAGATGGCGTCTGCGCCCCAATTGATCGGATCGGTCGCGCGGCAGCGGGGTTGAACACCGCCACCCCATTCGTCGGTAAACAAGACCTTGGTGCCATCATTGTTGAAGCTGGCGGAATGCCAGAACGCGTAGTTCGGATCGCTGACGGCATCCAGGCGTACCGGGTGTACGGGGTCGGATATATTCAGCAGAATCCCATTGCCGGAACAGGCTCCGGCGGCTAGCCCGACAGCCGAATAGACCGTAATGTCGTGGCATTCATTCGTGCTGGACGTTTTCTGCGTTCCATCTCCATGGTTGCCGCCTTTCCATAAGCCGTCCACGGCGCCAGTCTGCAAATCGGCAAACACGCGCGGGCTGGATACGATCTTTGCCGTCTCGGGCGCCGCGAGCGGCACCTGAATGACATCGATGCTGAATAACGAGGTATTAGGATCGGCCGAGGGATCTTTACCCGAGCACCCGGCCAATTCTTCTCCCGGACGAACGTAAGAGGTTCCCGAGACATAAACATAAATATTGTCTTTGTCCTTGGGGTCAACCACGAGCGTATGCGTGTGCGAGCCGCGGCAGGTCTGCACGGCAGCGATTTGCTTCGGCTTTGAGAAGTCGCTGATATCGAAAATGCGAACGCCGCGAAAACGGTCCGGGCTCGAAGGCGGCGGACCCGGGCGCGTGCCAGGAGCTGGCGGCGGAGGCGGCGTGTAACCCGCCGGCAGTGGGATTCCCTGAGTACCACAATCCAACCGTCCCACCGGCGCCTCGACCGACATGAAGAGCAAATGTCCATACACCGAAACGTCTCCCTGGCCGCCAGGACAGACCAGCGATGTCACCAATTTCATCTTCGCCGGGTTGTCAATGTCATAAAAATTGATGCCGTAGAAGTTCCCAACGAAAAGATGGTTGCCGCCAAAGGCCAAGTCTGAGTTGGCGTAGTTGAGTTGACTGCGCATAGCCGCCCGCTCTGCCGCAGCGCCCGCAGCCGGCTGATCTGCTTCCGCCGGAGGAGTGAAAGCACTCGGCTTTGGCAGGGAAGTGAGACGCTCCATGCCAAAAGCCGCTTCACCCGCATCGTTCATACCCGCCTTCAGCCCTACACGCGGATCGGCCGGGATGGATGCGCCGCTTGGTCCAGCGCAAAACATGGGAAAAGCGGCAGCTAATGCAAGTGCAATGGTCGCGGCACTGCGCGAATACCTGGAAGTAAGTCTTAGAGTCATTGTTTTTCCTTCCAGGCCCTCTCCTCGGCGCGTGACGAACCGCGCGAGTGCCCAGTAGTAAGTAGCAACAGAATCCTTAAATTAAGTTACGGATCTGCGACTATAACATATTCGGCTGAATAGCAGCAATTCGGATTATCAATTTTACCCCTGCGCGCTCCGTTGTTGAAACTTCGGATCTAAATAGTCTCTCAACCCATCGCCAAATAGATTAAACCCCAGCGCGGCAATGGTAATCACCAGCCCTGGGAACAGCGACAGGTGCGTCGCGACGCCCAGAAAATTACGGCCCTCGCTCATCATCGCTCCCCATTCAGCCGTGGGCGGTTGAGCGCCGAGCCCGAGGAAACTGAGCCCCGACGCGGAAAGAATTACATCTCCCGCCGTCAGCGTTGCTTGAATGAGTAAGGGCACGAATGCATTGCGCAGAATGTGCGTAAACAGAATGCGCCAAGGGCCTGCGCCCAATGCATAGGCAGCCTCCGAAAATTCCATCTGTTTCAGCGCGTGAGTCAAGTTACGGGATAGCCGGGCATACACCGGCACGGAGAAAATCGAAATCGCCAACAGCGTGTTGAACAAACTGGGGCCCAGCATGGCAACCAGCAATATCGCAAGTACGATTCCTGGAAAGGCATACAGGATATCGGTAGACCACATAATGACGCTATCTACGCGCTTCCCGAAAAATCCAGCGGCTAGCCCGAGCGGCACGCCGAAGAGCAATGACATCCCGGCGCTCATCACAACTTCGAACAAAGCCCAACGTGTGCCGTAAACAATGCGGGCGAATACGTCGCGCCCGTACTGATCAGACCCGAACAAATGAGCGGTTGACGGCGGTTGAAAGGTGATGGCCAGGTTTTGCGCGTAAGGGTCCTGGCGAGCTATCAGTGGAGCGAACAATCCACATAAAATCAGGATCAAGACGATGCTGCTGCCGATGGTTAGATTGCGGTAGCGAAGCAGTTCGCGAAAATCATCTTTGCTCATTCCTGTTTAGTCGAAGCGAATCAGCGGATTTAGAAATCCAACTGCAAGATCAGCGGCGAAATTGATCACCACGACCAGCAATACCGTGATGAGGGTAATGCCCTGAATCGTCGCATAATCGCGATACCGCACCGCATCCACCAAAAGCCGGCCGACGCCCGGCCAGTTAAAAACGCTTTCGGTAATCACCGCCCCGCCGAGCAAAGCGGCGAAGTTCATGCCAACAATGGTGACGATGGGAACCAGTGCATTGCGCAGCGCGTGCTTCAGATAGACTTTTGCATCGCTCAGTCCCTTGGCACGCGCCGTCCGAATATAATCCTGATGAATAATTTCAAGCATGCTGCCGCGAGTCATGCGCGCGATGACCGCCGCGGGCGCCAACGCCAGAGTTACCGCGGGAAGCACGTAGCTTCGCCATTCACCAGCGCCCATCAATGGCAGCCAGCCTAGTTTCACGGCGAATAAATCCATCGCCATTAGCGCCACCCAAAAATTAGCCACCGATGCTCCTGAGATGGTACAGAGCATCACCAGGCTGTCGAGCCAACTGCCGTGATACACCGCCGCCAACACCCCAGCCGCCAATCCAAAGAGAATGGCAATTCCATAGGCGGCGCTAGTCAATGCGAATGTGTATGGCAGCCGTTCGGCGATCTCTCTCGCAACAGGCTGTTGGGAGCGGGCCGATTGGCCCAGGTCTCCATGCAGGGCTCGCGTCAAGAAGCGTTCGTATTGAACAGGAAACGGCTGGTCAAACCCTAGGCGCTGCCGCACACTTTCAACGGTTGCTTGGTCCGCCTGCATGCCGGCCATCAGCCGCGCCGGGTCGCCCGGCAACAACCGGACTGCTGAAAAGATCAGCAAGGACGCCAGAAGCAAAATCAATGGCATGGCAACCAGCTTTTGAGCAAGATAGGTGGGCATGATGATACCTAGTGGACGAGCTCTACTTGTCCTCCGGGAAAAAGCCAGAGATCCGAAACATTGCGCCTGACGGCGGCAAGGTCCACCGCGGAGTAGAGCAACACATCGGGAGCATCGTCGGAGATGATTTGCTGCGCTTCTTTATATAGCGCGTGTTGTTTCACTGGATCGAGCTCAGCCGCTGCCTGGTCAAGTAATGTGTCCAGTTTGGGGTTGCTGTAGAAACCCAGATTCGCTCCAGTAGGGGACCAGTTTTTTGTGCGGTACAACGGTCCAAGTTGGCGTTCCGCGTCTAGCGTCGGCGATGCCCACGAGGCAAAGACGCTATCGGTGTGCGTGGCTACTTTCTGTTCGGGAGTGCCATAGATGGTCTGCGAGAAGACACCGCTTTCGAGCCGTTGAATCGTCAACATAACATGAACCTGCTGCCACATGCCTTGCAACACTTCGGCGAAGTTCACCTGATTCTCCTGCACCGCCATGCTAAGAGGAAAACCGTTCGAGTATCCGGCCGCTGCCAGTAAGGCCCGTGCTTTTTCCGGATCGTATGAATAACCTTTCACATCCGCATCGTAGTTCGCCACGGCTTCAGCTAGCGGCGAATTGGCCGGTCGGCCATAACCCCGAAGCTGCGAACGCACAAGGTTCACGCGGTCTGTTGCATAGTTCAAGGCGCGGCGGACGCGCACGTCGCTGAGCGGCTTGTAACGGGTGTTTAGCGCCACCCAAAAGACTGCCGAGCTCTCACCGCTGAGCAAGCGAACTCTATTGTTATGCCGTAAAGCGTCAGCGAAAATGGGTGGAAGTGGATTGACCAGGTCTACCTCGCCCGCCACTACGGCCATATTCATCAAGGCGGGTTCGGTGGTCCACATCCAGCGAAGCTCAGTTGGTCTCGGCTTCTTCCCCCAATAATCCTCGTTGCGCACTTCTCGAACATATTCGCCGGTTTTCCATTCCGCAAAACGGTAAGGTCCGGTTCCCACGGCATGCAGGCTTAAGTAACCATCGTGATCGGCCGCCGGGCTGACGATAGACGTGACAGCCAGGACGCGCGGAAATGCAGCAAACGGAGCGTTCAAATGAAACATCACTGTCAGCGGATCGAGTGCTTGAACGCTTTTTACAAGTCGCCGGACAGTGCTCGCGCCGGCCAAGCCGCGTTTTATGTCGATCAGGCGGTTGAATGACGCCGCCACCGCATCTGCATTGAATGGACTTCCATCATGAAAGCGGACATTTGCGCGCAGAGTGGCGGTCCAAGTCATTGCGTCCGGAGAAGAATGCCAACTGGTGGCGAGCGCCGGTATCACTTGTAATTGCTGGTTGAAACGCGTTAGCCCTTCGTACATCGGATTGAGTACAGCCGTGGTGTATGTCTCGGTGTGGTCCGCCGGGTCCATCGTGCGCGGCGCTTCGGTCTGCATAATCGTCAATTCCATTGCGGACCGGCGAGCCGGCCGGCATGCAGCCAATAGCGCCACCAGCACCGCTATAAAAACGAAGCGCGGCATCTATCTCTGTGCCGGCCGAGCCGAGGTAATCACCTGCGGCGTCCAAGAGAGATCGGGTTTAAAAGGAAACGTAGGCGCTCGAAATTGATTGGGCGGCAAGCCCTCAATGTCTTGATTGATTGCACCATCGGATAGCGCCATCAAATTGGGGTTCGCGATCGGCGCCAGTTCCGGTGACAGATAGCCTGATTTGACAACCAACAATTTAAAGCGTTCAATGTTAAGGCTAAGTTTCGTGAAATCCTGAATGTAGTGGAAAGGACGCCGTCTTGCTGTCAGCACGAGAGTCACGCCACTGACGCCGGCGACCGCCTGCCGCTCCTGTGCCTCATCTGTTTTGAGTAGAAAAATTACCCTTGCCTCCACGGTCACGGGCTTGCTGCCTTCCGGATCAAGCGTCGCACCGATACTCAATCGCACCATCGCGCCCTCCCCGGCCACGTAGCAAGCATTCGTGGCCGGAAGGTCGGCGATGCCGGCAACCAATACATTCTGAAAAGAACGGCGCAATAAATGATCTAACACTTCGGCTCTATCACCCACCCCGCCGCCCGTTGGATTGTCTCCCGAATCCGCCAGAATTACTGGTTGAGTCGTTGATTCCGCTGCCCAATCCAAACACTCCTCAACGCTGCCGGTCTTCACGCTGCCAAAGTTGAACTCTTCCCGGGCATCCCAATACTGCTGCGCTAGTTCTCGCGCCTGCTGCGCCAGCACCGCTTTGTTCGCCCCGGTTAACACCGCGCTCGCAGTCGAACGCGGCTCATCGGCCCAAACGTAGCCAACCAGCAGTGAAGCATCCAGCACTCCGTCCTGCCTGTCGATCTGTTCCAACTGCGCATACAAACGCTTTGCCGGTTGATCCTCCGTGCTGCTCCGCTCTCCAGGCATCAAAACCGGAATCGGAACCCATACCAAGCTCGGCCAAATCTTGCTATCCAGGCAATGGACCATCAGGTCGCACGCGCGTATACCCGTTGCCTCAACATCAATGTGCGGCGCGGTGCGATAGGCCGATAACATATCCAGGTTATCGATGATGCGTCTGCTAAGGTTACCGTGCAGATCGTAGCTGGCGCTGATCAGGCAAGCATCGCCCACAATGCGCCGCGTCGCCTCAATCCAATCGCCCTCGGCGTCTTGCATGCCTTCCACAAACATGGCCCCGTGCATGGCAAGATACACGCCGTCCACCGGGCCAGCCGCCTTCAACCGGTCAAGAAACTCGCCCTTCAATTGTTCATACGTGGCGCGCTCCACCGGACCGCCAGGTACGGCACGCGCGTGCAATAGCGGCACAAACTCATGCGGATACCGGCTCAAAAACTGAAACGCGGGGCTTTGGCCGAGTTCTTCTCCCCGAAACACTTTAAAATCCTGAACGCGACTTCTAATACGGCTATACGTGCTGCACTCGGTATGAATGCCGCCAAATGCAATGCGCATTAAACTCCCTTTCTCTTTGGCGCCATTCCGCTGATTGTTACACTCGCTTCATTGACGGCTGTGACGATGCACGATGATCCGCTGTTGAAGATCAGCGATCTTCATACTCATTTTTACACTCGTCAAGGAGTCGTCAAATCTGTGGACGGCGTTTCCTTTGAAGTCCACGCGGGCGAAACCTTGGCGGTCGTCGGCGAGTCAGGCTCGGGCAAGAGCGTTACCAGCCTGTCCATCATGCGCCTGATTGATTCGCCCGGCAGAATTGTGAACGGCTCCATTCTTCTCCGGACCAAACAAGGGAAAGTAATCGATTTGACCCGTTGCCCGGAGACAGATATGCAGCGTATACGTGGTAATGACATCGCCATGGTGTTTCAAGAGCCCATGACGTCGTTGAATCCAGCCTTTACCGCGGGCGATCAAATTGCCGAAGCCATCATGCTGCATCAAGCCAAACGCAAGCGGGAAGCTTGGCGTCTCGCGGCGGAGCTGTTGGCGCTGGTGGGCATTGCAGCGCCCGAAAAACGTCTTCATGAATTTCCCCATCAGATGTCGGGCGGCATGCGTCAGCGCGTGATGATTGCCATCGCGCTTTCGTCGAAACCCGCGCTTCTGATCGCGGATGAGCCCACCACTGCGCTCGATGTTACGATTCAAGCGCAAATCCTCGATCTCATGCGGAAGTTGCAAACCGAACTCCACATGGGCATTTTGTTGGTTACCCACAATCTAGGCGTCGTTGCCGAAATGGCCTCCCGGGTGGCAGTCATGTATGCGGGCCGGATCGTCGAAGAAGGCCGCGTGGAGGATCTGTTCCGTTCGCCCAAACATCCCTACACGCTCGGCCTGTTGGCTAGCATGCCGCAGCCGGATAACACAGGCAAGCGGGTAAAGCTGGAAGCCATTCCCGGTAGCGTGCCAAGCCCGTTTGCCATGCCACAAGGTTGTTCGTTTGCGCCACGCTGCCGCTATGCTCTCGCGAAGTGCGATGCCGCTGTCCCCGCTCTAGTGCAAGTCGGCGATGAACACGTCTCGCGGTGCCTCCGCTGGAGCGAACTGTGAGCGAAGCTCTCTTGGATGTTCGCCATCTCCGTAAATTGTTCCCCATCCGCGGCGGTCTGTTGAACCGTATCGTCGCGAACGTCCAAGCGGTCCAAGACGTCAGTTTCACGCTGAGCCGCGGAGAGATCGTAGGGCTTGTCGGCGAATCGGGTTCTGGCAAGTCCACATTAGGGCGGGGCATTTTGCGCCTCACGGAGCCAACTGGCGGCGAAGTGTTATTTAACGGCCAGGACATTCTGGCGCTGCGCGGCAGCGAAATGCGCCGGATGCGAAGAGAAATGCAGATCGTGTTCCAAGATCCTTTCGCGAGTCTCGATCCGCGCATGACGATAGAAGCAATCATCGGTGAGCCGCTCAGTATCCATAGACTCGCCACGCGCGCGGAGCGTCCGGCAAAGGTCGCAGAGCTTCTTGAAACAGTAGGTCTATCTCCCGATTACTGCAAGCGTTATCCTCATCAATTTTCCGGCGGCCAGCGGCAGCGCATCGGGATTGCACGGGCTTTGGCGGTGAAGCCAAGCTTCATCGTGGCGGATGAGCCGGTATCCGCCCTTGATGTTTCGGTCCAGGCTCAGATCGTAAATCTGATCCAGGACCTGCAGCAGCGGTTAAGCTTAACCGTGCTCTTCATTGCTCACGATCTTCTCATTGTGGAGCATTTATGTGACCGGGTGATGGTAATGTATCTAGGCCGCATCATGGAATTGGCGCCGAGCCGGCGTTTATATGGAGCGCCGAAACACCCGTATACCGAAGCCTTATTATCGGCCGCGCCGATACCGGATCCCTCACGAAAGCGTGAAAGAATTTTATTAACCGGCGATATACCCTCTCCGGTCAATCCGCCGAGTGGTTGTGTATTTCGTACCAGATGCCGCTATGCCATCCCTGAATGCTCTCAAACGATTCCACCGTTGCGGGAAGTAGAGCCGGGGCATTACAAGGCCTGCATTCGCGACGTGCTCTAAAAAACTTTACCTCGGCTGAACCTCATATAAGCGCAGCGGCTTCTCCAGCTTAAAAGTCAAGACGGCCTCGGCCGGAACTTGTACTGCCTTGCCTCGCGTAAAAATTTGCGTCAGACCTCCACCCGCCGCTCCGCCCAGCGCTCCAATCGCCGCGCCCTGTCCGCCGCCGGCGAGTGCGCCAATAATCGAACCAAAAATAGTGCCGCCGCCCACCATCACCCCGGTTCTCTGGTTGGCCCCGATGCCCTTATGAGCCCGGGTTTTATCGTAATCGTCAGCGGTAACAAAGTAGCGGCGGCCGTCAATAGAGACTGCCTGAAGATCAAGCATCAGTTCCTTGCCGGATATGACCCGCCGTACCAGGACCTCCGCTGATGCGCCCTTGCGCACCGCCACGGTAGCATTGGAATCGAGAACGTCCTGATCGAGATGGGCGGCGTACACTCTGCCTTCATCAGCCGTCTTTGAATTAATCGATTCGTCTACGCGGACCAGTACATCGGTTCCCACTGGAATAATCGCTCGCGCGGCCGCTAGCAGGGTGACGCTCGCGGCGATCAAGAAGATCACTAGGTAACTCGCTTGTCTGATTTTAGAAATTGGGTGCATAGTTTCAACCTGTGATCGGGATTTTACTATAGTCGAGTAACAACCGGCCCATGAGTTATCAGAATCTTCGTCCGCTCTCCATTAAAGTACATCCAAGCGATAACGTAGCCATCGTCGTCAATGAGGGCGGCCTGCCGGAGGGGAGCAGCTTCGAATCTGGGCTCGTTCTCTTAGAGCCCGTGCCGGAAGCCCACAAAGTATCGTTGTGCGACATCCCGCAAGATGCGCCCGTCATCCGCTACGGGGTCGTCATCGGTCACGCCGTCACAAACATTCGCGCGGGAAGCTGGGTGCACGAAGGTCTGATCTCTCTGCCCGCGCCTCCGCTGCTCGGCCATTTTCCGCTCGCCACTGCGCATCATGCTCCGCTGGAGCCGCTGCAGGGTTTCACCTTTGAAGGCTTTCTGAATGCGGATGGTTCGGTGGGAACCAAAAACATCCTCGGCATCACCACGACCGTCCAGTGTGTCTCGGCGACCGTTGAGTTTGCCGTCAAGCGCATTAAATCGGAGCTATTGCCGAGATATCCGAACGTGGATGATGTAGTCGCCATCACGCATGCTTATGGCTGCGGTGTTGCCATCAACGCTCCTGGCGCGGAGATTTCTATTCGTACACTGCGCAACTTGAGTCTGAATCCAAATCTCGGCGGCGCGCCCATGCTGGTCAGTCTCGGTTGCGAAAAGCTGCAACCCGCGCAGCTTCTGCCTGTCAACTCATTGCCCATCTTGGCTACCGAATCCTATGTGGTTCGCTTGCAGGATGAGCAGCACCTCAGCTTCGGCGACATGGTGAATGCAATCATGGCCATGGCGGAAAAGCGCCTGGCGCAATTGAACAAGCGGACAAGAACAACTCAGCCGGCTTCTGACCTCGTGGTCGGATTGCAGTGCGGCGGCAGCGACGCGTTCTCTGGCGTCACAGCCAACCCCGCCGTGGGTTATGCGGCCGATCTTCTCGTCAGGGCCGGCGCCACCGTCATGTTTTCGGAAGTTACGGAGGTTCGAGACGGCATCCATCTGCTAACGGCACGCGCCGCCAATGAAACGGTCGCGGCCGACCTCATCAGTCAAATGGCGTGGTACGACGCTTATCTCGAGCGTGGTTCGGTCGATCGCAGCGCGAATCCAACCCCGGGAAACAAGCGGGGCGGCCTCGCCAATATCGTGGAAAAGGCATTGGGTTCAATCGCGAAGGCCGGAACCAGCCCCATCGCGGGCGTGTACGGACCTGGCGAACGTGTCATAACGAAGGGACTCATCTTCGCCGCCACGCCTGCTAGCGATTTCGTCTGCGGAACGCTGCAATTAGCGGCTGGCATGAACATGCATGTCTTTACAACCGGCCGAGGCACGCCCTACGGGTTAGCCATGGCGCCGGTTATCAAGGTCGCCTCCCGAACCCCTCTCGCGGAGCGCTGGAAAGACCTTATCGATGTGAACGCGGGCGGCATCGCATCCGGCGATGAAACGATCAAAGAAGTGGGGGAGCGGATCTTTCAACTGATCCTCAATGTCGCGAGCGGGCGCAAGGAGACGTGGGCAGATCATTGGGGACTGCACAACGAGTTTGCCCTCTTCAATCCGGCCCCGGTTACGTAGGATAGTTTCTGTGAATCAGTTTCCCGAATTTGGTTTGTCCGGCAAGATAGCTCTGGTGACCGGATCCGCGCGTGGCCTGGGGCGCGCCATCTCGCTTGCTCTGGCACATGCCGGCGCTGACATTGCGCTGGGATTACGTGACAGCAGCGCTCACGGCGGTCTCCCGGGTGAGGTCGAGGCACTGGGCCGCCGCGCCCTTCCACTGCAAATGGACATGACCAGCGTTGACCAAATCTTCCGCGCCGTTGAGGCCACAGTCTCGCATTTTGGCCGGCTCGACATTCTGGTCAACAACGCGGGCATTGCGCCCGGCAATCTCGCCGAAAATGTGACGGAAGAGGACTACGATCTGACGTTGGCAGTCAATTTGAAAGGAACCTTTTTTGCCAGTCAGGCCGCGGGCCGCGTCATGAT
>DASXGT010000138.1:0-5429 GCA_036488895.1 Bryobacteraceae bacterium | reverse complement strand
AGTGTCCACGCAGCCTGAGATCTGTAAAGTGATTCAGTTTTTGGCGAGCAAGGGAGCCGAACTCGATCCCGCGGATAAGACTGGCCGAACTCCCCTTATGGTGGCCGATATACTTCCCATCGATAAGGCAGTTGATCTGCTGACGAAATTGATCACGGATTCAGGCGCGACACCCAAGACGGCGTCAAAGCGTTAACTTTAGTTCGAACCTTCAATGTCGATAGTATTTTTTGCTATCGAGTCATTGTGAACTTTCGGAACGCTAAACATTAGCAATCTACCTGTGATTCCGGACGTATACTTTCGCACAAAATAAGTGCCGTTCACGTTCACAAGCTGCAAATAGCTTTTGTTTGACGCGTTTGGCTCTACCGAACCCACGGCAAGCGGTAGCGCCACCACTGTTTTCTTCTCATTCCTCAGGAAAACGCTTTGAACTCCTTGTACCGACGTGGGCAATTCCATCCGGTAATCCCCCGGCTCCAGCATGGTGTTGCCCCACTTCACCGGCACTGGCAGGTGGAATTTCACCAACTGCTCCGCATAGCTGCTACCCACGCTGAGCGCGGAAGCGAGCAGTGCGAAACTTAACATATTCTTTGAAAGATGCATGGCAAGGCTCCTTTTTCGGGATCTTTGTGAGGAACTTCGCTCCGCAAGATCCGTACAACCCTACATACGCAACCCCACGGGGATTGTTAGATCAAGAAAAGGTCAGATCATTTGCCATCGAAAAAAATTCGTTTCTCTGAATTCGAAGCCGATTTTTCGCAGCGCGAATTGCGCAAAGGCGGCGTCAGAATACGGCTACAGCACAAGCCATTTCGAATTCTGGAAATGTTGCTGCGGCAGCCGGGTGAGCTCGTGTCGCGCCAGGAACTCGCGGAGGCCTTGTGGCCGGGCCTACATGTAAGCTTTGAGCGCGGCCTTAATACGGCAGTCAACGTGCTCCGTCAAACTCTAGGCGATTCCTCCCACGAATGCCGCTTTATTGAAACACGCTCGGGCCTCGGTTACCGCTTTATTGCTACGGTGGAAGAAGTCGTTGAACCACCTAAGCCGGCTCACTCGCTGAATATTCACGAGGATTACCTCAAAGGCCGCTACTTCCTGAATAAGATGACGGAAGACGCCCTTTGGAAGGCCATCGCGTATTTTGAATCGGCCTTGGCGCAAGATTCCAAATATGCGCTCGCCTACGCCGGCTTAGCTGATGCGTATTACCAATCCGCTCTTCTGGCGTCGATTCGCGGCGACAGCGCCGCGCACAAAGCCAAGAAGTATTCCGCCGCCGCCGTTCATCACGATTCCAGGCTCGCCGAAGGACACGTATCCCTTGCGCGTGTGAAGATGTTATTCGATTGGGATTGGGTTGGAGCTCGCGCCGAATACCTGCGCGCCCTGGAGATCAATCCTAACAGCGCCGACGCGCACCGCGCTTATGCCGTATTTCTATCCGCGAGCGCAAGCCCGGCCGAAGCGTTAAGCGAAAGCACGCGAGCCCTTTTGCTGGACCCGCTCTCCTGCGCCATTAGCTCCGCGCATGCCTGGCATCTTTATTTGGCAGGCAATTTCCAGGGCGCCGTTGAACAATGCTGGAAAGTACTCACTCTGGAACCGGCTTTCGCACCGGCGCAGTACACCCTTGGTCTCGCCTACCAGCAATTGAACATGCAGGAAGAAGCCGTTGTGGAATTGCAAAATGCCGATCAATTGTCCGGCGATCATCCTGCCTCAATCGGCGCTTTAGGGAATGTCTACGCTACTACCGGCATGCCGGAACAAGCCATTGAAATGCTCCAGGAACTCGACCGGCGCGCGCATCGCCGTCATGTTTCACCGTATTGGTACGGGCTCGTTTACGCCGGTCTCGGCGAGAGTGAACAAGCACTGCAGTTACTCGAAAAAGCTCGCCTTGAGCGCGACCCCGCTCTCCTTTGGCTGAACGTCGATCCGCGACTTTCTTCGCTCGCCGGAAAAATCGGGCGGATCGGAGCGCAACCCGATTTACCCGGCACCCTAGCCTATCGTCACGGGATTTAAGCGTAATCTGGTGGTTAATAACTTGTTATCTGTTCGTTATTTGGTATACTTTTATCAGGAAACAATATGGCCGCAGCAGCATTCGCCAAACCAAGACCAGATCTTGAAGCATATCGGGAAGCAACGATAGGCGCCTTTCCCGACGTTGTTCGCTCACTCGTTTCCATCCTTGGCCGGAAACAAACTGCATACATTGCCTCCGTGAAGGATGCCCGGGCAATAGACCGGTGGCTTGAAAACGCAACTCCGCAAAAGGATGTTGAACAGCGAATCCGGCTCGCGTACCACATTGCCGGCATGCTTTCGAAATTCGACAGTAACGCTGTCGTGCAAGCGTGGCTCGTAGGATTGAATCCGGAACTGGACGATGCGGTTCCCATCACGCTGTTACGGGAGGGCAATCCGGAAATTGACGGCAAGAAGGTTCTCAATGCGGCAAGAGCCTTTATAGCGGGCGCGTAGTCTGAATCTCCCGTTCAAATCGCCACCCGGCTCCCTATATCGCGTTGGCCGCAACCCGAGTCCCTGGACTCCACCGGATTGGGCAAACGTTCTAGATGACGGAACATTTGGCAATCGCTTTGACGATTCGGAAGGCCGTTTTCGTGTGTTATACGCCGGATCGTCACCTTTAGCGTGCTTTGTGGAAACACTGGCCTGGTATCGCAAACCCCTCAACATCGACGAGCTAACCGCGGCGCTTAACAGCATAGAAAACGCGGCTGAGGAACTAGTATCCATCGGAAAGGTTCCGGCAAGCTGGGCCGCCCGGAGGATGCTAGGCGAGGCAACCGCGACACGCAAACGCTTTGCGGATATCTATTGTGCCGAGTGGCTGTCCTATCTTAGACAGAGGTTAGAACCGGGGTTAATGGCGAAGCGCTTTGATGCAAGCCAGGATTTCGATTTGGCTCTACTCATCTCGCAGGATCGAAAGCTCACGCAACGGATTGCCACTATCGTCTATCAACTGGATTACGACGGGATCTTCTACCAATCAAGACATGGGACCGATCTTTGCAATTGGGCGCTGTTCGAGCCGTTCGAACTCGCCCAGGTAACCTTCGCGCCGATCAGCACGGACGATCCAAATTTGCTCCGGGCGTTGGCGCTGTTGAACCTCACTCTCAATCCACACCTTTAAGATCAGTCAAGTGGCCGCTAGCCGCCCGGGCATGCGGCCCAAATAGTGCGGCGTTTTCCATTTTTGGCGCATCCAAACGGGCAGTGCATCCGCGCGCTGAAATCAAAAATTGAGAACTATTTAGAGAATGCAAAAAGCACCGAGCCGCAAATCAGCCCCCGAGAAAACCTTGACCCGCAGGCCTATAACGTCGTTGGCGTGAAGATACAGTTTCTTTCCACTCCGGAGCAAGTGCAGGATCAAATCAGCGTGATGCGCGGCGCTATTCGTCCTGGAGTTGTGGTTCCTCTCCACAGTCACCCCGACCCCGAAATTATTTACATACTGGAAGGATCAATTGAAGTCTTTCAGGCGGAAGGTCCGGACGCTGGATGGTCGGCCGTAGGCGTCGGCCGGACCGTCTCCATACCCGGCAATGTGAAGCACGCGCTCCGCAACGTCTCCACCCTCCCGGCGATCACGGTGTTGGTCACCAAGGCTGGAATCTATCAATTTTTTCGCGAACTGGCGCTGCCGTTTGATCCGGACCAGCTTCCCTCCCCGCCTACGCCTGAAGACATGCAGAAATTATTTACCGCTGCCTCGAAATACGAATACTGGATGGCATCGCCCGAAGAGAACGCCGCAATAGGCATCTCTCTGGCATAGTCACACACAAAACGGTCCGCGCGGATATAATTCCAAACGGATCATCATGAGCGCATACAAACGATATCTGATTTTAGGAGTCGCCGCACTCTTGCTCGTTGCGAGCTACGCCTCCGCGCAGCAGACGGACACCAGCAAGATCGGGAAAGACGGAACGGCATTTGTCACCAGAGTGGTGCCAGTTCCCACCACCATCAGCCCGGAAGCACAAAAAATGCTGTCGCGGGTGGTATCGGATGCCGCCGTGCCGCAGACACTTGAACAGCGCCGGACTGGAACGGATCGCTGGCAGGCCGGCGCGGGTGAAGCGTCGAAGAAGTTATACTCGGTCAACATTGCATCGGACACAATTGCGGGCGTGCCCGTGCGCGTGGTAACGCCGCTAAGCATAGCCCCGGAGAAGAGCAATCGGGTATTGATTAATCTGCATGGCGGTGGATTTAATTCGGATTCGGGCTCGCTGACCGAGTCCATTCCCATTGCCAATCTCACCAGGACCAAGGTCGTCGCAGTGTTGTACCGTTTGGCGCCGGAACACCCCTTTCCGGCCGGACTGGACGACGCGGTTGCGGTTTATAAGGAACTGCTCAAGACCTACCAGCCCGGCCACATCGCGATCTACGGCACATCCGCCGGTGCGATTCTCACCGCTGAAGTAACCGCAAGACTGAAACAATTGAAGCTGCCGCTGCCGGGCGCGACAGGAATTTTTTCGGGAATGGGCGACTTCAGCCGGTCCGGAGACTCTATTTCAATCTACGCTCTGAACGGGTTCTCCGGACACCTTGACCCGCCGAAGCCGAATGGCGCCCATGAACTCAATGCCTACGCCGGCTCAACTGATCTAAAGGACCCCGTCCTCTCCCCCATGTATGCGGATCTCAGCGGCTTTCCCCCGACGCTTTTTATCACAAGCGGACGAGATTTGCTGCTGAGCGGAACGACCGTCCTGCACCGCGCCTACCTCCGCGCCGGAGTAGATGCCAGGCTCGTGGTGTTCGACGCGCTACCGCATGCCTTCTGGAACAATCCAGCGCTGCCGGAGTCCAAAGAGGCCAACCAGATCATGGCCAAATTCCTCGACAGCCAACTCGCAAAGTAATTATTTCGACCAGGGAGGCACAACGCCGTTCATGCGCGCGTAAGCAATCGATTGGCCCATATGCTCATTGATATGGGCCAGGATCCGCAGGTAAACCGCACGCGTGGTCGTCTTGCGTCCAAAGAGGTCCACGGGTTTCTCCAGATCGGCCGCCGCAAAACTCGTCTTCACTGCGTCCAGCGTTTGTTTGAGCATGGCAAGTATTTTGTCTTTCCCGTGTACTGTTTTTTCGTATTCGCGAAAGTGCGCAATCACTTCGGGAACAGGTTCTTTTCCGGTAAATCGCGAGCCCGCAAAATCGACCCGCGTGCCTGCATAGCTGAGCAGAAGAACGTTCGTCTCTGCAATGTGCACGTACACTTCGCCAACCGAGCGAACGCCAATGCCGGGCCGCCAATCAAACTTGTCCGCCGGCATGGCTTGGGCAAGCGCCGTGATCTGGCGGCTAGCCATGTCGAATTCGACCGTATATTCCGGCTTGAGACCGGTGGC
>DASXGT010000119.1:0-2691 GCA_036488895.1 Bryobacteraceae bacterium | reverse complement strand
CGGGAGCTGCGCAGGCGCGCTCCGCGGGGATGGATGTCATAGGTGCAGACCAGTTCGAGTCCGCCGCGCTCGCCATTGGGCATGTGAATGAGGCGCACCGGTAGCGCTAAATGGACGAGCTTATCGATCTGCCCGCCATCAGGCCGCAAAACGTCTTTTCGCGCCGGAATTGTTTGTTCGCTCAAAAGCTACTGCTCCTGGTCAAGTGAACACCGTCAACATAGCAGGACATGTCCGGACGGACAATGTACGTTCGTACTCAAGGTAATGGTTACCAATGCGGTGGTGTTTTTCGCTGCGCGAAGCAGCAGCACCGCGGGCAGGAATGAAAGGGGCAAGGTGGAATGCGTAAATCCTTTTAATTCCAACTTGCAGAAAATTGAGATGGCGGCGAAGATGTTGGGTAGACCCCGTTCCAATGCCAGCAAGTGAAACAAAATCGTCCAAATTCTCTTTATCTCCCGCGGCGGCGAAGCTGCGCCTGCTGAAAAAACTGCGCTGCACCCAGCGTTACGAAAAAAATGCGTGGGCGTCAGGCGCGGTGATGGTGGCGGGAGTCGACGAGGTTGGACGGGGATCGTTGTTTGGACCCGTAGTGGCAGCCGCTGTGATTCTTGACCGCAACTATCGCCTTCGCGGTCTGCGCGATTCTAAATTGCTGTTACCAGAGCGTCGCGAATTGCTGGCGCCGCGTATTCGGGAACATGCGGTGGCGTGGGCGGTCGCCGCGGTGGACGCGGCCCGCATCGACCAGATCAACATTTACCAGGCATCGCGGCTAGCCATGCGCGAAGCGGTGATGCGCTTGGAGCCGGCAGCCGATCATTTGTTGATCGATGCTGTCCGCCTGGATTGCGAACTGCCGCAGCGGGCGATCATTCATGGTGATGCGGTCTCGGTTTCAATCGCGGCCGCTTCGATCCTGGCCAAGGTCGAGCGCGACCGCATGATGCGAGAGTGGGACGCAGTCTTCCCCGAGTATGGTCTCGCGGCGCACAAGGGTTACAGTACGCCGCAGCATCTGGCGGCGCTGCTGGAGCATGGTCCGACGCCGCTGCACCGGCAGTCGTTCGCGCCGGTGTGGAGTAATCCGGAGGAGCAGGAAGTGTTTGAGTTTGAGTGATTTTTCGCGAGTGGCGACTAGCCTGTACTCTTGTCCTGATACACAAACATGAGATATTTACACGTACAGGAGTTTGGGCTTATTGCTCCTGGGAGGCTGTAAATGCGAACAAATATCGAAATCGATGACCGCTTGATGCTCCAGGCGATGCGAATCAGCGGAGCTCGCACCAAGAAAGCAGCGGTGGAAGCGGGACTCCGATTGCTTACCGAGACGCATGCCCAAGGCTCCATTCGGCGCCTTCGAGGAAAAATACGATGGGTGGGAGATCTTGAGAAGTCGCGCCTGAGCCGCGTTCAACCCTAGGACAGGCGATGGTCATCATCGATACGACGGTATGGATTGACTACTTTCGTGCTGCGGATAACTCCGAAACAAATTGGCTCGATCAGCACCTGACGATTCACCGGTGTGGACTAACAGACCTGGTTCTTTGTGAGGTATTGCAAGGAATTCAAGACGAAGGTGAGTTTGCGCAGGCTCGAGCCAATTTTTTGAAGCTGAAAATTTTCCCAACCGGCGGAAGCGAGTTGGCCATTATCGCAGCACAGAATTACCGAGAACTGCGCCTTCGTGGATATACCGTCCGCAAGACCACCGATTGCCTGATCGCTACTTTTTGTTTGCAAGGTAAACACGAGCTGTTCCATCGAGATCGCGATTTTCGATTGCTTTGAAAAAGTGCTTGGCCTCCGGGTCTTACATCCCTCATAAGCCAGAAGCGTCTACGGAAAAAATAGTTTAGAGTCGAGCTTTTGCGGGCTTACTTTTCTGACGTCATTCCGACCGTCAAATCGGCCTCAAGATCGTTTACTAACTTCGTATTACTCACGAGTGCGTGACGCAGAATTTCCGCTTGATCTTTTGCCGTGGCCCAATCCTGCTTCTCGATTGCCTCGGTAAGGCCGGGCAATTCCAGGTGAGCGTAGGTGAAACGGGCTCCGTAGAGAATGTGTTTGAACCAAGGACGGCCGGGAATTCCGTCAGGGTTAAGCCAGTTGCGCTCGACTTCCATTGCGCCGTGGTTAATGGTTTCGGCGAGTAGGGGATCGATAGCGCCGGCAGCCAGCGCGCGGCTGGCCGACTCATCGAGGCGCTTACCGGCGGCTTCGAAGTCATCGATGGCTTTCAGCACTGGATTCAGATCCAGTGGCGGCGGTTGCCGGGCTTCGCCCGGCTGGACAGCCGAGGGCGGCTGTCCCCACACGTTCTGATTCGCTTTCGCGAGTTCGTTCACGAACTGCCGAATGTTGCTGGCGTAGCTCGCGAAGTCAAACGGTAGCAGGTCGGCGTTGGCCAGACGCAGGGCGAGGACTCCCCATAGTTGCGACATCAGCGTGTGATAGCGGTAGCCGGGGTCACCGAAGTGATTCATCCAGAAGAAGTCGTCGTAGGCCGAATGGTAAACGCCGTACGGTCCATCGAATTGCAGGCCGAGAACTGGCATGCCGACAAAATTCAGGAATACGGTATGGTCGGAGCCGCTGCCGATGCGCGTGTCGGCGAGATTCAGGTCGGTGACTTCTTCGGATTGTTTGGCTTCACGGCGTTCGTGTGCGGTGGAGTTC
>DASXGT010000082.1:0-25569 GCA_036488895.1 Bryobacteraceae bacterium | reverse complement strand
GCCTTTGTAATCCCTTCCAGTGGTACAGATCCCCACCAGCCGCAGACCGCTGCCGGGCTGGATGCTTTGCAGCCGGCCCACTGCCCGCGCATCTTCCAATTGGGATTGCATCACGGCGCCATGGTTCTCGGTGATCAGGATTTGCTCATTCGGGGTGAGCATGCGGTCCATTAGCTGCGCCTCGATTTGCACCAGGTCGCCTTCATGCTTGCCGTCGGCTAATTGCTCGATTTTGACGGGTTGGGGAAGCGGCGGCGCAGTGTGACCGATTACACGAAAGAGCGCTTGCTGGAGTATAGGCGCATATTCGCCAATGAGAGGGAAGCCCACCACGTCGACCACGTCTCCGACCTGCAGCCCGATCGCCTGGCTGGATTCGACGCGCGTGCTTCCGTCTCGTCCTTTGATATAGGCATATTGGCCGGAACGCTGTAGGCTGACAATACCTTGGATTCTGACCCGGTGGCCGGCCGCGCCCGCCACCCCAAAACGCAGAATGCTGCTGATGGATTGAACCGGAATCGTAAAGGGATTGGCTGTTCCGGGCGTAATCGTCCGAATATTGTCCAGCGAAGGAATAAACAGATTGATGCCCCGGACCTGGTTCTTTTCGCTGAATGCGGCCCCGCAAACACCCCGGACACGGACCTCCGCGTCCACCAGATGACTGGGAATAGGCAGACGAAAGCGGGGCACGTAACCCACAACGCGGCCCCCGTCCATGGCGATTTCCAACCGCAGGTCGCCGTTCACTGGCTGGGCGGATCGAACGATGCCCTCTAACTCCACCCAGCTGCTATCCTCTTTCGTTGACGCCAACCGCCCGAACTCCGACCGCACGGGCTTTGGCATCGGCGCGGACCCCAGCACGCGCCAGTGAGACTTGACTATATCCGGCGCAAAATCGCTCTGCGCGGTGACGCCTTGGAGCTCAATATAGTCGCCGACCTTGAGACCAGCCTGACCGGTCGCCGGCCCAACCCAGTTGCCGCCGGTGCGATCCTGAATGAACATATTGCTAGACAGCGCAGCGGCCGCCGCAACCTGATCGGGTTGCGCCGCCACGTGGTAGAACGTCACTACCGCGCGGACTCGAACGGGATAGCCCGCCTGAGCTTGTTGGGGAGAGAGGGCGCGCACCTGCCGGATCGTCGTCAAAGTTGGCAGTTTCTTTAACTTTGTGGCTTGGCCAAACCCAAGGGCCGGGAGTAGTAGCGCGAGTATGCCAACCAAGGCAGTCGTGTTTGCCGCGCTGCTCTTCATGAATAGATACACGGAAAAGGAACCAACATGCTCGAGTTTTTCTATTTTTCAAGCGCCGCGAAAGAAACCGAGAACCTTACTTGTTTATCGGCTTATTGCCTGCGAATATGAAAGGCGCGAGTAGCGACTTGTCAAGATGCCAAATAGCTTCCGTCGTCCAATCTTCGAAACAAACCGCCTGCGGCTGCGGCCGCTGGAACCCGGTGATGAAGAATTCCTGGCGGCGTTAGATTCCGATCCCGATGTCATGCAGTACATTCACACGGGACCGCTCTTGCCGCGGACGGCGCTGCGGTGGGCGCAATCCCAAGTTGAAATGGCGCCGCATCGCCGGCATTTGCACAAGTGGATTGTCGAAGCCGGTGATCACGATGGCAATAAGGCTGGGGTAAAAATTGGTTGGATTGAACTCGGCAAATTCCGGGGAATCTTTGATCCGGAGGAAGCCAGAGGCGGCGACGACGTCAGTATCGGCTATCAATTTGGCCGCGCCTACTGGCAGCAGGGATTTGCCTCTGAAGCCGTCAGGCCGATACTGGCGTATGCATTCGATACGCTTCGCCTCGACCGGGTTGTCGCCTTCGTGCATACCGGCAACCAGCGGTCGGCGCGGTTGCTGGAAAAGCTAGGGTTTCGCCGGCATGCTACCCGGCGGTATAAGGATGAAGGCGGGCATGAGTGCTTTCTCTATGCCCTCATGCAGGAAGTTCTTCGGCCGAAGTAGGTATCTCAGCCTTGCGCAGCGCTTCGTTTATCCTTCACGTAAAGCCACCAGCGGATCCACGCGGCTGGCTCCGCGGGCTGGCAGGTAACACGCCAGCAGCGCGATGGTCAGTAACACGATTGCTGCTCCCGCCACGCTGACCGGATCGCTACCGCTGACCCCGTAGAGCATTCTGCTCAGGAGGCGGCCCACCACCAAGGCTCCAACAAATCCGATCAGAACGCCGGTCATCACCAGCGACATGCCCTGCTTCAGAATAAGCCGGAGCACACTGGCGCGGGCCGCACCCAAGGCCATGCGCAACCCGATCTCGCGCCTTCGCTGAGCCACCGAATACGCCAGAATGCCGTATAGCCCGATGCTTGCCAAGCCCAGCGCCAGCAGGCCAAACACGCTCAGCAGCGCCACGCCCGTACGCGCAAAAAATAAGCCTCCCTCAATGATCTGAGGCCCTGTGCGTACGGTCACCAGGACTTGCGGCGCGGCCGCGTGCAGCTCGCGTTGAACGGCGCTCAGAATCTGTAGCGGGTCTCCCTTGGTGCGCACGTACAACGTCATCACATCCGAGAAGTTCTGCGCCAGAGGCACATAAACGCAAAATTGCGGCGGCTCGGCCCAGTTCGTGTAATTGGCGTTTCTAGCAATCCCTACGATCTGCCGCATCTGCTTCTCGCCTGGCAACTGAATGCGCTTGCCTAACGCGTCACCGCGCGGCCAATAGTCGCGTGCCATTTTTTCATTCACGACGGCGACGGGAGCGGAGAATTCCTGATCAACATTGGTGAATTCGCGCCCGCTATCGATCGCCACTCCCGCAGTCTCGAAATAATTGCGATCCACAGTGTTGACTACTGTTGTAATCTTGTCCGCTTGCGATCGTTGTTGCCGCCCTGCGATGTTTAACCCATCCACGCCGCGCGCCCAGAGCGGCATGTTCGAAGCCCATGAGACCGCTTCGACGCCCGGAATGGCGGCCACACGCTCACGGACATCCCGGGAGAACGCTTTAGCCTGCGGCTTCCCGTAGCCGGCCTGCGTGGGATTTGTATAGAAGACCGCCAGATGCGCCGTCTGAAAGCCCGGGTCAATAGCATACGCTCGCCCGATGCTCCGCAAGAAGAGCGCTGCCGTCACCAGCAAGAGAAACGAAAACGCTACCTGGCCCACCAGCAGAGCGTTTCCCCAGGTCACCCTTTTCCGGCTTCGACCGGTGGTGCGAGCTTCTTCCTTCAGCATTTCGGCGGCGCTCGCGCGTGACGCCTTGAATGCCGGGATGATGCCGAATAAGAAACCCGTTGCTAATGAGATCAACAAGGAAAAGACAAATACGGTCGCATCCAGTTTGGGCGTCACGAAATTTGCGGATGACGGGAACGCTTTGAACAAGAGATGCAGACCTGCGTAAGCGATAAACAATCCCACCACGCCGCTGAGAAAGCCGAGAAGCACGCTCTCGGTGAGCAGTTGCCGCACCAGCCTGGCGCGGCTGGCTCCCATCGCCAAGCGGACGGCCATCTCCTGTTGACGGCTGGCCGACCGCGCCAGCAGCAGGTTTGCGACATTCGAGCACGCGATCAACAAGACAATGCCGACCACGATCAGCAATCCGGCGCTAGCGAACAGAATGGCTGAGGACGTGGCGCGGTTGCTGGAAAACAGAACATCGCGCACGGGCCGTAGCGTGGCCGCGCGGCCCTCGTTGGTGGCTGGATACTCGCTAGCCAAACCCAACGCGATGGCCGTGATATTGGCTTGCGCCTGCGCCGGAGTGACTCCCGGCTTCAATCGCCCCACTCCCAGGAAAGCCGCCTTGCCGCGATCGCTCAGCGCGTGCTGCATTTCATTAGGCAACAACTGTTCGGCCATGGCGGCCGGTATCCACAGGTCAGGACCGAACATGGCATTCACGCCTATGAATTGAGGCGGAGCGACCCCGATTACAGTAATAACGACGTTATTGAGCCGCAGTGTTTTGCCTACAATGTCGGCTGCGGCGCCGAAACGCGACTGCCAAGCGCCGTAGCTGATCACCGCAACCGGGTGCGCGCCGGGTGAGTTGTCCTCTTCCAGCGAAAAGAAGCGTCCGCGCACGGGGCTAAGACCCAAGGTCGCGAAATAATTACCTGTCACCAGTTCGCTGAACATTCCCTGCGAGGCGGAACCGGCCTGCAAGGTGACCGGATGCGTAGAAGTGTAACCGGCCAGCGAACGGAAGGCTTCGTTCTTAATTTGATAGTCTTTCAGATCCGCATAGGAGAGGGGCAACGGCGCGGCGGATTTCGACGCGTTCTCCGTCTTGGCCGCGGTCAGCGCCGTCAAGGTTGAGGAACTTGGGATGGGCAATGGGTTCAGGATCAAAGTGTTAATTACGGTGAACACGGTGGTGTTGGCGCCAATGCCCAACGCCAGTGTCAGCACCACGAATAGAACGAACAGCGGGCCTTTCAGCATCGCGCGGAAAGCATAGCTAATGTCTCGCCAGAGATCCTCCACGAAATTTCCGGGCTGTGAATCGCCGGCGGGGACTGCATCGTACTTTGCCAGGCGCGGCGTCCTATCCGTATTTGCCTTTAGCGGATGCATGTCATCCAACTCCGCGATGGTCTTGCGATACGCCTCGTCCGCGCTGGCTCCGCCGCTGCACAGGTCGCGGTAGAAATCTTCCAGGTGCTGCGCCAGCTCCTCTATCACGTTCGATTCAGCGCCGCCTTCCAGATGCAGGGGCGTGATGCGGTCTCGAACAATATTTTTCCAATCAGGCATTTTCTACTCCTGTGACACGACCAATCGCGGCTACAAATTCCTGCCAGCTCTTCTTTTGTGAGCGCAGCACTTTTTTACCTTCCGGCGTCAGAGTGTAATAGCGCCGCCTTCGCTGCTCTACCTTTTCCACCCAGCGGCTAGTGATCCAGCCGCGGCCTTCGAGCCGGTATAGCAACGGGTAGAGTGAGGTGACGTGAAATTTCAAAGCACCCCCCGAGCGCAGCTCAATCAATTTCGAGATGTCGTAGCCGTGGCGCGGCTGATCCTCCAGCAACGAAAGCACTAGCAACTCGGCGCTTCCCTTCTTCCACTCTTGATCCGGTGAAGTTGTAGCCATATTTGTGAGTCCATTATATAAGGGACCCACAAATATGTACGCAGGCGCGAAATGTTCTGTTCCGCCGATTCCAAAAAAAATTTGCGCTTATATAATCACGGACGGATGATCACTCGGCGTGAAGTACTTTCAACAGCGTTCGCCGCTCCCCTCGCGTTGGCAAAACCGCCGTCGGCATTGGAGCTCTCCGTGGAGGGCTACATTTTTCAACAGTATGCCCAACGCAACAAAAAAACTCTAGCCGAGGTCATTCCCGAAGTACTTCCCATGGCGCGCTCGGCCGGCTTCAGGAACGTGGAGCTCAATTCCGCGTTTTTCACCCCCGATATTCGCGAACGCACGCTGTCTCTTTTGCATTCACTCAATCTGCAAATGCCCTCTATCTATGTTGGGGGCGCCCTGCACACCGAAGCGGATGCCGGCCGGACGATTGCCAGCGCCGTCGAATATGCACGTTTAGCCGCACCCTTCCAATGCAAAAGCGTGGTGACGAATCCTGACCCAAAGCGCGGCGGACAGGCAAAGACAAATGAGGAACTCGCGGCGGAGGCGAAGGGATTAAATCGCATGGCCCAGACGCTGGCAGCGGAAGGATTCGAGCTGCGCGTTCACCACCATACGCCGCAGCTTGAAAATAACGCTCGCGAATGGCGCTACATCCTGGCGCACACGGATCCGAAACTGGTGCGAATTTGCGTCGACGTCGATTGGGCCTACGAGGGCGATTTTAAACCCGTTCCGTTTCTCCGCGAAGTGGGCGGCAGGCTGCGCGAGCTTCACGTTCGAAGCGCCCGGAATAAAATCTGGCTGGAAGCCGTGCAGGACAGCGATATCGACTACAAGCAAGTCGCCGCCTACATCAAAGAGGCGCAATTAGATCCGCTTATTGTGGTGGAGCTCGCCTATCGCCCGCAAACGATCGTGATGCGGTCACTCCAAGAAGACCTCCGGCGCAGCCGCATCTATACGGAAAAGGTTTTCGGAATTGTAGCGCGTTAGATCGGCCGCCAGATAGTGGTGAGCGGTCCGTTGGCGCCTGTAACCGGATCGGATTTAGGAAATGGCAAGTGGCGCATTCGTGCGATGGCCTCTTCAGACGGCGCACTACGGCAGATATCCCACTGCTGGTCCGGCGGATAGGCGCCGATGACAAGAAAATCGGAACTCGCGGTCAACCGGCAGTGGCCGGTGCCGGTGGGCAGCACCACGACGTCTCCGGCCCGCACCTCGAATTCACGTCCCTTCTCACCGCCTAATATCAACTTGGCGTGACCACTCACAAACCCCAGCACCTCATGGGCCGTCGAATGATAGTGATGAAAATCGTACACGCCGTCACGCCATTGGGGAGGCCAGCCGTTGCCGCGAAATTGGGCTTCGCAAAGAGTGGCCGGGTCGGCATCGTCCGTGTGGAGCGCGTTGCGGTAAAACAAGACCGGTAAGTGCCCATTGTTCGGCATCCAGCCATTTTGCGAGAGTTGAATTACTTCGGGATGGACGGCGGGGACGGAACTCCGCGCCGCGCTCTGTTTCCGCGATAAACCGAATCCCGCCGCGCCGAGGATTGTATTAAAATGCCTGCGCTTCATTTGAAAGTTGGATTCGCGCGGGAGTGCGAGTGTTTCGCTGAAGACGCACCCGAATTCAGGAAACTAAGGTCAGAGCGGGCTCCGGCTCTGACTGAAGCCGTTGTTGCATCACGCGGCGGACGCGCCGTTTTGCCTTCATGCGATTGAGCCACATAATGAGCCCCGTGATGTACAACGTACCGGGCGTCAAGCCCAGCAGAACCCACACGATATGCGAGACAACCGAATCCTGAAAGCGGCCGTAATGAATGGCCTGCATCTGGGAAATTACTTTCTCGCCAAACACCAGTTGGTTACCCTGCTGCGCCCGCATCAACCTTCCGGAATGAGGATCGAAAGTGAGACGGCTCATGTCTTCGCGGCTCACCGGGTCACCCGGCATTCTGCCGCGAACAGTCATAGGCTGATTGGAGCGAGCCGGCGGATAGATGGCGGCGATTTTGTAATCGGGCCACGTCTCATGCGCTTTCTTCAGGAAAATATCCAGAGGAAGTTCGGACCGTTTCTTCGCTGCCCGTGCCGTATTTCCGCTTTCCTCCGCATCTGCTTTTGCGCGCACCGGCAGGCCCAGCGCGGCGCGATAGACTCCTGGAAAAGCAAAGTATGCGCCAATGAACCCCTGGCTAAATAGCAAGATCAGCGCGAAAATTCCGGCGGCGTTATGCAGGTTCCACACTTGCCGCTTCCAACCCGCGCGGAAGGAAAGCCGCCAATGCTGCTTTGGCAGCCAGATCACCAACCTGGACGCGCACATCGTCATCAGCACCAGCGCCACAATGCCGTTTACCGTACGCCCGTTGGGGCCAGCCAGAAGATTGCTATGGAGGTCACGCACCCAGTACAGCCAGCCGCTTTTCAATGGCGCGATGGAAAACAATTCGCCTGTCACCGCATCCGCGGAAGACAGCAACGGATGGTACGCCGCCCCTTTACGCGGAAACAGGAGAAACTGGTTGACGCCGCCGGCGGGCATCACGAAACGAACGCGATAGTCAGGGTTAGCGCTTTCAACCGCCCGGCGTCCATCTTCGAGCGGCGTAGCGGAAGCGGGCCGGCCCGAGGGGGCGTGCGGCTCGGAACGATAGGCGCTTTGGTCTAGCGCGGGACGAAACACCAACAGACTGCCTGATAAGCCGAGAACGACCAGAATAGCGCCGGCAAAAAGGCCCAACCAGAGATGAATTTGAAACGCGATTTTGCGCAGCATAGATAGCGGAAAATTTGTGGCTTTGTGAATTCTGAATTAATATAGGACTGGATTGATCCTATATACAAATCGTAGATTAGAGGATCGAGCCGCCGATGTCAACGGATGAGCTGTTCTTTTGTTTCACTAGCGGGATCGCGTTACACTCGGAGTGCACATGTTGCGGGTTCTCACCGCCGTCTTTGCATTGCTGCTGGCCGCCGGCAGTTGCGTCCCGGTCTCGCGCCTCGAAGCGAGATGCTGCGATGCCTCGGTTAACGCCTGGAACGCGAAAAAGACGATCGAAGAAAACCGCATTGACGAGTTACGCCGCCCGGCTTGCCCGCCCTCGCTATTGAGGCACAGCGACTACCGTTCTCGTGTAGTTGCCTGGTCTTCCCGCTTCACACTTTTCCAACGGCCTCCTCCACAAAACAGTTAAAACGCGGCGTTGTTCCGGTCTGTAGCCGTTGTTTGTGGAGGTGGTTTGTGCATTGGTTTCATCCTGCTATCAAGCGCGCCGGGAAAGGTGCGCCGATCGAGAAGATCAGACAGGCGTGCGCGGCAATCGAGCACGCCTGTGACGCCGACTTGCAATCGGCCTTCCGGAATTCGGAGTCTTTGGAAGAGGTCCTCGCGATCGGGGCCGTATCCGCAGCCCGCGTTCTGGGACAGCAAATGTTCGATGTGCAGTTGCGCGGCGCATGGGCGCTGGCCACTGGCAAAATCGCCGAAATGCAAACAGGCGAGGGAAAGACATTGGCAGCTGTACCGGCGGTCCTTTGGTATGCGCGTAAGCGGCAGGGCGTGCACGTGATGACCGTGAACGATTACCTCGCCCGCCGCGATGCCAACTGGATGGGCGATATTTACCGCCTGCTCCGGTTATCCGTTTCCTACGTGCAGCAGGGAATGAGCATCGCGGAGCGTGGCGCGGCCTATCGCGCCGATATCACCTACGCGACAGCAACGGAAGTTGGGTTTGATTATCTGCGCGATCAAATGGCGCTGCACGCCGCGGAGCAGGTGCATCGGGCCTTCGCCGTGGCGGTGATTGATGAAGCCGATTCCATTCTGATCGATGAGGCGCGCATTCCTTTGGTCATCGCGGGCGGCAGCCAGGAGGAGGACGTCTTCCCCTTGATTGCCGATCCGGTCGCGCGCCAAATGCGTCACCGCCGGGATTTCACTATTCAGGAAAACAGCCTGAACGTCAGTTTGACCGATGCGGGCTTACAGCGCGCGGAACACCTGCTACGCCGGGGTGATTTGTACGCGCCTTCCAATCTTGCGCTGCTGGCCGCCTTGCAAAATGCCCTGCATGCGCACGTGCTGTTGCATCGGGATGTCGATTACATCGTGAAAGAGGATGCTGTCAAATCCGTCGACGAATGGAAAGGGCGAGTGGTGCAAGACCGGCGCTGGCCGGCGGGATTGCATACCGCGCTCGAAGTCAAAGAAGGCGTTCGAGTGCGTCCCGAAGGCGTCATTTTGGGATCGATTACGTTGCAAAACCTAATCGCGCTTTATCCCGAAGTCTGCGGGATGACAGGCACGGCTGCGTCACAGGCCGAAGAATTACTGCAAATTTACGGACTGGCGGTGGAGAAGATTCCCACCAACCGGCCGCTCATCCGCGTGGATCATGCAGACAGGCTGTTTGAGACAAAAGTAGAGAAGGAACGCGCCGTCATCCGCGAAATTCGGCGCGCTCACGAAAGCGGACAACCGGTACTAGTGGGCACAGCCAGCGTGGAGGAATCGGAACGCCTGAGCGTCCTGTTAGGGGACATTCCGCATAGTGTCCTGAACGCCCGCGATGAAGAACAGGAAGCCGCCATCATTGCGCGGGCCGGGCAACGCGGAGCGATTACGGTTTCCACGAACATGGCGGGGCGCGGCACGGATATTTGTTTAGGAGACGGGGTTGCGCAACTGGGTGGCCTGTATGTGATCGGAACGAACCGTCACGAAAGCCGCCGAATCGATTACCAGTTGCGCGGCCGCGCCGGAAGGCAGGGCGATCCCGGCGAATCCCGGTTCTTTGTTTCGCTGGAAGACGATTTGGTCTTGAAATACGGCGGCGACAATCCTGAAGAAATGCAGCGGTTTGCCGAAGGCCAGAACTTGAACATTCGCCAGTTTCTGCAGAAATATGAATCAGCGATTGAGGGTCAGCGTCTGAAAATGCAAGCCGTGCGGCAATCCATTCTCAGCGGAGAAAAGCCATGCGGTTCAGAATTGGAGCGGTTGGTTTCATTGCGCACGATTGACGATCTGTGGTCGCAGCATCTTTCCAATGTGAGCGAATTGAAGTCCGGTATTCACTGGCGGTCCTGGGGCGGCAAAAATCCTCTATATGAATTTCTGACTCAGGCGCACCGCTGGTTCGAAGAATTGGAGGCACAACTGGACACGGAAATCGCGCGGCGGCTAGCGGAGGCCGAAGCAAGCGGCGTGGACCCTAACGAGAGAGGCGCGGTATGGACTTATTTGACGACTGACCAGCCTTTCGGCACGTTGACGGAAAGGATAGCGAGAGGAACTGTGCGTTTTGCCAGACAGTTGATGCGGCGATACGCCACAATCCGAAGATGATGGTGAGTGAAGCGCCCCGTGAACTAAACCCGCTCGCTTCGCTCTGGCTGGCGATTAAAAAAATTGAACACGGCAAGGTGAACAGCGGCTGGCTCTCGCTCCGGAATGCCTTGGCGGTGGCGCTGCCGCTGGGCCTGGGAATGATTTTAGGCAACCCGCTGGCCGGCGTCGCGGTAGCCACGGGTGCGCTCAATGTTTCCTTTTCCGATGGCACAGACCCGTATAAACAGCGCGCGCGCCGCATGATCGGCTGGAGCGTTTTGGGCGCTATCGCCGTATTCCTGGGGTCGGTCACGGCCGTTTGGCATCTCCCGGCCATTCTGGTGGCTGCGGCGTGGGCTTTCGCCGCCGGCATGTTGATGTGCCTGGGTACGCGCGCGGGCGATTTAGGTTTGAATACGTTGGTCGTGCTCATTGTGTTTGCGGCGCATGCGGAAACTTCGTTGCGCGGCGCGATTTACGCCGGATTGCTGGTGCTGGCGGGCGGTTTGTTGCAAACCACGTTTGCGTTACTTTTGTGGCCGCTACGCCGCGACCGCCCCGAACGCCGCGTGGTGGGACAGGTCTATCTGGATCTTGCGCGTGAAGTGGACCCGCTTTCGGAAACTCCGGCCACGTCACCTCTCACTGCGCCTAGCGCCGCCGTGCAAGATACGCTGGCCGCACTGGGCCGCGATCACAGCGTGGAAAGTGAGCGCTACAGGCTGCTGTTCGATCAGGCCGATCGGCTGCGCCTCTCCATCTATCTGCTCAATCGCCTGCGCGACTCACTGGGCGAAGGGGATAGTCAACGATCCGAGACAGAAGGCGACGCAGCCGAACAGCTGGATGCGATGCTTCCATTGGTATCCAAGCTGCTCGCGGCCGTGGGACATTGGTTGATTGACGGGCATGCTCCAGAAAACTTAGAGAGCATCCGGAAAGAACTGCGCGACTTTGCGGATTTTGCGCAGTCCCAAAAGACATCGCCGGCACGGCGCTTGTGGACCAACATCGCCTCCGCCATCGATGTGCTGGCAGGGCAGCTCCGGCTGGTGGTTCAGCTTGCGGAGAAATCAACCTTGAATGGCGAAAGCGAACTGACGGTGAGCGGACTGGCGCCGCCCTTGAAGTTACAAATCGCCGGCGGGCTGGCAACGCTTCGAGCGAATCTTGATCTTGATTCCGCCGTCTGCCGCCACGCCATCCGGTTGAGCCTGTGCATCGCGTTGGGTGACGCCATTGAACGCGCCGTCAGTTGGCAGCGCGCTTATTGGCTGCCGATGACCATCGCCGTGGTGCTGAAACCGGATTTCACCTCCACGTTTAGCCGCGGCGTGCTGCGGCTGTTAGGCACGCTCTGTGGTTTGCTGCTGGCGACAGTGCTTTACCTGGAACTGCGGCCGGGACCCATGGGACAAGTGCTGCTGGTGGGCGTATTCACATTTTTTCTACGGTATTTGGGACCGTCAAATTACGGCGTCTTCACCGTGGCAATTAGCGGCCTGGTCGTGTTTTTAATCGCCGCCACCGGCGTCAGCTCACCGGAGCAAGTAGTGGTAGCGCGTGCCGTGAACACGACAGCCGGAGGGTTATTAGCGCTGCTTGCGTACGCTCTTTGGCCGACTTGGGAGCGGACACAAGTTGCCGAGGCGATGGCCGCGATGTTTGACGCCACCCGCGTCTATTTTCAGACGGTGATTCAGCGGTTGACCACGGGCGACGATTCCCTAACCGCGGCATTGGATAACTCCCGCAGGGCGTGGCGGCGGACGCGCACGGCCGCGGAAGCTTCGGTAGATCGCGTCCTCATGGAACCGGGCATTACACCCGGCACGCGCGATTGCCTTTCTTCCATGCTGGCCAGTTCACACGCCCTGGTGCAAGCCATGATGGGCCTGGAGGCGGGCGCCATGAAGACCAGCGTTCACAGCTCTGCCGGCGCGTTGAACGTGTTTGCCAAGGATGTGGATTTCACTCTTTACTTTCTGTCCGCCGCTTTGCGCGGATCGCAAACAGCGAGCCAGAGCCTTCCACAACTGCGCGAGGATCACCGCCGCCTGATTGAATCGCGCGCCAGTTTCTCGGCCAGCGACGAATACATTCTGATTGAGACCGACCGCCTGACGGTGAGCCTGAACACTCTGCGCGAACAGGCCATGCGCTATGTACAGGGGTGTTAAACAATGGTGTTAAGCAGATGTTAAGAGGTGGTCTTCACGAAGCAGCGCAGCACTTCCGCCACGCTCCACGCTTGCGCGCAGCAGCCGCGCGGTAGGAATGGCGCTTCGGCGTCAAAGATTTCGCTAATAGAGCCGACGCAAGCGGACTGCAAATGTGTTTCGAAGCCGCTCAAGAAACCGCGGGCTGTCCGCTTATCATCCGGATAGACTTTGAGCCACGCGTCGATAAATGGCCCGATCAGCCACGCCCACACGGTTCCCTGATGATAAGCCGCATCGCGCGAGCGCAGGTCGCCGTCATATTCAGACTTATAGTCCGGTTCGCCGGGCGCTAGGGAGCGCAGGCCTACCGGAGTCAGCAGCCTTTCTTTTACCGTCTTCAGCACGGGTTCCCACTTGGAGGGATGCAGCACCGGATGCTCCAGCGAAATGGCAAAAATTTGATTGGGACGGCAGCGAGGATCCGCCGGATTATTCTCGCCGTCCACCACGTCGTATAAATAGCCGCCGGCTTCGTTCCAGAAACGCTTGTTAAACGATTCCCGGGCGCGCTCGGCATGAGTAGCTATTCCGTCCGCTTCGTTATCGCGCTTCGCGCCGCGTAGCCAGCCTTCGAGCAAGCGCAGTGCGTTATACCAAAGAGCGTTAATCTCAACCGCTTTGCCACGCCGCGGAGTCACCACCCAACCTTCCACCTTGGCGTCCATCCAGGTGAGTTGATAGCCGTCCTCTCCCTGCGTGAGCAAGCCGTCTTCATGATCGACATGGATATTAAATTTGGTGCCGCGCAAATGATGTCCCACAATATCTATGAATTGCGGCAATAGATAATTCAGCAGATGCGGATCATCCGCTTGCTGCAAATAGCGGTGGCAGGCGTGAAAGAACCAGAGCGTGGCATCGGCAGTGTGATACAGGCCGTGCGATCTCCCCTCCGGAAACATGTTCGGAACCAAACCGTCGCAAATGTAGTGGGCGAAGGTCCGCAAAATGTAACTCGCTTCCACGCGGCGTCCAGTGGCCAGCGTCAAACCGTCCAGGCTGATCATGGTGTCGCGGCCCCAATCCGTAAACCAGTGGTAGCCGGCGATCACGCTGCGAATTTCGTCTCCCGCCGCGCGTGCCCGCGTGGTGTCCTCGGGCCGGCCGACCGGCGTGAACAAAAATTGATCCGCGGCCCAAACCAATTGATGACACGTGTCGCCGCACGCCTTTGGACTTGCTTCAACCAGCAAACGTCGCTTGCGGTCCTGTTCCGCGTCCCAGGCTTGCTGCGGATTCAGCGTCAGCATGACATTCCAGGGCTCCGTGGAAGCGACTAAGGTCGCCTCTTTCGCCACATCGATATCGATCGAAAAATATCCGGGGCTCCACAAATCGCCGCGCCAGCTATAACCGCGGCTGCGTTCCACCTCGTAGACGACATCCGGGATGCGCAGCGTATCCATCGAAAAAGAAACACCCTCGCCCAACACGCTCAGCCGCAGCGGGGGGATGCCATTGTCCGATTTTAGTTCGTAGTGATCGTCGCGAATGGTAACGGTGTAACCTTCAATGGGTGAATTGACCGGGCCCTCATGCTCGCGCATATTCACGGCGGGCCGCAGTTGCAGCTTCACCGGCTCGGCTCCGTTTGTAAGCCGGTAGCTCACGTAGACGGTGTTCTGGCGATGCGGCAGAACTAATTTTTTTTCGAGCGTGATGCCCTCAAATTCGTAAGTCCAAACAGGTAAACCGCCAATGAAACAGAAACTAGCCAAGTGGCGGGCTCGGTCGCGCGCGTCCTCCTCCTGGCGCAGCAAACCGTTGAGCGCCACGCGCCGGCCGTCCGGGAAAATCACTTCTTCCAGAATCTCGTTCAGCATCATGGTGCGGCCCAAAGGCGCCGGCAAGGCCGCGATCAGATAGCCATGGAAAACGCGCGTTAACGTTCCGCCAATGGAACAAGAAGCGTATCCGCCCAAGCCGTTAGTGACCAACCACTCCATCTCCACTGCACGGCGCAGTTCTTCGTCGTTAAACGGCAAAGCCGTGTTCCGGCTGAATACTTTATGCATGAGTTATTGGATGCAGAACGACCGCAGCGTGCCCCGGTATCCGCCAATTTTCTGAGCTATCAAGTTCGGCTGTTCCACTGCCGCCGTATTGCGGATCGTCGCTGGACCACAGCTTTTTCCAGGCCTTTCCTTCAGGCGGTCCCAAGAGTGGCTCCGGAGACGGATTGAACTCCAATTCGACACCTAAATTCACCAGCAATAAACGATCTTCGGCATAGTCCGCCGAAAAATAGCGCAGCACGAAACACTGCGTTGAAAGCACTGCGCCGTCGATACCGTGCTTCCCCTGGCCTGAAATGATCGCATCTTCTTTTCGCAGCCGCAGCAAATCACGATGCAGATGATAAATCTCCGAATGTTTCACAGCCTCGCCGTGGTCTAAGCGCGAACGCTCAAAAGTGCCGGGAGAGGCGGGATCGGCAAAGTATCCCTGCAGTTCGGGCGCTTTGGACGCCCGCCATTGCGAGAGAAATTTCTTGCGCCCCTGTTTGATCGTTTTTGCCAGCTCGGGATTATGGTCGGCGAAGAAGAGAAACGGATTGGAAGCGCCGAATTCCTGGCCCTGAAACAGCATGGGCGTGCCTGGGGCAAGCATCGTCAGTGCCGTCACGGCCTTGTATACGCCTGGCGCGCTGAGTTGATGCGCGCGCAAACCCCGCGCCGAGTTTGCCACCTGGTCATGGTTCTGAATGAAGTTGATCATGGATGCGCGCGGCAGGCCTAGCGTGGAATGGCCTCTCCGCTTGCCCTGCCAGCGGTACCACTGGCCTTGGAACAAATAGCCGTACTTGACGCTGGAAAGCAGTTCTTGCGATGTACCCCGGTAATCGGAGTAATATGCGTCCGATTGGCCCGTCAACGCCACCATCGCGGAATGATGGTAATCGTCGTTCCAAAGGGCATCCAAACCGAAGCCACCGGCCTGAATCGGTTTGAGGAGCAGCGTATTCTGCGGCTCATTTTCACCGACCAGCACGATGCTACGTTTGCCCGCGGCCCGGCGCGCCGCTTCGCCGATCTCGATCAGAACATGTGGTTCCGAATCGTCGTGAATGTCCTGGGTCGCGTCGAAACGCAGGCCGTCGAGATGAAATTCCCTGATCCAATAAGCGGCATTCTCGCGAAAAAACTCGCGCACCGGTTCGCAGTGTTCGCCATCGAAATTCAGCGCTTCGCCCCAATCGGTTTTGCGTTTGCTGTTGAGATAGAAAGGTGAGAACTTCGTGAGATAATTTCCGTCCGGGCCCAGATGATTGTAAACCACGTCCAAGATAACGCCCATTCCCAGCGCGTGCGCCTTGTTGACAAAGGCGCGCATATCGCCGGGCGGCCCATAAATAGACGCCGGCGCAAAGGGCTGCACGCCGTCATAGCCCCAGCCGAACTTTCCGGGGAAATCAGACACCGGCATAACCTCAATTAAACTGATACCGGTGTCTTGCAGGAACTCCAACTTTCCGGCGGCCGATTTCCAGCTGCCTTCCCGGGTGAACGTGCCCAGGTGCAATTCATAAATTACCTGTCCTTGCAACTTCACGCCCGGCCATTTTTCGTCTGACCATCGTTCGTCATGCGGATCGATTACGGCGGAGAATCCGTGCGGGCCGGTGGGTTGGTAGCGTGACGCGGGGTCGGGATACGATTCACCTTCGCCTAATTGATATTTATAGGTCGCTTGCGCCAAAACGCCGGCGCCGAATCCCGAAAAATATCCGGAGTCCTCGCGTATTAGCGGTATTGGTTCGCGTAAATCCTCGAAGGTGACGGCGACAGACCTCTCCTCTGGAGCCCAGACGCGGAAGTGCGTTCCGCCTGATTCGGCGGAAAACTCAGCGCCTACGGGAATATTTCTTGGAAAATGGGAGAAATTGGCGGATGTGGACTCGGGCATCGGGCACGGTTACTTTAAATAGATCCGGAAGCGAGTGGATGATTTCGGATTGGGTTTACACTCCGATTAGTGTATCCATGTCAATAGCCGAAGATATCGATTTAATCGCCCGCCAGGAAGCGATTTTGCGCTTCCCGCATTTCGACGAAGAGACTGCCTGGCAGCTTGGTTCGCGCCTGCGGGAAATGGCTGTCGCGCGCGAGCTGCCGCTGGTGATAGACATACGGCGCTTCGGCCAAGCGTTGTTTTACAGCGCACTCGCCGGAACGTCGCCAGACAACGCGGAATGGGCGCGCCGCAAAGGCAACGCGGTGGCGCGCTTCCACCGCAGCTCCTACGCCATGGGGCTGGAGATGCAATTAAAGAACACCACTCTGCTCGACAAATTTGGGTTGACGCTGACCGAGTTTGCGGCTCACGGCGGCGGATTCCCGTTAGCAGTCAAAGGGGCGGGCGTTATTGGATCGGTAACGGTTTCAGGCCTACCGCAGCGCGACGATCATCAACTAGTAGTAGAGGCGCTTTGCCTCGAAATCGGGCACGATTTCGCCATGCTGAAGCTGCAATAAAACAACATATACATTAGTTTTCTCCAAACAAAATATAACCTATACGTTAGTATTAAAAGAGAAAGAAATAACATATACGTTAGTTTTATGATTGCCACCGGAACTGCTGCACGAAGACACATTGAACGGCGACTGGGCCAGCTTAGGCCGGTCAAACAGTTCACCCGGCCGGGGCGCGGCTGGATCCGTGCTTTGCGAGAAGCAATGGGCATGAGCGCGGCAAAGCTGGCGGAGCGCATGGGTGTTTCTCAACCCCGCGTATTCGCGCTTGAAAAAGCCGAGGCGCGGGGCGCCGTCACCATTGCCAGCCTGGAGCGCGCCGCACAAGCCATGCAGTGCACCCTGGTCTATGCGCTCGTTCCCAATAAGCCGCTGGACGAAATGCTGCATAAACGCGCGCTCAAGATTATTACCGAACAACTGGCGCGTGTCGAGCACACCATGGGGCTGGAAAATCAAGGAATGGACGCAGCTGAGCTAAAAGAGGAGCGCCATCGCTTAGCCGACGATTTAGTTAGAGAATATCCACGCCGTCTTTGGGACTAATGTACTTGAGGAACTTGTGCAAAACCGGAAGTTCCCAAGATGGCTATGCGCGACCGGCTGATCGAACAGGACGATGCCTCCACTCCACTCACCAACGATGAGCGGCAGGGACTCATTCCAAGCTACATTACGCTCCGCCGCGAGCTAAACGAAGCAGAGCAGATGGGAATTCTGGCGGCGCAACAATGGGCCTTTGCCCGCAAGCGCATGGTGCTGGATGAGAAATTTCTGCGCGATTTGCATCGGCACATGTTTAGCAAAGTGTGGAAATGGGCCGGGATGTTCCGCAATTCGCCGCGCAACATCGGCGTGGATCATTGGATGATTCCCATGGAACTTCGGAGTCTCCTGGACGACGCGCGCTATTGGGTGGAGCACGCACCTACCCGCCCGATGAGACCGCCGCGCGATTTCACCACCGGCTGGTTTGGATTCACCCATTCCCGAACGGTAATGGCCGGCATGCCAGGCTGGCTGCGGATCTATTGGCGGTTCAGCTTGGCCGGAAGCCCTTTAGTTGGGGGCGCGCCAATCTGGCCGCCGTCGGCGATGTGCGACGCCGCTACATTGAGGCATTGCGCGCCGCCGACCAGCATCAGATGGAAGCATTGCTCACGTTTGTCCGCCGAAGAGGCTAGCGCAGCTTACGCGCGAAGAAGTCAGCGGCGGCCTGGTAAGCGGTGACCCAACTGCGCTGCATGAGGAACTCGTGTATTTCGTTCGGCAGTATTAATTGCTCGAATTCCACGTGATGCTGGCGCAATGCTTCCACCAAGACTACCGTTTGTGCAAACGCGACATTGCGATCGTCGTCACCGTGGATGAGGAGGACCGGTGATTTCCAGGTATCGACCGATGCCATGGGAGACGATTCGAATGCCACTCGCAGGGCTTCCTGGTAGTCACGCTGTTGTTTAGGATCGCCGCCGGACGGCGCGGCGGATTCGCGCAAGCTGCTCCAATCGTGGACACCGTGAAAATCGACGCCGGCGGAGAATAAGTCCGAAGCGCGGGACAATGCCATGGCCGTCAGATAACCGCCGTACGAACCACCCCATACGCCAATGTGGTTCGGTTGCACATCAGGGCGGTTTTTCAAATACAAGCCCGCGCCGATCACGTCACTCATCTCGCTTCCGCCGGAGGCTCCGTAGTGGATTGCTTCGCGGAAATTAAGGCCATAGCCGATGCCGCTGCGGTAATTGACCGAAAGAACCACGTAGCCCTGGCTGGCAAAATATTCATTCAGCGAATAGGCATTTGAATAATAAGGGCGATAGTGAAAACCTAGCAACATCTCCCGGCGGGAACCGCCGTGAAAGAACACAATGGCGGGATGGCGCTCGCCAGCGCTCGAATGAGGCGGCAGAAAAAGCTGGCCGTGAATCTGCATGCCGTCCGCCGCCGTGACCATGACCGCTTGCGGTTTGACGAGCGAGGCGGCTGGAAATTCAGCAGGTACAATACCCTCCGCCAGCGGTTTGGTTTTTCCATCCACCAGGCGGATCATCGCGCTCGAACGCTTGTTATAGCTGGAAGACAGGAAAACGAGTCCGGAGCCATCCGCTAAGGGGGACGGAGACATTTCAATTTCCTCGCCGCTGGTCACGGGTTTGGGCGCGGAACCGCCGGCCGGGCTTACGCTCAACAGGTGGCGGCGGTCGATATCGGTCAAGTTGGTGGAGAAATAAATCGTGCCGCCATCATGTGAAAGCTCCGCTTGTTCCACCTCGCCTTCGCCGGGCGTAAGTTCGACCGGAGTCTCGCCGTTTAGCGGAAGGCTGTATAAATGACACCAGCCTGTACGCTCCCAAGGAAAAACCAGCCTATCGCCAGCCGTCCAGAATAGTTGTGTTTCGTTTGTAAGGCCGTGAAATACGCTGCCGGGTCCCGCAGCGGCCTTAAAGACTTGCCGCGCGGCGCCGGTTTTAGCGTCGGCAATACGAATGGACCAGGGCTCACCTTCCCGAGCAGCACCGGAACCGAGGCCGCGCCGGGACGCTGGAACACGGATGTACGCAAGATGCACGCCATCGGGCGACCAGGAAGGGTCGGAGTCTCTGTCCACGCTTGCGTCGAAATAGCGCAACTTATCTTCGGAGGGATTATAGACGCCGATAAAACTGTGATTGCCGCGCGCGCTAACGAAAGCTAATTCAGAGCCATCCGGCGACCAATGCAGGCTGTTCTGCTGCCCTGCCTGCGTGACGACGTTCTTCGCCTCGCTTTTTTGATTGTCGCCACCCACTTTCAAAAGGAAGATTTGACCGGCGCGCAAAAAGGCAATGGTTCCCTTGGAAGAAACCGAGGGCGCGTGGCCTTCCGTCAAGATTTTGGGATCGTGCTTGGACGCATGGCTATCGGTGGCCACATACCAGATTTGCTGTTGGGGGCGAGTGGGATTCCAGTTGGGATTGGGATTCCCAGTTCCAACATGCTCAAAATCGCCGCCACGCACAAACAGCAGATAACTGGCATCGGACGCCCATGCCAGATCGTCAATATCCTGGCCGTCGTCGGCGTTGAAAGCGGTGACAGGATGCCCGGTCCAATCCGGTGCTTCCGCTACCCAGACGTTACGCTTGCCCTCCGCATTTTCAACCCACGCCACCTTGGCTGCATTGGGCGCGGCAAGCGGAGTACTGGCGAACGGAGCGCTCATCACCTGGGCAATCGTGAACGGGCGATCGGCCGCGCCATACAGGCTTGGGACGAGCAGAGAACACAAGAAGAAGGCAATCGATCTAGCTGGGCCGGGCATGCAAGTTAGCATAGCGCGGGGCGCTAATCTGCTCGATAGCCTGGACGGGCATATACCATTGCGTGCGGCGCCGCTACGGTCACGTGAATGGATTGCCATTTGCCATCACGTTTGCGCGGTCGAGGAACGTAGCTAAGCACATACTGATTACGTAGAGCTCGGCCGATTTGCGCGGTGGCTGCGTGCAAACCGCCGGTGTTACGGACGACGAAGGGGATACCACCGGTTTTCCAGGCAAGTTCATCCAGCAGCGCGAGACCGGCACGTTCCTCTTTTAATTGTGCCGGCTTCTGATAAGCGGACGGATCATGGATAGAAATGGCATAGATCTGGGCATTCGATTCAAGCGCGAGCGACATCAGCTCGGCTTTGGAATAACGGCTGTGATTATCCATTCCGTCGGAGATGATGAGCAGCGCTCTTCTAGCGTGCTTGGCCTCGCGCAGCCCATCCAGACCCGCGTAAATGGTATCTATTAGCGCGGTGCTTCCGAATGCGGACCGGAACGATACGCGGCCCAGCATAGCGTCAAAGTCAGTAGTGAAGAACGATTCCCGACGAGGGTTTGCCGAAACGGTGTAAAGAAAGGCTTCATCGTCCGGGTTCGCATCAGCGAGAAACTCTTTCAACGCGGTTTTAGCCGCGGGCAGTTCTTCATTCATACTGCCGCTGGTATCCAAAACAATTCCGATGGAGGCCGGAACATCCTGTTCGCTAACGCTGAATATGCGCTGGTCTATTTTGTTCTCTTTGATTTGAAATTGACTTTGAGTGAGTCCGTTGACGATGCCGCCTTCCTTGTTAGTCACCGTCACCGGAACCAGCACCAAATCTGAGTATGAGGTCAGCACGAAGTCGCGGCGCTGATCATTTTGAGCAAACGCCGCGAGCGCTACGAGCAAACACGATAAAAGAAAACTTGTATTCCTCATCCGCTTCAAGCAACAGCGTAGAAGTATTTAGATGAAGAAGGCATAAAGAGCGTTGTTACTTTTTTACGCTTTCCTCATGCGTTCCTTATGCCGGAAGCGGCACAATCTGTAACACAGCCCGATTTATGAAACGACAATGTAACAGACACGCTCTTTGCCTGAAAGCCGGTATCGCTTTGATTTTTATGAGCACAACGCTGCACGGACAGGCGGTGCAGCCTTCGAATGGCGAGGATGTTACAAAACCGGCGTTGGTGAGGAAAAGCTTTTTTGAGAGGCTTGGCGACGCTTACAAAAAAGATTGGCATCCGACCCCTTCCAGCACTAGCGATCCCGCGCCGGCGTTCCGGGGTTATCCGGCGCCCGTGGACGGGCCGCCCTATCCTTTTAGCGTGTGGCCTTACGGAGGGTCCGTCACTATTGGACAGCCATGGACGCAGGCTGGACCGTTGATGACTGCTCTTTGGGCCGGCCCACACGGGGATGCATGGAAGAAGAGCCGGATTCAAATCTATGGATGGTTCAATATCGGCTTTAATCTAAGCACGTCCAATCAGGGCGGATATTCCAACTTCCCGGCCGCGTATGCCGAGCGCGCGAACACGGTTCAGCCCGATCAACAGGTTCTTTATATAGAGCGGCAGCCGGACACCGTTCAAACCGATCATTTCGATTGGGGTTTTCGTCTCGCGCTGTTGTGGGGCCTCGATTACCGGTTCACTACGGCCAAAGGCGTATTCAGCAATCAGCTTTTAGGGAAGAACCAGGAGTACGGCTTCGATCCCGTGATGGCTTACGTGGATTTATATGTGCCTCACATAGCGCAGGGCATGGACATCCGGATCGGCCGGTATATCTCACTGCCGGACATTGAAGCGCAATTGGCGCCGAATAACTACACGTACAGTCATTCGCTTCTTTACACCTTCGACTGCTACACGCAGCAAGGAATCAATACGACGACGAAACTGAGCGATCATTTTCTGCTCCAGGTCGGCCTGTCTTCGGGATGTGACGCCGCTCCGTGGACGAAAGACGCCAAAGCAACGGTGAACGCTTGCCTTGGATACACCTGGCAGGAAGGTAAAGGCAATGTGTACGCCTGCGCCAATTCTCTGAATGACGGGCGCTACGCCTACAATAATGTGGCCGCGTATTATTTCACTTACTATCAGAAGATCAACAAAAACTGGCATGCGTCGACGGAAGCCTGGTATCAATATGAAAAAGACACGCCAAATGTGTTGAATCCAAATGCAAGCTCCTTGCTTGAGACCGGCGCGAATGGAGCGCATTGCAATAACGCCGCGGCACTCACCTGTTATGCGCCCAGCGTGGCGGCGGTCAGCTACTTGGAGCGCCAGTTCTCAAAACACGATTACATGTCCATCCGCAACGAGTATGTGAATGACATCGTAGGCCAGAGAACAGGCTACAAAACACGCTACTCCGAGCATCTGATCGGCTGGGGGCATTGGATCGGAACTACAGTACTGCTGCGGCCGGAGCTGCGCTTTGAACATTCTTACGATGTGGCGGCGTATAACAACGGAACACGCAACAGCCAGTTGATGCTAGCGGGAGACGCTATTTTCTTCTTCTAATGCACGGGCGCCGGTGAAGCGGTAGCCGACATACGGATCGGTTAACAAATACGCCGGCGCCGCGGGGCGGTCTTCGATTTTGCGGCGTAATTGACGGATGAAGGTGCGGAGATATTCCAGTTCATTTCCATATTCGGGTCCCCATACGGCGCGCAGCAGACGGCTATGCGTTACGGGCATGCCGGCATGGCACATCAGATAGTGCAGCAGGTCAAACTCTTTCGGAGTGAAGTGCACCGGTTGGCCGTGCTTCTTCACGGTTCTGCTGGCAGGATCAAGTTCGATGTCCCCAATGGTGACGGAGGGAAGCGGCTTTTCGCAGCTCGCGCGCACGCGCCGGACACCGGCGCGCAAGCGCGCGGTCAACTCCGGGACATGGAAGGGTTTGACGATGAAGTCATCGGCGCCGGCGTCGAGCGCGCGAATCATTTCGTCCTGGCTATCTCTGACGCTCAACATCAGGATGGAAATGCCGGGAACCAACCGGCGCACCTCTTGGCAGGTCGCGATGCCGCCCATGCCCGGCATGATGGTATCGAGCAGAACGGCATCAAAGCGCTTGGCGCGCAGGAGCATGACGGCCTGTTCGCCGGTGGAAGCCTCATCCGTGCAAAACGCGCACGCTTGCAGCGTGCCGCGCAATGCTTGGCGGAGGGCGTAATCATCATCGACAATGAGGACGGAGCCGGAAGTCTCAGACACGGATTTCATCTTGAGAATAAGGCGCCAGGGATAAAGAACAAATAAAGAAGCGGTAAGGAAATCCTAAGATAGGAATGCCAGATGCTCTTTATCAGCTATTGTTCGGAAGACAGCGCCCAGGCGAACCGGGTGTGTGAAGCGCTGGAGCGCGGCGGCGTAACCTGCTGGATTGCGCCGCGCAATATTCCGCCGGGCCAGCCATGGCCGGCGGCCATCGCCGAGGCGATACGCGGCAGCAGCGGCTTTGTGCTGCTGCTTTCGACACATACCGAACGATCCAGACAAATTAGCCGGGAGGTGGAACTGGCGGACCGCGCCGCACTTCCGATTCTCACCTTCCGCCTGGAAGAGGTGGCGCCGCCCCGGGCGTTGGAATATTTTCTGACCAATTTGCAATGGATTGACGGCTTCGGCGCCCGCTTTGACGCGGGGCTGCTGAGCCTGGCGGCGGTGCTGGGCGGAAAGCCGGTGAAGCAAGCGCATTCTTTCGAGCGGGAGATTTTGGAGAGCGTGACACAAGAGCTAGCCGGCCACATCGGGCCGATTGCGCGCGTGCTGGTGAACGACGAGGCGAAGCGGGCGAAAACGCTGCAACAACTGTATGAAGCGCTAGCGCGGGAATTGCCGGAGGGCAGCGCCAGGAAGCAATTTCTGGCAAAATTACGCGCCTCTGGATTCGAGTAGACGGATGGCTTTCGCCAGGCTGCGTTTCATGCGGTTGAACGATGCGGCCAGAACGGAAATTTCGTCACGGCCGGTAACGGGAATATCTTCGACATCGACCTTTCCCTGGCTGATTTCATCCGTCAGGCGGGACAGTTTGGCGACGGGCCGGATGACCGTTGCGATCAACACGGCATCGAGCACGGCCAGCGCCACCAACGCCAATAGGACTAAATACGCGATCAGACGCATGAGCTCCCGGTCGGCAATTGCAATGGGCAATGCTTCCGGCACGGAGACGATCTGAGCGCCCACGATTTCATTCAGCTTCCACCCAAAACCATGCTCGGATGTATATTGATGGACCAGCGACCTGGGAGCGCGGGCGGGAGTGCTGTGACAATCCAGGCAGGCAGTATTCGTAACTTTGATCGGGTGGGCATAGAACATGGAGCGGCCGGTGGGCGTATCGCGCTCGCCGCTTAGACTGGTACGCGCGGGATCGTTGCGGAAAGTATTGACAACGTCGGCTTCCCAATCGGCGGCGCGATCCGCCAAGTTGGTCGGGTTGAGGGTGGCTTCCTTGTACGAGTAATCGGGATTCAGCTTGTGGATGTTCCCGAAAACCTGGGTGGCGGAGTAAGCCGGCACGGTTTGCGGCAGAAATATGGCCGATTGCTTCTGAAACTTAGTCAGCAGGGGCTCAATTTGCCCGGTGGTGTAAGAGCGCACCGCAACGGTAGTTTCCATCATTAACTTGGCCTGCTCAAACACCTGTTCTTTGGCATCGTTGCGTAGAAAAACATAAGCTAGCGCGATGACGAGGATGGCGCCGACGCCGAAGATGGCGATAAAGATCAGGTTAAAGCGGGCAAGCAACTTCATGGAAGCATCTATATCGTACTCGTATTAGTTCCAAAATGCACAAAAGGGTCAAGCGGCGAACCGCTTGACCCTTTTGGCTTGTTACTTACTTTGTTTGACTGCCCGTGCTTATTTGGGGCAACCGAGCGCTTTAACGTCGTCCGGCAGCGGCTGCAGGTTCTTCACGGCAGGAGGCAGTGAAGTGGTTGCACCGTGGGGTACGAGGTAGACTTCCACGCGCCGGTTCTTATCGGCTTCGGTGGTCTCCGAACCCTTGCGTTCCTTGGTGTTCGAGGTTCCGCACTGTCCGGGTCTGGTCTCCGAGGTTTGATCGGTGCCTACGTAGTCGACCTTGATA
>DASXGT010000071.1:0-8438 GCA_036488895.1 Bryobacteraceae bacterium | reverse complement strand
CTCATCTGCGTTTTGGCGCAGAAAAGGATTGCCCGTTCCGCCGACGCAAACCCGCGGACTTCATCAGCTTGATCGCCACATGAGCATTAAAAACCCATAGCTAGCGGCATCCGGGACGCCGACGCCAGCGGCTCACTGCTAACGGCTCTATCGAAACTGCTCCGGCCTCAACCGCTCGCCGTGCCCCGCCTTATCGTGCCGGAGCACTTCCGATAGAGATCTAGCGTGATTCGCCGATTGCGTCCATGAGAGGCAGCTGCTGTAGTTCGCAATATTAACCGCACAGCCCTCTGAATCGGCTTAAGGTCAGCGCATTGCACTCAAGTGGCCACAACGAGGCCGCCTGCGGCCCGAATGACTTCGCCGGTGATCCAGGCTGATTCGTCTGATGCTAGAAACACCGCCAGCGGGGCGATATCATCCACACGACCGAGCCGGCCGAGCGGCGTTTTCTCCGCCAGGATGGCACCGGCACTACCCTCAAAGGTCCCAGCAGCAATATTGCTTCAGTTTCGGTATGACCGGGAGCGATGGCGTTGACGCGGATCTTGCGGGGCGCCAGTTCGAGCGCTAATCCCTTTGTCCCGCTATGCGATCGATGATTTCATTCAGTGGTACTGCTCGGCGCCAAGGATGTCGTTCAGCGAAACGGTCGTAACCAGGTACCGCGTCGACCTGGAAGGCCGTCGTTTAGCTCCCGCTGCTGGAGGCGAATTGGAACAGATAAGAGAGACACTCAAAAGCGAGTCACAGCGAACTTGCGCCAAACCCAATACGCAACCATTCCACTCCCGATGATCGCCAATGCCATCAAAGAGGGTAACGGCTGCGTCACCCAGGAGTTCATCATGAACCAGATGGACACGCACACAAACACCCAAAGGGTCCACGGATAGCCCCACATTCTGTAAGGCCTGTCGGCATGCGGAAGTTTTCGCCGCAGCACCAGCACCGCTCCGACGCTGAGCGTGTAGAAAACCCAAGCAGCCAGAATCGAGTACGAATAGAGCGTTTCGTAGGAGCCCGTGAGCACCAGGATAATCGTCCAGACGCCTCCGCATACAATCGCGAAGCCAGGCGTCTGAAAGCGGGGATGAACTTCTCCAAAGCGTGCGAAAAACAGTCCATCGCGGGCCTGCGCAAACGGAATCCTCGCCGCCGTCAGGACGCATCCGTTGATTGCGCCCACCACGGAGAGCAGCACCGTCAGGGAAACAAACGTTCCACCCAGCGAACCCAACGTTGTCGTCGCCATGTCTGCTCCCACGCGCTCTGTCGAAGCAATTTGCTGCACTGTCATCACGCGCAAATACGCTACATTGGCAAAAATATACAAAAGCGCAACGGCGCTCATGCCAAAGACCAAAGAGCGCAGAAGGTTTCGCGCGGGGTCGCGCACTTCACCCGCCACGAAACTCACATAGCTCCAACCGTTGTATGCCATCAGACACGCCGCCATGGCAAACCCGAAATCAGCTAACGAAATCGGGCCGTGCCTGCTGACAGTCACAGCGTGAACCGCGCGGTGGTAGAACAAGCCCGCTCCTATCAGCACCAGGATTGCCCCAATTTTCAGGTACGTAAAGGTGCGCTGTACCCATGCGCTCTCCCTGACACCCAAATAATTGACTGCCGAGAGCGCCAGAATCAAAGCCACTGACACGAGCTTGCTTAGCAGAGGCGTCAACGGCACGAAATAACCGGCATAGATGGAGAACGTAACAGCTAGCCAGGCGCTCCCACCCGACAGCACCGCCAGCATAAAAGTCCAGCCGCTCACAAACGCGCACCAAGGCCCATAGGCTTCGCGCAGATAGACATACTGTCCTCCCGTGGCCGGCATCATTGCCCCCAGTTCTGCGTAAGCAAACGCGCCAATGAGAGAAAGCAAACCCGCTACAATCCACACGCCGAGGATCGCGTTGACCGACGGCAGATGGCGCGCGATGAGATTGGGAAGTAGAAAAATACCCGATCCGATCACGATCCCTATGACAATCGCAATCGTGTCGAGCATTCCGAGAGTGCGTGGGAGGTCCGCCCGCCGTGTTGCGGCAGCCACCTCCATATTAGTGACGACCACTCACGAGGCCGAACCGTTCCCCTGTGTATTTTTCCACAGCATCCATGTTCAGCGAAACTCCCAAACCTGGGAGACTAGGAATCGCGAGCATCCCGTCGGCCCCCAGCTTCCAGCCGCCTTCCGCCAAATCGTCGATAAATGGTGAACCCGTGAGATATTCAACCAGGTCCGTGTTCCGGTGGGCGGAAGCAAGTTGCAGATCGCAGGCCAGGCCCAGCGCTGTGTTCCACCCATGCGGAATGAACCGTACGCCGTTTTCTTCGGCCATCCAGGCAATCCGCCGTTCTTCACTGATACCCCCAACCTTAGTAACATCCGGTTGCACAATATCGAAGGCCTTCTGTGTAAGCCACGGCGTAAACGATTGCCGGCGAGTCAACACTTCACCACCCGCAATTGGAACGGGAGAGTTGTTCCGAAGCAGCACATAGTCATGCAGATTGTCTGGGGGGAGCGGCTCTTCAAACCAGTGAACGCCATAATCGGCGAGCATCCGGGCCGTGCGGCTGGCCCACTTGTAATCCTGCGGCCAAAACGCATCGCTCCCGCCCGCGTCTACCATGAGCAACGATTCGCTGGAAAGCGCCGTGCGCGCCGCGCTGACAATTGCTTCATCCAGCGCGAAACTCTTGCGCCCGAACGGCCCCCAGCCAATCTTGAAAGCGCGAAATCCCTCAGCTTGAAGCGCGCCCAGATGCTCCGCCAGCGCCTTGGGCTCGCACATCAACAATGATGCATAGGGGCGCACGCGTTCGCGATATCGTCCTCCCAGCAACCGGCCCACGGGCTGTCCCGTCACTTTGCCAAGAATGTCCCACATCGCAATATCGATCCCGCTTATCGCGTGTGTGACAGACCCGCCGCGCCCCAGCCAAAACGTATTGGCGTGCAACTTCTCACTTACCCGCTCCGGTTCCAGTGGATTCTCTCCCGTGTACAACGGAGCAAGCACATGCAGGGCGCCGCGCACGAGTTCATCATTCGTGAAAACCGATCCCCAACCAGTTACCCCCTCATCAGTGAAAACGGCCACCAGCGTGTGCACGCAATCGTCGGCCTTCAGTTCATTCGCCCATCCACCCTCGGGCGTGCCATGGCGCAAGCCGGCCGATCTGACCTCGGTAATTCGCAAGAGCTGAACCTCACACCGGAGTATATATAATCGAACCCATGTTACGGCGCAACTTCTGTGCAGCTTTTTTTGCCGCGAGTGTGAAGGCCCAACTGGCACACCTACAACAACCACAGCCATCGACCGCCGGGACCAATATTGTGCTTGAGCGATCCCTGCCGGGCCAACCGCATAAGGGAAAAGTGCTGCTCGCCCTGCAAGCCCACTCCGACGACATTCCGTTGATGGCATCAGGTACCGTGGCGAAGCTGATCGAAGAGGGATACACAGGCTACCTTGTCCGCGCAACCAACGACGATATGGGCGACGCCATTGGTCTCGGCACCGCCGGAACCATCGGTGACAACGTGACCGGGAATGAACGGGATAATGCCGAAATAGCGCGCATCCTGGGCTGCAAAGGACATTTCGATCTCAACTACAGCAATCACCGCATGGCGGATGTTTCGCTAAACGAATTGACTTGTCGCCTCATCTTTCTAATTCGTCTTCTAAAGGTAGACACAGTGGTGAGCTGGGATCCATGGGCCCACGACGAAGAGAACCCCGATCACTATATGTTGGCAAAAGGGGTCGAAGCTGCGTGCTGGATGGCCGGACGCTCCCATGACTACGAGGAACAGTTCGCAGCGGGACTACAGCCGAAGACTATCGCGGACAAATATTACTTCGCGCGACGCCCAGAGATTACGAGGGTCGTGGACATCAGCAAACAGATCGACAAGAAAATTGAAACCAATCGCGCCAATATCGCGAAAGGACCAGGCGGACGGTCCGGTTCTCGTTTGCGCGCAGAGTTAGCCAAACGCAATCAGCGCCTCCCGCTCCTCGGTGACGATGACGCTACGGCCGATCGCGCTTATATCCGCGAATTCAGCATGGACCGCAGCCGCGATCTCGGCAAACAATATGGAGTTGAATACGCCGAGGTGTTTCATTACATCCCCCCAGGCGCATCTGGCGCTGATCGCGACTCCCGCATCGATGAGTACGTAAAAGAGCACGTGACGCCATTGAACAACAAGTAACGGCGGCTCAATGAAACTTCGCGCCATCCTCACGTTACTTGCTATTGTCAGTCTTTCTCTGTTTTGCGCCGAGCGGCCGCGCGAGGAACGGCTCGCTCAGGATTCATTCTTACGCTGGATGGATGAGATCGCGCAAAAGCAACTGCAGAAGCGTGAGAACGCCATCGCCGCCATACGTACTGTGACTGCAGCGGAAGAACGAAAGCAAGTGGTCCGCCAGAAGATGATGGAGATTTTGGGTGGCCTACCCGACTACCGAGGGCCGCTGAATGCAAAAACCACCGGCCAGATCAACGCGGCTGGCTATACCATCGAAAAAATCATTTACGAGAGTCTGCCGGGCTTCTTTGTCACCGCGAACCTCTATCGGCCAAACGCGCCCGGCCGCTATCCCGCTGTCCTGCTGCAGTCCGGTCACACCCAGGAAGGCAAAACGGAGCCGCAAGCCTTAGCCGCTGATCTCGCACTAAAAGGATTTGTCGCGCTTGCCTTTGATCCAGTCGGACAGGGGGAGCGAGAACAGAGCTTTGATCCGCAATTGCAGGCGCCGGCGGCCGGATGGTCGGTCAATGAGCACATGCATGCGGGCGAGCAAAGCATCCTCATCGGCGAAAGCGTAGCCCGTTACTTCATCTGGGACGCCAAGCGTTCTCTCGACTACTTGATCAGCCGCCCTGATGTAGATGGAACGCGCATTGGCGCCGCGGGTTGTTCAGGTGGGGGCGCCCTGACCACCTTTATTGGAGCTTTAGACAAGCGGCTAAAAGCAGTCATCCCTGCCTGTTTCCCCTCCTCCTACCGTCTGCTTTTCGCCGGTGCTGATCCCGATTCCGAGATGAGTTGGCCGCATTTTCTGGCAGCCGGATTAGACATCGCGGATTTTGTGGAACTGTCCGCTCCTACGCCGTGGCTGCTCCAAGCCACAAAGGAAGATTACTTCACGCCCGCCGGCGTCAAGATGGTCTTTGACGAATCGCAGCGTTGGTATCGTCTTTATAACGCCGAACATAAGATCGGTTTCTTCGTTGGACCCGGTCCTCACGGAAGTCCGCTCGTGAGCCGCGAAGCGGTCTATCAATGGATGATTCGTTGGCTCAAGAACGGACAAGGAGATTTTCACGAACAGCCGGTAAAGCTGTTTTTGAATCATGAGCTGCAAGTGACGCAATCAGGCCGGGTCGAGGAAGAAGCAGGCAACCGGAAGCTGAATCAACTGATTCTAGCCGATCTGGAAGCAAAAAAGCAGAAAGGTACGCTCGAACAATTGCAGGCGGAGTTGCGACGGCTGCAAATTCCTACTGATGGATCGCCGCCTCTTGCCACGGTGCTGGAGAAGACGCAACAGCCGGGGAAGAACATTCGCCGCGAGCGCATCCGTCTTGAAACCGAGCCGGGAATTGCCATCAAGGGGGACCTCTACATACCGCTTTCGCCGGGGCGAAAGCCGGCCGTATTATTTTTGGAAGGCACGTTGGCGGATTCACTCGCGGAAAGAATCGCGGAAACAGGGCACGTGGTCCTGACGCTGGAAGTACGGGATTCCCCAGGCGAAAATGATCACCGCCCGTTTCTCGGCAACTGGCAGACGAATGAACGGGCAGACCAGATCGGGCGCAACTTGCCGGCAATGCGAGCACACGACATCTTGCGCGGTGTAGATCTTCTTGCAGCGCGCGATGATGTCGATCCTGGCTCTATTCGAGCTGCCGCGCAAGGTGTTCCAGGAATTTGGCTACTGCTGGCGGCGGCAACTGATCCGCGAATCAGTAAGATTTGGTTGGATAAGACGCCGTACAGCCTACGGGAAGCCCTTGAGAATACGATAAACACCGATTTATACGACGCAGTCGTTCCAGGTTTTTTGTTGCATTGGGATCTTGACGATCTAATGACAGCGATGGGACACCGCCCGGTATTGTGGACAGACCCGACCAATTGGATGCGCAGAGTGGTTTGGTTGGGACCACGTTTTCAGTATCGGTATGTCCTCGGAGACATGACTGATTTGGCCGATGCCCAGAATGAGCAATATGCTGCGGAGCTAACGAGGTAGCGTCAAGATCATCCGGAGCGCAAAAACCGGCCGTACACCTTGATGATGAACTGATGTCGAAAAGCTGGATCGTTACATGGAATATCGTGTGCATGGTAGCCAGGCGCAACTGGCGAAGCTGTTGACGCGCGGCCGGCAGATCATCCTGAAACACGTCGGCCACGGAATACCGTTGGAGGATCCCCTGTCCATTGTCGAGGCTACGCGGGATGTCCTGGGTCAGTTAAGTTCAAACGCCGATATCGGAAGGTAAACAGACGACTTGCAACCGAGATAGATCGCAGGTGGTCACGAAGCGTTTACTGATCTTGAATGTTCTGGCTGAAAAATACGGTTCTCGTCACTTGAGGGAATCGCACCGAATTGGCACCAGCACTTGACCGGAAAGCCGATCGCTACAATTGATGACGCGGGCTAACTGCCACGACTTTGCCGTGCACAAACACCGCTGCGAAGAGGTTCGTCAAGACACCCCCGTCGCAAACGGCCAGAAGAATCGGGACATCGCGGATAAACTCTGCATTTCCGAGCATACGGTGAAGGCACACCTCAAAAGCATCCTTGAGAAACTCGGCGCAGATGACCGCACGGATGCAGCCGCCATCGGGTTACGGCGCGGATTCATTCAACTTTGACGTTTCAAAATACCGCGACTTTCCGGGCAGGGCGAGCAGAGCTCGAGTATTGCGGAGCCGCCACAACGGTGATTCGACTCAGGGGCTTCTATCGTGGACACTCCCTTGAAGTCCTTTCTGGGAACTACCCTGAGTTGCTTTTCTCCAACCAGATCAGGGCCCGATTCACCTGGACGCCATGTCGTACATGAACCGTTAATCGCTGTCGCCTGGTGGATCACGCGAGAATCCTTCCTGCCAAAGTTCAGCTTCTAAATTTCCTGGATAGCCAGGCGAACAGCGCTCATCAAAGCATCAACTTTGAACAAGTGCTAGATGCCGCCGTACAGTACGTATTTCCTGACGGTTTTAGTCAAATCGACAATGGGGTACAAGGCTCAGAAACTGTCTTTACAGGGGATAGAAGCTTCGTCAACATACAGCATGCATATCTTCTCCCCGGGAGGTTTCAAAACCCTTCACTGGCGCCTCACCTAAAGCGCGAGCGTATCGTGCTTGACTTGCTGCAACAAGACAAGCATTGCACTGGCTGCGCCAAAGATCTGCGCTTGATTGGCGAAGAAGCCAGCGCGAGTCTGTTGGCGCAAATCATTGTTGGCAAGTTTGCATCATACGTCTTGATCGATGGCGCCACACTCTCGATTCGCCGCGTCGAATATGACATCGAAGGGAAATCAAAACACTCGGCCAGTCTGGGCTCCCTCGCGCCGATTGGATCGCAAAAACCCTTCGGGCCGCCATGCCGCAGATGCCATAACTTACACTCAAACTACATGCTCAAACGGGGCTATGCCTACACCACAATCATCATCAGCAAATACCGTGGACAAACCCTGCTCTCCCACTTGGCAAGCCTTTACCCCCACTCAACCCCACAAGCCTGGCAACAAAAACTGAACAACGGCGAAGTCACCCTCAACGGCGTCACCGCCACCGCAAGCGAATCGGTCACTTTAAACCAAACCCTTGTCTGGAACCGTCCACCCTGGGTCGAACCAGACTCCCCTCAGCACTTCGAAGTCCTGTTTGAAGACCCCCATCTGTTGGCCGTCAACAAACCCAGCGGGCTGCCCACTCTCCCCGGCGGCGGCTTCATGGAAAACACCCTCCTGCGCTTGGTGCAAAAGAAAACCCCCAACGCAAACCCTGTCCACCGGTTGGGCCGAGCCACTACCGGCATCGTCCTCTTCGCCAAAACACCGCAGGCGGCCTCTAATCTATTCGCAAACTGGAACACACCCAAAATTCAAAAAATCTACCGGGCGCTGGCTCAAAACATTGCTCAGCACGACGCCTACGAAATCCTCACACCCATCGGCCTCGTAGCGCACCCGCTCATCGGTTCCGTGTGGGCCGCCAACCCAAGTGGCAAACCGTCAAAGTCATTGGCAAGGGTAATCTCACGCACCACATGCTCCACAACATTCGAAGTAAACCTAAATTCGGGGCGCCCCCACCAAATCAGAATCCATTTAGCATCCATCGGCCATCCGCTGGTTGGCGATCC